>JBBSDH010000127.1:0-12301 GCA_038249605.1 Chitinophagales bacterium | reverse complement strand
GAAGTTAAACCCGTTGAGGCTCCGCCTTCGTTGAAACTTATTCCAGTTAATGTTTCGGAAAGTGAAAAAGGCAAAAACTAACTCGGATTATGGCATTCAAAATTTATACCAAAACGGGTGACAAAGGCGAGACAGCGCTCTTCGGTGGAAGGCGGGTTTCTAAAAGTGACCTGCGTGTGGATACCTATGGCACCGTTGATGAACTTAATGCATTTACAGGCGCACTCCGCGATAGCCTTGCAGAGGTAAGAAGTCGTGAAGTACTTGCCCAGATCCAGCACCGCCTGTTCACCATAGGTGCAAACCTTGCTTCGGATCCAGGCAATCAGGCGCCTGTACCCGATGTAAGATTTGCCGACATAACCCTGCTCGAAAACGAGATGGACCGAATGGACGAATCACTTGCTCCACTCCGGCATTTCATACTGCCAGGCGGCCACCCTGCTGTTTCTGCCTGCCACATTTGCCGCACCGTTTGCCGAAGGGCCGAACGGTTGGTGGTGGCCCTCCACAACATAGAACCTGTGGATGATATCGTACTGCAGTACCTGAACCGGTTGTCGGACTACTTTTTTATCCTCGCCCGCCGTACCGCTTTGGAAAACAACGCTGAAGAAGTTATCTGGAACCCACGTCAAGGTGAATAATACGTCTCAAACACCCTTGTTGCCACAACTGGCTTCCCTTTTGCCGGCACGTGTGTCGAAACGCAACCTCATTGCCACCATAGCACTCACACTCGGATGTGCCATGGTGGCTACGGTGCTCCTGCCACGACCCAATCCATTCCCTTACCGATTCGCCTTGGGACAACCCTGGAATTACCGGAGCCTGACAGCCCCTTTCGATTTTGAGGTATTGTTTCCAGAAGAACAAGTCAGTGCAGATCTTGCCAGAGTAAAAGCGGACCACGGACCCTATTTCCGCATCGATGACGGGGTGGCCAAACGTCAGAAACGGCTCTTGGCAGATCTTTTGACCGAACAAGCCCGCATTGGCAAAAATGATGTGCAGTACGAAGACCTGGTCCGCAATTTAGGCATGTACAAAAGTTATGGGCAAAAGATGCTCGACGACGTTTTCAAACGTGGCGTTTTGGGACAGGAAGAGTTGGATCGGACACGCAACCTGCCCGGGAAAAACTGGTATCTGGTTGCAGGCGCCAACATCACTCGTATTGTACCCGACAGCCTGCTTACCATCAAACAGGCACAAAATATTTTCAGCGATTCGCTGCCTTTCTCGCCTCTCCGTCAACCCGAATTGTTGTTGCCCATCCTTGAAAAAACCACAACATCCAATACTTTTTACAGCGATTCGCTTACCCGGACCATGCTCCGGCACAAAACCGCTGAAATCATAAGTACGGGTATACTGGTTAAAAAGAGCGATGTACTTGTAAATCGGAACGAACTTGTCAGCGAAAACACCTTCCGAAAACTCGATTCACTTTCCAGGCGTTATTCAACCCAAAGTTCCTGGGAACTTTGGGCTGGCCGTTTTCTCCTGACCTTTCTGGGTTTTGCCTTATTTTTCATCTACCTGTTGCATCGTGGAGCTTTGCCGCGCGCTTTGCCGGGAACGGCGCTGTGGGCGATTGGCAGTTTGGGCGTTTTGTATGCCGTCATGTACATCGGCGCAGCAGTAGCATTGCTGGTTCCTCTGTGGATTTTACCCCGGTTGTCGCTTAAAGACACCAAGGCCCACGGCGGTTATGCCTTGTGGACCCTGGTGGTATTGCTCACAACCATTTCCCTCGATTGGGCAGGTGGTTGGCTGGCTATTCAGTGCGCAGGCGTAGCAGGTGTCTGGCTTTTGTTTCCCGAAAAAAACAACGGGTGGAAAACTCAAACCTTGGCCGTATTGTCCATCGCAGGACTTCAATCGCTCGTTTGGCTCGGTGTACTGTTGAGCGAAAAAATCCCTTCCTCATTGTGTACACCAGACATGCTGCTTTTCCTGTTTGCCGGAAATTTGATTGCATGGCTGTGTGGAAGATTTCTTCCATACTTTCGTTAATACATCGGATTTTGTAAAATACCACTCAAATCCACTTCCGATTGCGGAATGGGTAAAAGCTCGTGCTTGCCGTTGATGAATGGTTTGCCCACTGCAAGCATAACCGATTCTGCCCTCCCCCACCGTGCAAGATCAAACCATCTATGTTGCTCCATAGCAAGTTCAACACGGCGTTCTTTGTAAATGCGTTCGCGCAGTAAAGACTGATCGGTGATGTTGATGTCGGGCAAAGCTATGGGGTTGGCACCACGGGCGCGTTTGCGCACTTGGTTGACGTATGTCAAAGCCTCCCCGGCCTTGTTGTTTTCGTTGAGCGCTTCGG
Organism: Chitinophagales bacterium; assembly: GCA_038249605.1. Classification (GTDB taxonomy): domain Bacteria; phylum Bacteroidota; class Bacteroidia; order Chitinophagales; family Saprospiraceae; genus M3007. The sequence goes on along the minus strand of JBBSDH010000127.1, from coordinate 9,960 downwards.
CATACAACAACAGGATATCGGCGTAACGAAGGATCCGAATGTTGCCTGGTCCATTGTCCTGCAATCCTGTGTGTGTTGGCACCCATGCTTTGCGGTTGAACCGTTCGTTGAACATTTCCGGATTGTCCTGCACCTCGGCGCTGCCATCGGGCAACAAATCGCCGGGTTGCAAAATGGTGGCGCTTTTGCGTGCATCGAAGTTTTCGTAAGCGGCAAAAAGATTGTCGGAAGGACGGTTGAAACCCCAGCCCAGGTTGGGCACGCCACGAACGCCTTGTACCATGTTGTAAGGCGTTGCTCCCGGACCGGTAACGCCGTCAACTGGATTGAGTGCGGCTGCAGTAATTTCAAAAATCGATTCTGCACCGTTTTCACCAATAGGCAAAAAGTTGTCTTCATATCGTGGCAACAGACTGTATTGGTTCGATTCCACGATTTCACGGCAGTATTTTTCGGCATTGGGAAAATCACCCCTCACCATATACAATTTTGCCAAAATGCCTTTTGCAGCTCCCTGTGTTGCACGTCCGAGATCCTTGGATGCATAACCGGATTTTGTGGGCAAAGCATCAATGGCGGCGAGCAAATCACTTTCAATGAGCGCATAAACCTCAGCTTTGGATTTGCGTGGCTGGTTGTAATATTCATCGGCTCCAAGTGGCTGGGTGATGATTGGAAGGTCGCCAAACCATTGAACCAACAACAGGTAACTGTATGCGCGTAAAAACCTGGCTTCACCTACCAGGCGGTCTCGCAATTCCGCATCCATGTCGACATCCGGAATACGTATGATGGCGAGGTTGGCACGGGCTATGGCGCGGTAATAACCGGTCCAAACGGCTAAAAAATTGTTGTTGTTGGCATCAAAGGTAAAATTATCCACATCCAGCAACGGTGGAGCGTCGTTGGGGGTAGAACCTTTGTCCGAATCGTCGCTGATGATGTCGGTAACACCGATGTAATTCAGACCAACACAATCAAACGAACGAAACTGATGGTAAACGGCATTTACGGCTTCAACGGCTTGTTCTTCCGTTTCAAAAAAAGTATCGTACGTAAGCTGGCCTAGCGGCTGGCGTTCGAGAAAATCCTTACGGCAACCCGGGGCAGCCAGCAATAAAACAAGTGCTGGCAATAAAAATTTTTGGGTAAAAAACGGGGACTTCGTTTGCATGGCGAAGATGTTGTATCGTGAAAAAAAAGCTTTCATCATTAAAAAGTTACGTCCAAACCAACCAATATGGTTTTGAAAATGGGATAAATACCGGTGTCGAGGCCGGAATTAAAAACGCTGTTGCTGCTGAACTCAGGCGAATAACCCTGGTATTTTTGTTTGGTCCAAAGGTTGGTGCCGCTTGTGTACAACCGGAGGCGACTCATTCCCGCTTTTTCTGTCCAGCTTACCGGTAAGGTATAACCCAAAACGACGCTGCGAAGACGTATGAAGGAACCGTCCTCAACATAAAAATCAGACATGCGGTAATTTGCTCCTCCGTTGCTGGCTTTCGGCACCGAGCTGCTGGTACCTTCACCCGTCCAACGTCCGTCAACATATATTTTTTCCCAGTTGTACACAGCAAAGCGGCTCATGGCCTTTACGTTTACGATCTCATTTCCGGCAACTCCAAAGAAGTCGGCCGAAAAGTCAATGCCCATAAATTCCACCCCGCCATTGAATCCATACGTCAGATTTGGAATGGGACTTCCAAGCGTTTGCCTGTCTTCGCCATTGATGACGCCATCACCATTCAAGTCTTTGTAACGGAAATCACCAACGCCTTCGTTTCCAAGTCTTGGAAGCGAAGCAAGTTCCTCCACATTTTGGAAAATACCATCTACGACAAAACCATAAAACGATGCAATGGGTTCACCAACGACCGTTCGTGTGGCCTGGTCGCCTTGTCCGGTAGCACCGGAAAAAATCTCCGAACGGCCCAGACTTAGTTGTTTGACTTCGTTGTGCACCGTGGAAAGAATGACCCCGAGGTTGTAGGAAAACCTGGGTTTGGATTCACGCCAGTTCATGGTGAAGTCGATGCCGCGGTTCACTACTTCGGCCTGGTTGACGACAGGATTCGACTGTGAACCAACGTATGCCGGAATGGGCAAATCGGCCAGAATGCCTTTCGTGTAACGGTTGTAAAAATCAATTTCGGTGCTCAAACGGTTGTTGAGAAACGCCATTTCCAAACCAATATCGGCCTGTGTAACCTCCTCCCAACGAACGTCGGAATTGGCGTAATTGATGAGGGTGGCGCCGTTGTTCAAACTTTCTCCTGGACCAAGAATGACCGAAAGTCCGTTGGAGATGGCTCCGAGCGAAGGGTACAATTGTGTTTTGTCGTTTCCGGAAATACCCCACGATGCGCGCAGTTTAAGCCTGTCGAAGATGCGCTGGTTTTCCATAAATGATTCCTGCACAACGTTCCAGCCTACGGCCAAAGAAGGGAAATAGCCCCAGCGATTGTCTTCATTAAACCTGGATGAACCGTCGGCACGCATGGACGCCGTAAAGAGATAACGGTCAAACAAGGTGGTGTTTACACGAAAAAGGTAGCTCACCATTGCCCAATCTGAAGCGCCGCCGTAGTTGGTCATCGTCGTATCGTTGCCCGCACTGAGAAAAAGCAATTCATCAGAGCCGGATGGGAAACTGCGTCTTCCTGCACCATAGGATTCACTGTATGATTCCTGTGAAGTATAACCACCCAACACATTAAGCCGCAAGTTTTCCCATTCCTGCGCATACGTCAGCGTGTTTTCCCAAAGCCATGTCCGTTGTTCGTCGTACCCGAGGTTCAACTGGTCCTCCGGATTGCGCTGGGAAATGGACACTTCATATTCGGGCAGGTAAAACTTGTTTTTGAGGTACGACAAGTCCAACCCGAAATTGCTTCTGAATGTGAAATGTTTGAAAAGTTTGATGTCGCCATAAATGGTTCCTACCATGCGATTCACGTAGGTATTGTTGTTTTTCCGATAAAATAGGTCGGCGGCGGCATTGCCCATGGCCGTACCATATGGCATGGTAGGATCGGTAAATTTCCCTGTAGAATCTAAAGGTTCCAAAACCGGCTGCATCCTGTAGGCGCCTTCCACCGAGTTGGACGGATTCTGTGCTTCCGAACGGGCAAAAGCGATGTTGTTGCCCAGGCGGAAAAAGCGGTTGACCTCGTATTCGTTGTTCAAACGCAACGTAATGCGTTCAAACGACGATTCTTTGATGATGCCTTCTTGGTTAAAATAGTTGGCGGAGACGTTGTACAAATGTTTGTTGTTGCCACCGTTTGCACTGAGCTGAACACTACCGATGGGTGCGTTTTGAAAGAAATAATCCTGCCAGTCAAAACCAGCACCCAAAGAAGCCGGATCAGGAAAATAATTGTCGATGGTCAGCTCATTGTACATCTGGGCAAATTCGGAGGCGTTGGCCATCGGAATCCTACGGGTTACTTCCTGGGTACCATAATAAGTGCTCAACGAAACAACGGCTTTACCGTCGGCGCTGCCTTTTTTAGTGGTGATGATGATGACACCGTTGGCGCCTCGGTTGCCGTAAATGGCCGTTGCCGAAGCGTCTTTCAAAACTTCAATCGAGGCAACATCCTGTGGGTTGATGAATGAAATATTGTCGAGCAACATACCGTCCACCACATACAAAGGGTTGGCATTGTTCAAAGTACCCGTACCGCGTATCCTGATGATGGCGCCTGCACCAGGCTGGCCGCTGGAAGGTGTCACGTATACGCCTGCAATTTTGCCCTGCATGGCCTGTTCGAGGGAAGAGGTGGGTATTTTTTCGATGTCCTTGCTTTTCATAGTACCCACCGAACCCGTGAGGTCGCTTTTTTGCTGCACACCGTAACCGATCACCACCACTTCGTCGATGAGGTTCACGTTGGTGCCCATGGTTACCTGGATGCTGGTGCGGCCTTGCAAGGGCACTTCAAGCTCTAAATAACCCGTATACTGAAAAACAAGGACGGCATTGGGATCATTTACCGACAATCGAAAATTGCCATCGACGTCGGAACTCGTCCCGTTGCTTGTGCCTTTTTCGCGAATGGTTACACCGATCAAAGCACTGCTGTCGAGGGCATCGGTTATACGACCGCTGATGCTTACCTGAGCAAAAGCCGCTGTTGAAAACAGGCTGAACAGGAACAGCGGTAAAAATTTGGAAAATGGTATACGTGGCTTCATACAAATGAAATTGGTCCGAAGTTCGAAATCCGAAATTCGAAGTTTTTAATGTTTTGATTATTTGGCCTTAAGTTCAATGCGAATGGTCTTGACTGCGTCGGATGAACCGCCCACCATGAGGTCAAAATCGCCCGGCTCGGCGCCATAGGTCATGTCGTGGCGGTAAAATTTAAGATCGTTTTCAACGATTTCAAATCGTACATCGCGACTTTCACCAGGCTGGAGGCGGATTTTTTGAAAACCTTTCAGTTCTTTCACCGGCCTTGTAGACGATGCCACCAGGTCGCGGATGTAAAGTTGCACGGTTTCTTCACCTTCAAATTTACCGGAATTGGTCAAACGAACGCTTATCGTGATTTTCTCACCACTTTTAAAAGTTTTCATGTTTACCGTCGGATCGCCGTAGCTGAACGTTGTGTAACTGAGGCCGAATCCAAAGGCATACAATGGCGTATTGGGCGAATCGATGTACTTACTGGTCCATTTTGAATTGGGATCGTAGGGCCGGCCGGTGCTTTTTTCGTTGTAAAAAATCGGCACCTGCCCTACGTTTCGCGGAAAGGTCATCGGTAGTTTGCCCGAAGGATTGTAGGCGCCGTAGAGGATGTCGGCCAGTGCATTGCCAGTTTCGGTGCCCAACCACCAGGCTTCAAGGATGGAAGAAGCGTTTTCTGCAAACCAGGGAATGGTGAGCGGACGACCGTTCATGAGCACAACCACCAACGGCTTGCCGGTTGCTTTCAAAGCGCGGGCGAGTTCTTCCTGTACGCCCGGCAGATTAAGGTCGGTACGCGAAGATGCTTCGCCGCTCATCCAGGCCATTTCGCCTACGGCAAGTATAATCACATCACTCTGTCGGGCAAGCGCTACAGCTGCATCGAAACCACTGCGATCATCACCTTCAACATTGCAACCTTTGCTGAACGTCACGTTTCCACCGGCATTTTTCAAACCCTGCATCAGACTTATGCAATCGCTGCCGGATCCGGAACCCGACCAGGCGCCGATGAGCTCGCTTTGGTTGTCGCCGAGTGGACCGATGAGCGCAATTTTGGTTTTTGGATTTAAAGGAAGTGTTTGCCCTTCATTTTTGAGTAAAACCACCGATTTGCGGGCTATCTCACGCGACTTGGCACGGTGGTCGTCGCTGAGCATGACACGTTTTTCGCGTTCGGCATCACAAAACTTGTAGGGATCATCAAACAGCCCAAGCTCCATTTTTAAAGTAAGCACACGGCGCACGGCGTCATCGATTTGGGAGATGGGAACCTTCCCTTCTCGCACTGACTGGGCGAGAAAACGCTGGTAAACAGCACCCTGCATATCCATATCCACGCCGGCGTTTGCTGCCAGTTCACCGGCGGCCTTATCGTCGGCGGCAACACCGTGGTTCACCATTTCATTGATGGAAGTGTAGTCGGTCACAATGAATCCCTTGAAGCCGAGTTCCTTGCGCAAAATGTCAGTCAGCAGGTGTTTGTTGCCCGAAGCAGGCATGCCATCGTAATCGTTGAAAGAGGTCATCACCGTAGCTGCGCCAGCGCGAATGGCAGCCTCATAGGGCGGCAGGTAGAAATCGCGGAAATACCGTTCACTCATGTCAACCGTATTGTAGTCCCTACCGGCAATGGGTGCTCCGTAAGCGGCGAAGTGTTTTACACAAGCCACCATGGCGTCGGTATTGCCCAAGCCATTACCCTGAAAGCCGCGTACGCGTGCTTCGGCAAAACGGCTGCCCAGGTATGGATCTTCACCTGCTCCTTCCATCACTCGGCCCCAGCGGGGATCGCGTCCGATATCGCACATGGGCGCGAAAGTCCAGTGCAGTCCCGAGGCCGAAGCTTCCACGGCAGCCACCCGTGCGGACATTTCGGCTGCAGCCGGATCCCAACTTGCGGCTTCACCCAGGGGTATGGGGAAAATGGTTTTGTAACCGTGAATGACGTCGTATCCGAACAACAACGGAATTTTCATGCGCGATTCCTCCACGGCAATGCGTTGGAGTTGGCGGGTAAAAACAGTGGTATGGCTGTTGAACAAGGCGCCGCAAGCTCCCGATCGGATGTCGGTCGTGTATCCTTCACGGATGGTAGGCCCTGTGCTACCCCAGTCGGTGGTATACAGGGTCATTTGGCCTATTTTTTCCTCCAGGGTCATTTGGGAAAGCAACGATTCCACTTTTTGGGTGTGGTTCGCAGGCTGAGCCGACAAGTTTTTTTGTGCTGTAGCGAAGCAACAAAAAAGCAATAAAACATGAAATATTTTCATTCTTTAAAATAGAATTGATCAAAGGTGTTGGGAAAACAGCCAATCTAAGACGGCCGGATTGTAATAGGTTTCCTGCCAGATGGCATGCCCGAGTGTGCTGTACTCCGTGAATTTCACAGGCGAACCTTCAGCTTTTAAGGCTTGGTAAATGTCTTTTGAAAAGTGTGGTGGCGTTGTTTCGTCCAAACCACCATGAAACATCCAAATGGGCGTTTTTTTGATTTTTGAGGCAAACGAAGGATCGCCGCCGCCACAAATGGGCAAAGCAGCGGCGAAAAGTTCCGGACGGCGCATGAGCAGGTCAAAGGTGCCCAAACCTCCCATCGACAACCCGGTGATGTACACCCTGTTGCGGTCGATGTCGGGGTTTTCCGCAAGTATTTTGTCGAGCACCTCAAGGGTCAACCGGCCGGGTTCGGAAGCCTGGTCGGGATGGTGTACTACTTTGGTTTTTCCACGTTCCGGATTTTCCCAGCGCGTGCCTGTCGGGCATTGGGGCGCCAGCACATAGCATGGATACTTGTCCCGTATGTTTTTTTCACAAAATGCATACACGCCGATGTGTGTTTGAGAAGCATTGTTGTCGCCCCGTTCGCCGGAGCCGTGCAGGAACAAAACCAGGGGATATTTTACGCCCTTTTGGGGCATTTCCGGTGTCATAAACTGGTAGGGCAATGTTTTGCCGGAGGCGTCTTTGTACGCCTTGCGTTGAAAAAAACCGGCCGGATCAAGCGGAATATCTGGGTTGGTGGCAAAACTTTTCACGGTTGAGGAAGCAGGCGCAGCCACATTGTTGTTTTCCAACCAGCCTCCTTTGAATCCTGCTTTTTTTAGTCCCTGAACGATGTAAGGATTTCTTTTCATGATGTTCCAAAGCATTTCGCTTCGGTGGTTTTCCAGCATGAGCAGGATGGGGCCCTGGTCGATGCCCAGGTAATCAACGTCTACCCAATATGAGAAGCCGTCCTGGCCTTTAGCGCCTTCGTCTTTCCAGGTGTAGCTTTCATTGTAGCCGTCGAAAAAACCGTAAGTGCCCACTGGGAAACGGTTCCACATGGCTTCGAGTGCGGGCAAACAAATTTCAGGAGCAAACGGTACGGAACCACCTACGGCAGTAGGAGCTATGGTGCCATCGTCGTCGCGGTAATCGGCTGCTGCGCCACGCGCAGAATAGCCGTTGAAACGTACCAGTTGGCCGTTGAACATTTTTTCGGCGTAACCCGGACCGTCACAGGCGGTAAGCCCCCAAATGTTTGCACCGTAACCTGTGAATCTACCCGGGTTGTCGATGCAATATTGACGGTTGGCAAGTGTTGCACGTCGGCTGTTTTCGAAATAATCGATGCCCATACCGCGCATGTAATCGTCTTTGATGCCTCTGAAATCGATCCACATGTGGCTGTACTGGTGACCGAAGAGGGGACCAAAGTTTACCATATCCTGTCCCTTGTATTCCGTACGGTAGTACGTGTTGCACCACTGGTCCCACATTTTAGCAGGCACCGGGTGGGTTGGCGAGCCCATGGCCATAACGAGCAAAACCATGGCTTCGTTGTAGCCGCGCCACTCGGCAGCAAGGAACCCTTTTTCAGGATGCCAGCCCATGCTGAGCAGGTTGCGCTCGTTCATAAACCAATCCCATTCCACGCGGCGGTAGAGGAAGTCGGCTGTTTCACGGATCGATTTTTCGGTGGGATCATTGCCGTCGAAATAACTCATACACGACAAAATACCAGCCATGAGCAGTCCGGTATCGATGGAAGAAAGTTCGACTTGCTTGAATCGGTGCGAATTTTTATTGTCGAGAAAATGGTAATAAAATCCTTTGTATCCTGAAACGCCTTCCGCTTGCGGCCCTTGGGGCAGGTCTTTCAATACCTGAAGGGTTTTCAAAACACGATCTGCGGCTTGTTTTCGGGTAATCCAGCCCCTTTCGGCACCTACGAGGTAACTGCTGAGTCCAAATCCTGTGGCTGCTATGCTTGAAAAAGCGAGTGTCGGAAAACGGTCGGGAATCTGCCAATTGGATGTGTCCGCAAGTTCCCAAAACCAATTGAATGTGCGTCGTTCAAGCTCATCGACACTGAAGGGAACAGGATTTACCGCAGGCGAATGTTGCGCCTGAGGAATGGCCATTGGGAAAAGCAAAAAACAAAAGCAAAGAATGCAAATGCGACCCATGGCAACAACAATTTGAAAGAAGGTAGGAGAAAAGTAGGTTGGCCGGTTGGTCGGCTGGTCCCGTTAAAGGATTATACCGACCAACCAACCGACCAACTGACTTAATTTACTGTTTCACAAACTTGGCGTTGCCGATGAGCATGCCTTGTTCGTTGAAAGCATTCAAGGTGTACATGCCTGCTGGCAGACGGGTAACATCAACCTCACTGCGGTCGTTGCCACCGGTGTTGATGCTGTTCACTTTCTGACCATAAAGGTTGAACACGTCGAGACGGGCCGATTCGGGCAGGTTGTTTACACGCAGACGATCGGTCACCGGGTTGGGCGAAACTTTTATGGTTTCAACCGTAGGAGGAGTGAACGTACTGATGCTGTTACACATACCGTCACCGATAACGATATCATCGAAATATGAAATCACATTGGTGCCGGTGCCGGTAGTAGCTATATCGAAGAAAATGGTAAAGCGGTCGTATTTGGCAGCGTCGTCAACAGCGCTGAAATCGAACGACAGTTCTTCCCACTGGTTTACAAGCGTATTGGGAACGGTAATTTCGACAGGAGGAAAGGGGTTACCGAAAATTTCAGATTTGACCGTGACGGTACCGATGTGGTCCATATGCGTTTTCATGCGTATGGTTTTATTGCCCTGGAAGTCGATGGCAGCATCGAGTTGGTTGAATATACCGAAGAAGATTCCCGCATCGGCAGATGCAACGAATTTGCCCACCTTACTGCTGGTGTTGATGCCCGAAGGATTCGGGTTTGTAATGACTTCAAAAGGTGTGCTGTAAGAGCCGTTGTTGAAGTAGGTGAAATTGCTGAACGATGTTGCGGGTGTTTCGTAATCGCTCACACAGCCGTTGTAGCCGGCGCGTTTGAGACGCACATCATCAATCCAGTAAGTACCTGCTTCGTTGTTGCCTGCGTTGGGGAAAATCACCAACTGTTTGTTGTCGTTGTTTGTCACGCCGCTGAAATCGATTTCAAACGTGTGCCATACGTTGGCAAACGGGATGTTTTCAAAAATCTCAACTTGTGTGCCGCCTTGGAATTTGAAAAGGAAAGGCAGGTTGGCAACCGTTGAGTATACGCGTACCTGAAGAATGTTGTACACGCTCAGGTCTGGCGCTGTGGCAAATTCGTATCCGAGACCCGCAAAAGGATCGTTCAAAGGATCGTCGTATTTTCCCACCTTGGCAGACGGGTTGCCAGCATTCAAGAACGGGTTGTTGATCACCGAAAGGTTGCTCAAACCAAAAAAGATCGCATCGAAATTGCGCTGACACTCGAAGTCGTCCACGATTT
>JBBSDH010000126.1:0-12349 GCA_038249605.1 Chitinophagales bacterium | reverse complement strand
GACTGTTTGCCGTATTGCCCGACGGCACCGTGATTGACCTTCCCGCTTCACCTACCGCTCGTGTGCAGGTGATCCACAACTCACCCGAACCTACGGTTGATGTGTATGCCGGAAATGACCGTTTGATCGACAACTTTGAATTCCGCACCGCCTCGCCTTTTGTGACGCTTCCTGCAGACCGCGATTTTACCATCGGTATCGCGCTGGCCGACAGCGACGATGCCAACGATGCCATTGCGACTTTCCCTTTCACACTTGCTGAAGGAGAAACCTACAACGTTACAGCTTCAGGTATCGTAGGTGACCCGACGTACCCATTCACCCTGCTTGTAAACGGAAATGCACGTGAAACAGGCATCGATGTAAACCTTGTAGATGTAGCTGTGTTGCACGGTTCACCTGGTGCACCCAACGTGGACGTAGATGCTCTTTTCCTTGTCGACAACCTCATTCAGAACCTCGCCTATGGCGAAAATACAGCTTATTTAAATCTGGAACCCGGCAAATACGACCTGGCCGTGCGCGCAACAGGCGACCCGAACATCGTAGCAGCATACCGCGCCGATGTATCCGGACTTGCAGGCGGCGCAGCTTACGTGTTTGCTTCCGGCATTCTTGGTGGATCACCAGGTTTTGGCCTGTTCGCAGCTTTGGCCGACGGCACGGTGCTTGAACTTCCCGCAACGCCTACTGCACGTGTTCAGGTGATCCACAACTCGCCCGAACCCACGGTGGATGTGTACGCAGGCAACAGTCTGCTGATCGACAACTTTGTTTTCCGCACCGCTACGCCTTTCATCGATGTACCGTCCGACCGCGACATCACGATCGGTATTGCCCTTGACAACAGCACTTCGGTGAACGATACGCTTGTAGGTTTCCCTGTGAACCTTGTCACCGGCGGTACCTACACGGTTACCGCTACCGGCATCGTCGGCGATGCAACAACGCCATTCACCCTGGCTGTTGACGGCAACGCACGCGAAACGGCTGGTGCAGGATTTACGGCGCTTGGTATTATCCATGGCGCTTTTGGTCCCGGCATTTTCAGCATCGATGTGGTTGAACGCGCAGAAGGTGTGTATTTCAACAATGTGGACTACGGCACGTATTCCAGTTTCATCGACGTTACGAGCGATACCAAATACCTCGACGTTAAATTCGCCAACTTAGATGATCTGATCGAAACTTACCGCATCGACCTGGATACCCTCGACGGAGAGGCAGTGCGTCTGTTCACCAGCGGCTTCCTCGGTACCAACCCGCCCGCGTTTGGACTTTTTGCAGCGCTCAACGACGGTACGGTCATCGAACTGCCCGTGGGCCGCGTAGCCCGCGTTCAGGTGGTACACAACTCGCCCGAACCTACGGTTGACGTGTACGCCAATGGCGGCTTGTTTATCGACAACTTCGAATTCCAGACCGCTACACCTTTCATATACATTCCGGCAGAAGTACCCATCAACCTTGGTGTGGCTTTGTCGAACAGTACTTCGGTGAACGACACCCTGGTGAATTTCACCGTGACGCTCGAAAATGAAAGAACGTACGCCGTTTTTGCCAGCGGCATCGTGGGTGACCCAGCTACGCCGTTTACACTCAACGTATTCGACCAAGCGCGTGAGCAAAACCTCGACAATACCAAAATCGAACTGGCAGTACACCATGGTTCACCCGGCGCACCTTCGGTGGATGTGCAGTCGTATTTCGACGATGGCGCCACGCTGATCAGCGATTTGCAGTATGGTGAATTTGTGGATTACCTCGCTTTGGATGCGGGCGCTTATTTCCTCGACATCGTGCCCAACGCCAACCCGAATGTACGTGTCGGTATATGGGGTGGAGATTTCAGTGGCTTGGTGGGACTGAGCGGTATCGTGTACGCAAGCGGTTTGCTTGGCGGCGATCCTGCTTTTGACTTGCTGCTTGTACTGCCTACCGGCGATGTAATTTCATTGCCTTCGTATGCGCTTGGGCAGGTGATCCACAATGCACCGAGTCCGACGGTTGACGTTTATTTAGAAGACATACAGGTAATCGACGACTTCGTTTTCCGCCAGGCTACGAACTTTGGTTTGTTGCCCGCGCGTTTCCCCTTCACCCTGAGCGTTGCCCCCGGCAACTCAACTTCGGTAAACGACGCCATTTTCAGCAAAGACGTTGAACTTGAAATCGGTCGCACCTACATCATCACCGCAGGTGGTGTGGTAGGCACCAACTTCGATTTGTTTGTGAATGAAGACGGTCGTGAAAAAGCACTTTCGGGCACAGGCGTTGATCTCGTCCTGTTCCACGGCGCACCCGATGCTCCGGGCGTTGACGTCAAACTGAACGGTTCGCCGTTGGTTATTTTCGACGACGTTTTCTTCGGTGAATACAGCGATTATTTCAGCGCGCCTTCTGGCCAGTACATTATAGACGTAACGCCTGCCAACGACAACAACACGATCGTGGCCAGTTACATTGCCGATGTAACTTCGCTCGAAGGACAGGCAGCAACGGTGTTCGCTTCCGGATTCCTTAACAGCACACCAGGCTTTGAAGTTTGGGTGGCTTTGGCCGACGGAACTACCTTCCCGCTGCCGCTCTTTGTGAGCACCAACGAACTGGACAACAAACTCAGCGACCTCAAACTCATGCCCAATCCGGTGGTGAGCGATTTGAACCTGCAGTTTGAACTGGGCGAAAACGAAGCCCTGCGCTACAACCTCCGCGATGTAGCCGGAAGGCTCATGCTTGAAGGCGACTTCGGCAACGTACCCTCCGGTGTGTTTCAGCACAAACTCAATGTGGGAATGCTTTCTCCCGGCATGTACCAGCTTGAGATTGTTTCGGACAATGGCGTTAAAGTTGCCAAGTTCGTCGTGCAGCGTTGATTTAAAGATTTGATTTTTTCAAAATAATAATGGTGAGCCATCCCGATTTCGGGGTGGCTCATTTTTTGTTTTCATTTTTTACCTACTTTTGTACCAAACAATGACAAAACAAACCTACTTTCCTTATGATTCGTCTACTGCTTAAAATCGGCATCTTCCTTGTGGTGGGTATCCTCATCTACAACTACTTTTTGGGCGACAACTCTGAAAAAGCCCAATCCAAAGCTGTTTTTGGAGAAATGCGCGATGTGGTTGTTTCCGTTAGCGGACTTTTGAAAACTGAAAAACAAAAATACGACGCCGGTAAATACGACCAAGCCCTCGACAAACTGGGCGACGCCTATGTGGTCCTGCGCAAACAAGCTGTCAAACTCGACAAAACAATGATGGACGACCTCAATGGTCTGGAAAAACGCCAGAAATCGCTCCAAAAAGAACTCGACTCCATCGAACGCGCTGAGGGCAAATCGAGCACCAGCAGCATTGAACAAACAGCGCGCAAGCAAGACCTGAAAAAAGAAATGGAAGCCTTGCTTCGCGATACCGACAAACTCATCAGAGAGGCCCAGGAGAAGCAGTAAAACAACTTAATGGTAAATTTCACCCGACACATCCTCGACAACGGTCTGCGTGTAATCATTCAAGAAGACCACAGCACACCACTTGTAGCCGTTAACATCCAATACTTTGTGGGCTCCCGCGACGAGCATCCCGACAAAACCGGTTTTGCACATCTGTTCGAACACCTGATGTTCGCGGGCAGTAAACACGCACCCGAATTCGACGACCCACTGCAACGCTCGGGCGGCGAAAACAACGCTTACACCACCAACGACTACACCACTTTTTACGAAATATTGCCTGCAGAAAACCTTGAAACAGCCCTCTGGCTGGAGAGCGACCGCATGCTGGCACTCAACATCACCAAAAGATCGTTCGAAGTTCAGCGCAAGGTGGTCATCGAGGAATTTAAGGAAACTTGTCTGAACGAACCCTACGGCGACGCGTGGCACCACCTCTCGGACCTCATGTACAAGGTGCACCCCTACCGCTGGCCGGTGATCGGACTTACGCCCGAACACATCGTAAACGCCGTGCACGACGACGTAAAGGATTTTTACCGCCGCTGGTACGGTCCAAACAACGCCGTATTGGTCATTTCCGGAAAAGTCAATACCGCAGATGCCCTGGAAATGGTAAAAAAATGGTTCGGCCCCATTCCTCCCCGCGACCTGCCAGTGCGGCAATTGCCGGTAGAACCCAAACAAAAAGGTGAAAAATTCCGTGAAGTGCGCGCCGATGTGCCTTTGCCTGCCATCTTTTTGAGCTTCCGAAGTCCGGCAAGAGCACACCATGATTTCTTCGCGCTCGACCTGCTGTCCGACGTGCTTGCGGAAGGCAACTCTTCGCGTTTGTACCGCCGGTTGTTGAAAGAACAACGCCTGTTTTCCTCCATCGACGCCTACCTGACCTCCAATTTTGACCCGGGTCTTATCGTGATCGAAGGCAAACCGGCTGAAGGCGTATCGATTGAAAGTGCGGTTGAAGGTTTGTGGAAAGAACTTGATATCCTGTCGAACGAGGCCATTGAGGAGCGCGAATTGCTCAAAATCCAGCACCGTTTTGAAAGCACCGTGGTTTTTTCGGAAACCAGTGTTTTGAACAAAGCGCAGAACCTGGCATATTACGAAATTCTGAACAGGGCCGAATGGATGAATGAAGAAGTGGATGCGTACCTGAATGTCACACCGGCCGACATGCAGCGCATGGCAAAGGAAACTTTTCACAAAGACAATGCAGCGACGCTTGTTTACGTTCCTGAAGGTAAATAAGCGCCGATGATTCCTCTTGCCATAATCTTTTTTTACTCATCCCGTCCATGCATTTCCCCACCCGTTCGTGCTTCGCAACCCTTTGCGCCCTTTGCCAATTGCCCGTAACCTCTGCTTTTGCCCAGGAACAACTCGGCATGCGCCTGGAACGTTTCAGCGGTATTTACAGCGCCGCCATCAACCCGGCCAACACAGCATTCACACCCCACAACTGGGAAGTTAGCCTTTTCAACGCCGATGCTTTTTTCGAAAACAGCTACGCGTATCTCAACAACACCAGCATACAAAATGCCTTTCGCAACAACAACAACATCATTGCCGCAAGCGATACATCGATGGAACGCCCGTTGATGCCCAACAACATACTGCTTAGTTTTGCCGAAGGCGAAAAACCCATGCATGGCGTCATGCGCACGGCTGTTTATGGCCCTTCGTTCAGTGCGCGCATTGCAGAGGACCACATGGTGGGACTCACCTTCGGCGTGCGCAGCTTGTTCAGCGCTTACGAAATTCCGGAAGTTCTGGCGTACAACACCATCAGCAATGTCCCCATCGGCCAAAAGGTAGCCATTCCCCAAACACGTGGCGAAGGACTTGCCATGGCCGAAATAGCCCTGCATTACAGCCACCGGAACACAGATAATGACCTTTACACGGCATGGGGCATCACACCGAAAATCTTGCTGGGATTTGAAGGCTTTTACGCCAACGCCGACGCTCCATTCGATTACACGTCCGAAGGCAACGACAACACGACGTTCGGGCAATCCGACTGGAACTACGCCCTCACCACCGGCAATATTACCAGCAACAGCGACGACATCAAACTCAAAAGGCAGGGTGCCGGATTCGGCATCGATTTCGGCTGGGTTTGGGCCATGCCTGCCGAAGATGCAGCAACCGATGAGGATTATGCATGGAAATTCGGTATTTCGCTGATCGATGCAGGCTTTTTGAAATTTGGAAAAGGCGGCGAAACACACCGCATTAATTTCCAGGATACAGTTACCGTTTCGGGCACTGACTTCCCCAACACCAACGACCCGTACGACCGCATACGGCAAGCCAGTCAGGCCTTTTTGGGTGATCCGACGGCTTCGTTGCAGAAAAAATCGTTTGTGATCGGGATGCCAACGGCTTTGTCGGTGCAATTCGATACACGTGTGACCCATGGGTTTTATCTAAATACCATGATCATGCAACGCTTCGTGCTTACGCCCAACAGCATCCACAGGCCCACCACGCTGGCAACCGTACCGCGTTACGAGAAAAAATGGTATTCAATTTCCGTTCCCTTGGTCGTAAACGACTGGCGTTCGTTCCGCGTTGGACTTTCAGCCCGCCTCGGGTTCCTGTACTTTGGCACCGACAATGTGGGATCGTTTATGGAAAAAGCCAAACAAAGCGGCAGCGATTTTTACATCGGGTTTAAAATCAACGCGCTGACGTTGTCGGGAAAAAAACTCAAATTTGGTGGTGGCGGCGGCGGTGGAAGAAGCAGGCAGAAGATGCGGAAAATTAAGTGCTATGAGTTTTAGTCTGAAGTGCCAAGGTTACCATTGCACGCGTTCAACGAAAAACCAACCCGTGTTTGACCCTTTTTTCTTCCGCCAATCTGGCATTCCGGTCATTGAGAATACCGGCTTCGATTTTTTTTGCATGAAGATTCCACCAATCCGTGGCTGAGATGATGCCTCCAGGGTGTTTTTCCAACCGGTAAACCAGGGAAACGTTTACGTCAACTTTGTCGTTAAGCAAATGGTTCAATTTGCTGGGATGCAGATCAATCTCTTGGGCAAAAACGTTCTGTTTTCGATCTACAACCAACAGGTATTTCCTAAGAAATGCCCCAAAGCTGTGTTGGTCTTCGTATTTTCCATATTTCAGATAATTTTCAATCTGGTATTTCAACCTTATGAGTTCAGCATACAGCCGTTGTGTATCCGACATTTGACCCAGCCGAAGCAAACGCATCTGTTTTAATTCGGAATCGGCTGCCTTCTTTTCCGCAGCAGAAAGGCCGTGCGGAAACACCAGTGATTCTGCTTGCTCATCTGCATTCAGGTGTTTTTACAACACCAACCTCAATCCAAAAAACAGCAACGCGGCCAAAAGAAAACTTACCGGCAAGGTCAATAGCCAGGCCAGTGCGATGTTTTTGATCGTTTTCTTTTGCAGGTTTTTTATGCCTCCCGAGGCTACCATAGTGCCTGCAATGCCCGACGACAACACGTGGGTGGTGCTCACCGGAAGGCCCAGACCAGTGCTCACACCGATGGTGGCTGCGGCGCAAATTTCGGCCGAAGCGCCTTGGGCGTAGGTGAGGTGGCTTTTACCGATTTTTTCGCCGATGGTCACTACGATCCGTTTCCAACCGATCATGGTGCCTATGCCAAGACAAACGGAAATGAGGACTACTACCCACATTGGTGCAAACTCGTAGGATTCTTTCAATTTTTTTACCTCCTGCTTTACGGATTTATCAAACGATGCCGGAATCACATTGCTTTTCAAATCCACTTCAACAGTTTTGTTGAGTTGCTGGATGGCGCGGCGTACCGCGAATACCTGTGCTTTATCCTTAAAATTGCAGGTATCGATTTGGGTCGCCGTTTGGCTGGCCATTGCCGACAAAGCCTGGATGTGTGTTAAGGTTACCGCATCGGCTTCGGTTGCAGCTTTTTCCAATGTCGAGGAAATGTTGCGGGCAGCGGCTGCGAATTCTGCTTTTGGAATGGCATGGTTGAATGCGTATTGCAAGGGCATAAAAGCCAACAGAACCACCAGCATGAGTCCTACGCCTTTTTGTCCGTCGTTGGAACCGTGGAAAAAACTTACGAGGGTACAGGTTGTAATGAGGATCGCCCTGATCCAGGTAGGTGGCGTTTTTTTGCCGGAGGGCTCCTGAAATATTTCCTTGTTCTTGAGTGTTGTTCGCAAGATGTACATCAGAGAAATGGCCAATGTGAATCCGAAAAGCGGCGAAATAAGCAAGGAAAGTCCAATATCTCCAGCTTTGGCCCAGTTTGGGCCACTGCCCTGGTGCACGCTCCAAAAGGCAAAACCAGCGCCGAGCAAAGCCCCGATGAGGGTGTGCGAACTGGAGCATGGAATCCCGAAATACCAGGTACCCAGATTCCATGCAATGGCTGAAAGTAACACTGCAAGAACCATGGCGCTGTTCTCCCCAACGCTTTGCATCATCAGGTCGTTTACCGGTATGAGTTTGAAAATACCCATGGCGACGGCTATGCCTCCAAGCATTACACCCAGAAAATTCCAGATACCCGACCAAACGACGGCTACCATAGGTTTTAGAGTATTGGTATAAATGACGGTAGCAACGGCGTTGGCCGTATCGTGAAACCCATTGATGGCCTCGAAAATACAAACGGCTACGATGCATACAACGAGTAAAACGGCAGAGTTGAAAGGGAGGTCGGCAATAAATGCGAATGCCATATGGAAGTTGGAATTAATGTTTCCGCAAAATTACAAGGTTATCGGCAGGCGGTTGAAATGCCAGGTAAACTAATTGTTAAGTTTACGAGAGCGGAGTTTATGGGTTCTCCAAACTTCAAATTCCCCTCACTTTTCCACCAACATGGGCAACACCACTTCTACCAAAGTGCCTCTTTCGGCGCCGTTGGATTTTTCACTTCGGTCGGTGATGCGCACCGGCGTGGTGATGTTGTTTTTTCTTAAGGAATGAAGCAATTCGAGTCGTTCGCGGGTGATTTCCATGCCCCTTGAGCGGTGCGACTGGAAGCCGGGAGATTGCCGTTGTTTTTCTTTCCCAACATTGTACCCCACCCCGTCGTCGGTGATGCTCACCAGCAAAGTTTTGCCGTTGTCCTGAACGGCGAAATGAATCAGCAACGATCCGGTTTGCAATGGCCTCAATCCATGCTCGATGGCATTTTCCACAAAAGGTTGCAAAATCATGGTTGGGATGAAACATTCGTCGGGCTCAAGTCCCTTGGCCACCGTAATGTTGTACCGCAAGTGGTTGTCGAAACGCAGGCGTGCATTCAGGTCGAGGAAACGGTCGAGGAAATCGATTTCTTTTTCAAGGCTCACAAGCTCCTGACCGGAATAATCAAGCGTTTGGCGCATGAGTTTGGCGAACTTAGCCAGGTACGACGATGCCTCGTCGTTTTTTCCGCTGGAAATCAATCCCTGAATGGCATTCAGTGCGTTGAACAAAAAATGCGGGTTCATTTGTGCACGCAGGGCGCTTGCCTGTAGGTTGGTGACCCTCAATCGCGCCATTTGCGCATCCTGCCTGCTGCGTTCCAATTCATAACGCGCTTCGAGTTCCTGCCTTTCCCGGTTGCGAGCCTGTTGAACATGCTGGTCGGTCCATTCCGACCCCCTGTATTGCAAGGTGTAAGCACTTTTGTAATCGCTGCGCAGGGCAGCGAGCCAGGCCAACAATTGGGTAATCTGTGCGAGCAATTGCAGGTCCTGCCCTTGTTCACCAAGGATAAGCGCTTTTTGCAGGTGCTGCTCGGCCCGCTCGTAGGAGGCGCGTTCGAGCAACAAGTCGGCGTGCCATTTTTCGATACGCGCCAGGTTGGTGAAGTCGGCGGGTTTGGCCGGATCGGGGTATTGTCCGAGTGCTTCGTCGAACAGTTCGCGTGCACGTTCGGGGTGTTCTTGTTCAAATTCGAGGATGCCGAGGTTGGCAAGAGCATGGGCGCGCACTTCGGCATCGCTGCTTTCAGCATGCTGAATTGCGAGGTCGAAGTAGGCGCGCGCTTCGGTGTTTTCGTCCAAACTTCGTGCAGCTCTACCCGCATTGAGGTAGTGCCAGGCCAACCGCGGCCTCAAACGCCGTGCTTCCACAATGGGGATCACTTTGCGGTAAGCTTCCAGACTTTTTTGTTCCTCGTCGAGCCTCAGGTATAGGTCGCCCATGCCGCTCAAAGCCAGAGTAAGCATAAAATCATCTTTCAAAAAAGCATTTTCACCCAAACCGTGCAGGATGCTTTCCGCTTCCAGCAGCAAAGGCAGGGCTTCGTTGAGGTGCCCTGTATGCAGGTTGAGAAATCCTTCTCGGCAAAGAAGATAGGCCTGCAAACGTGGCGTAAGTTGTTTGCCTGCAAAACGGCGGGCCTGCTCAAGGCATTCAACCACCTTGGGCCAATCGCGGCAATTGAGGTGTACTGCCGCCACATCCACCCAAAGTTCGGCGAGTTGCAAAGTGTCGCCCGATTTTTCCAGCAATGCAAAAGCCGCTTCGGCATGTGCAAGAGAAGCTTCATACTGGCGCCGCTGGTTTTCCATAAAAGCACACCCACGCAGGAAACTGATGTGTAAATCCGCCGGAAAATCGGGCTGCAAAACCCGCTCCAGATCGATCAGCAACTGGGACGCTGTCTCAAAATCGGTGTACACCGCCTGTTCAAGGCGCACACTCCACTGTATGGCTTGCCTGAGTGCATCGTGCTGCATGTTTGTTGGAGTTTCAAGCGCCATAAGTCTTTTTATAAGTTGCAAATTAACATCATTTTTTATGAGCGCGGACGTACATTTGATTCCTTTAGCATGTCGTCAACCTTTGGGTTACCCCCAAGTACAAAAGTTATGAAAAACATTGTTGTCTCCCTTTGTCGATGGTTTTGTTTCTCATAGCCTGTCAAACCCAGTGCCGCGTCCACCAACCAATCATCCAACACCGTGTTACCATCTGTCTTTTCTACCCGCAACATCGAACCGCCACAAGCAGCCAAACATCCTCATACCCTTCGTGCCACCAACGGCGATGAAAGAATGGATCCTTATTACTGGCTCAACCAACGCGAAAGCCCTGAGGTCCGCGCCTACCTCGATGCCGAAAACCGCTATGCCGATGCGGTTTTAACACCTGTTGCCGGACTGCAAACCGCCCTGTTTGAAGAAATGAAGTCCCGCATCCAACAGGACGACAACACGGTGCCTTATTTTCACAACGGCTTTTGGTATTACACACGGTACGAAACGGGCCTTGAATACCCCATCCACTGCCGAAAAAAGGAAACCCTCGACGCGACAGAATCCATCATACTCGATGTCAACCAGTTGGCTGAAGGACATCCCTACTGTGCTGTGACTGGTTTGCGTGTGAGCCCCGACAACCAAACCCTGGCCTATGCCATTGATTACAGCGGCCGAAACCTGTTCAGGGCCCAGTTCAAAAACCTGCAAACGGGAAACATGTTGCCCGATTCTTTCAATGCCGGAGATGGCGACCTGGAGTGGTTTGCAGACAGCCAGCACCTCGCCTACACCACCCGCGATGAAGTCACCCTGCGCACCGACAAAGTGTGGAGACATACCCTCGGCACGGATGCCCAATCAGACAAACTTTTGTACCACGAACGCGACGAGGCCACTTATGCCATGCTCGGCAAATCCAAATCCGAACAATTTCTTTTCATCAGTTGCGGCTATGCCCAAAATGTGGAATGGCAATACCTGAAAGCCGACCAACCCGACGGTTTGTTTGAAATGATCAAGCCGAGGGAAAAAGACGTGTATTACGATGTGGAACACCACGATGAACATTTTGTCATTCGAACCAACCTGGATGCCACAAACTTTCGCATCATGCAGGCGCCCATTGGCGCACCTGGGGTGGCCAACTGGGTGGAAATGCTCCCGGAGAGGAACGATGTGTTGCTCGCCGGAATGGATGTTTACCGCGATTACCTGGTGTTGAGCGAACGCAAAGCCGGATTGAAACAAATCCACATCATTCGGTGGTCGGACCGGCAGGAGCACGACCTTGATTTTGGTGAACCCACTTACGATGCCAATGTGGTGTCGCTGCCCGAATACAACACCCAAAATTTGAGGTACCTTTTTTCTTCTTTAAAAACACCTCCAAGCACGTATGATTATGCCATGGATACGCGGCAAAAAAAACTGCGCAAGGTATTGCCTGTGCTTGGCGGATTTGATGCCGGAAACTACCAAACCGAATTCATCCTCGTTAAAGCACGCGACGGTGTTTTGGTTCCTGTCTCGCTGGTTTACAAAAAAGGCGTCAAACGCGACGGACAATCGCCCTGTTACCTGCAGGGTTACGGATCGTATGGTTTTTCTTACGATGCCGGTTTCAACCGCAACCTTTTAAGCCTGATCGACCGCAATTTTATTTGTGGCATAGCCCACATCAGGGGCGGCATGGAGATGGGTTTTGAATGGTACGACAACGGCAGATTGAAACAAAAGATGAATTCATTTACCGATTTCATCGATGTATCCGAGTCGTTGTGCAAAGAAAAATACACCAGCCCCGACCGTTTGTTTGCCGGAGGCCGGTCTGCCGGTGGTTTGCTGATGGGTGCCATTGCCAACATGCGCCCCGACCTGTTCCGGGGCATCATTGCCGGTGTACCTTTTGTGGATGTGCTCACCACGATGAGCGACCCGTCCATCCCACTTACCACCAGCGAATACACCGAATGGGGCGACCCTGCTGTGCCTGCGGATTACGCATACATGAAACAGTATTCGCCCTACGACAACGTGAAGGCCCAAGCTTACCCCAACATTTTGGTGCTTACGTCTTTCGCCGACTCCCAGGTACAGTACTTCGAACCCGCCAAATGGGTGGCCAAACTGCGCGATGTCAAAACAGACTACAACCTTTTG
>JBBSDH010000125.1:0-12389 GCA_038249605.1 Chitinophagales bacterium | reverse complement strand
CCCGAACCCGTGTCATGTTGAGCGAAGCGAAACAACCCCATCCATTCAACGGAATGATTGAGAAAAACGTAACGCGGTTCCTAGAGAGCGAGACATCCTGATTTTTTGACCGACCAACCGACCGACCGACCAACCAACCAACCAACCAACCAACCGACCAACCAACCAACCAACCAACCATCAGGTTACCTTCGCTTTCCGAATAATTTTGGAGAAAGAAGCCGGGAACAGCCTTTTCAAATAAACACCCAACACTTCTTTTCCACCCACCCAAAGTTCTTCCTTGCCACTTTCTATCGCGCGAAGAATTTTACGTGCAAGGTATTCCGGGGCCATGCCCTTGTTGGTGGCATCATCCATGGTTCCCTGGGCAGAGCCGTCGCCCACGAGGGCATTGATGCTCACGTTGGTGCGCACATAACCCGGACAAACGAGTGTGATGCGCAGGGGCGTGTTGCCAAGTTCGGCACGCAGACTGTCGAAAAAACCGTGCAAAGCATGTTTGGACGCTGCGTAGGATGAGCGCAAAGGCGATCCGAATTTACCGGTCAGGCTTGTAATGGTAACGATGTGACCGAGATGGTGGGTTAGCATACCTGGCAACACAGCTTTGGTGAGCGCTACGGTACCGAAGTAATTCACGGCCATCAGTTTTTTATCCACGTCGAGGGTGGTATCCATGGCAAGTGCGCGTTGTGATATGCCGCCATTGTTGATGAGTATGTCTATGTTTCCGACCTTTTGAAGTACTTTTTGAGCAACAATAGAGATGTCGTCGTGTTTGCCCAAATCCAAAACTTGCACCATGACAGAAGCGGCTCCGGCGCTTTTGGCTTCATCGGCTACACGATTCAGCTCTTTTTCGTTTCTGGCCGACAAAATGAGGTGTGCGCCATGGTCAGCAAATGCCATGGCCAATGCTTCTCCGATACCCGAAGAAGCGCCTGTGATCCAGATGCGTTTGTTTTTGAAAAAGGTGCTCATAACCGTTGGTTGTTTCAATGCAAAGGAAATCAAATGTCGTCATTCACCAATGGTATTTTTCCGGCCACGTTCGCTGAGGTAATGGTGCCAAAGCAACCGTGACCCCACACTTCGCCACGGACGCCAGTGTTGGGTTTGTGCTTCGAGTACATCGTGAACAGGCCTTTGGGGCAAACTTTTAAGTTCGCGAAAAGCCTCCTGCATGGCTATGTCGCCTCTGGGAAGGATGTCGGGCCGCAACAAACATTCTGAAAGGTAGATGTCGGCCGTCCATATCCCTATACCGGGTAATACGGTCATGGATTTGCGCACGTCATCGTCGGGCAATGTTTCCAGGACGTCGAATAGGAACGATCCATTGAGGACTGCTTCGGCCAGGGCTAAGGTGTACCGTATTTTTTGTCGGCTGAATCCAAGGGCTCGAAAGGTTTCTTCATTTAAAGAGAGCAGTCCTTCCGGCGTTACTTCACCCAAAGTATCCCTGAGTTTAGAAAAAGCGGCATTGGCGGAAGCAAGGGAAACCTGTTGTTCAAGAATGATGTGTACCAGGGTGGAGAAACCGGGTGTTCGCGCCCATAGGGGAGGGAATCCGTGGCGGTGAACCACAAGTGCCAGTTGTTCGTCGCGTTCAGCAAGCCAAAGACAGGCTTCACGGAGGTTATTTTCGTTGAGTTTGAGTATCATTGTTGCAGCAAATGAACAAAACAGCTTTAGCAAAGTTGAACAAATCCGTGTTTTACCATAAAAAAAACAACCAGTGAACATCGTTACCCTTACCCTCAATCCGGCGCTTGATAAAAGTACGGGCATTCAACGTTTGGTTCCGGAACAAAAAATGCGCTGTTCTTCCATGAAAATCGACGCCGGCGGCGGCGGCATCAATGTTTCCAAAGGCATACAAAAACTCGGGGGCCACAGCACGGCTGTTTTCCCTTCAGGTGGAAACAATGGATTTGTTTTGGAATCGCTCCTGAAAGCTTCGGGCATTGCTTTGGAAACCTTGCGCATGGACCATGAAACCCGTGAAAATTTTTCGGTGACCGAGGAAAGTACCAACCTGCAATACCGCTTTACTTTGCCAGGCGTAGAAATGAAGCAAGAAATGGCCGATGCCTGCCTCGACCTGGTTGCCCGCCTCAATCCACAATACCTGGTGGCCAGTGGGAGTTTGCCTCCCGGACTTCCGGAAAATTACTACCAGAAAATTGCGGCGCTTGCCCACCGCCTCAACGCCCGATGCATCATCGATACGTCGGGAGAAGCATTGTGTGCTGCCGCAAACGAAGGCATGTACCTCCTCAAACCCAACCTCGCCGAATTAAGCGCACTTGTAGGCGTAGAAAAGCTGGAAATGGATCAGGTGGACGATGCCGCCCTTGAAATTATAGGCAAAGGCATGTGTGAAGTGGTGGTGGTATCGCTGGGTCCGCAAGGCGCTCTGCTGGTTAGCCGCGATGGATTTGAGCACATTCCGGCACCAACAGTGCCCAAGAAAAGTACGGTAGGCGCCGGCGACAGCATGGTGAGCGGTATGGTGTGGGCGCTGGCAAACGGCAAAAGTTTGCAGGAGATGGCTCAAACCGGTGTTGCGTGCGGATCGGCCGCCACGATGAACCAAGGTACCGAGTTGTTTCATGCAGAAGACGTTTTCAGGTTGCTCCAATGGATCAAAACCTACGGAGAACGCTACCGTTTTAAAGATTTTTAGTTTAAAATGCAGGTAGTTAACATTCCCTGTATAAATTTGCATTTCCCCTCAGAGCAAACGTAGTCCGTATCCTCTACACCGCCCTACCTTGATCCACCGCCAACCAGCTTTTAACCCACCTCCGAAAGGAGGGCGTTCCTGTTATTATCAATCCGTCAATGATCAACCTGATTTTGTTTGGCCCTCCCGGATCGGGCAAAGGTACACAAGCAGCCAAACTGGTAAAGAAATACCGACTGATTCACATCAGCACCGGAGATTTGTTTCGTTACGAAATGAGCAACAATACGCCTCTTGGCGAGCAAGCCAAAGCCTACATGGCCAAAGGTGAACTTGTACCCGACAGTGTTACCATAGGCATGCTGCGCAACAAAGTGGAAGCGCATCCGGAAGCCAGTGGTTTTATCTTTGACGGATTTCCGCGCACCATTCCACAGGCAGAAGCCTTGGATGCTTTTCTGCGTGAAAAAAAGACCAACCTGTCGGGATTGATCGCATTGAATGTGGACGACAAGGAAATCGTTCAACGCATCAAATTGCGCGGCAAAACATCAGGCAGGCCGGACGACAACGACGAAAACATCATTCGCAACCGCATCACGGTTTATAAAAACGAAACTTCGCCCGTTTACGATCATTATGCCAAAGTTGGTAAAAGTCATATGGTGAACGGAACCGGCACACTTCTGGCCATTTTCAGGCGTATTTGTAAAATCATCAATACGTTTTAAGTCCTGCCGGAAAAATCAAAACGGTTTTAATCGGACGGAGGGCACAGGTTTTGCCAAAAAGGCCCTACTTTTGACCCGACAGAAACGGATTGGTTTTTGTCGTGTAAAAACTGTTGCCCATGGCACACCCAACGTATCCCTGGCAATCCTTGTGGCAAAAGTTGCCCGCCCCCTTGCAAAACCGCTACTACCTGACGCTGGTCTTATTCTTTTTTATCCTGATTTTTCTCGACCGGAACAGCCTTTGGACCCAATTCAGGCTGCACCGCGCTACCGTCCGCCTGGAAAACGACAAGGCCTATTACCAGAAAAAAATCAAGGAAGCCCAGGAAGAAGCCGAGGTCTTTGAACAAACCAAGGAAAAATACGCCAGGGAACACTACTACATGAAAAAAGACGGTGAAGACGTCTTCATCATACGCTCCTCCGAATAATTTTAAACACAACGCTACTAAGTCCGATGTCCGTTTTAGTCAATAAGCATTCGCGCATTATCGTCCAGGGTTTCACAGGCAAAGAAGGTACTTTTCACGCCGAACAAATGATCGCCTACGGCACCAACGTCGTGGGCGGCGTTACACCGGGTAAAGGCGGCCAGACACACCTGGGCCTTCCCGTTTTCAACACCGTTGAAGACGCTGTGAAACAGGCCCAGGCCGACACCTCCATCATCTTCGTTCCGCCGGCTTTCGCTGCCGATGCCATCATCGAAGCAGCAGCCTCAGGCATTAAAGTCATTGTCGCCATCACCGAAGGCATTCCGATTCAGGATATGGTCCGCGTCAAGGCCTATGTTGATCAAAAAGATTGCCGCCTCATCGGGCCCAACTGTCCGGGCATCATCACTCCCGATGAAGCAAAGGTAGGCATCATGCCAGGCTTCGTGTTCAAACGCGGATCCATCGGTCTGGTTTCCAAATCGGGCACGCTTACCTACGAAGCTGCCGACCAGATCGCCAAAGCAGGCATGGGTATTTCTACTGCCATCGGCATCGGCGGCGATCCGATCATTGGCACCACCACGCGGGAAGCCGTCGAATTGTTTATGAACGATCCCGAAACCGAAGCCATCGTTATGATTGGTGAAATCGGTGGTGGCCTCGAAGCCGAAGCCGCTCGTTGGATCCGTGCCAATGGCAACAAAAAACCCGTCATCGGTTTCATCGCCGGTCAAACGGCGCCCAAAGGACGTAAAATGGGCCATGCAGGCGCCATTGTAGGCAGCGACGACGATACCGCCGAAGCCAAAATGCGCATCCTTGCCGAAAACGGCATTACTGTTGTTTCATCGCCGGCACAAATCGGCGCCACGGTTAAAAAGATCATGGGCCGCTAAAAGCCCCTTTTTCCACCAAATATCCGGCGGTCACGTTTGTTCGACCGCCGGATATTTCATCATACAGCCAAGGGTGTTAGCCTTTTTTCGCAACAACCGCTTCTCCACTTTTTTTGTGTTGGCCTTGTATGCCGGCATCCTGCATCTGCCTGCCTTGCTTCAATGGCAATCGGTTCCGCCCGATCAATACATGCAGCTCGGTGGCGTTTTGTACGAAAAATTCATATTCCCCTACCTAACCATTCCGGGACTCTCCGCCGGGTTATGCCTGTTGCTGGTATTGTGGCAAGGTTTGCGGGTTAACCAACTTGCCGACAGGTTCAGGCTCTTGCACGACCGCACATGGATACCTGGCATGGCGTATGTACTGATAGCGTCGGGGCTGCCCGAGTTTTTGCAACTATCCCCGGCTTTGGTTGCTGTGTCCTTTGTTCCCTACACCCTGCGCCGGTTGTTCAGCACCTACAACGTGCCAAATGCCACGGGTTTGGTTTTTGATGCCGCTTTTTGGATTGCAACCGGCAGTCTGTTTTTCCCACCGTTATTGTTGTTGTTGCCTGCAGCTTTTATCGGCTTGCTCATCATCCGCTCGTTTACCGCCCGTGAAAAGGTGGTTTTTGTACTTGGCGCGCTGGTCCCGTTGTTCCTGGCTTGGTTGGGTTATTTTTGGTTCAACCAGGGGATGGATTTTGTTCAAAAACAATTCATAGCACCATTTGGCTTGTTTCCATGGCGCTCCTTGTCGCCAAACTGGTTATCGCTTGGCTTTTTGTTGTTGCTGGTGGCGTTGGCCGTTGTAAATTCGGGAAGCTATTTTTACAAAAAACTCATACAAACTCAAAAACACATCAGTGCGATGTATTGGTTTTTGGTTTTCGGCGGCAGCGCAGTTGCTTTTCAACACTCGGTTGTACCGAATGATTTTTTGATTGTTGCGCCGGTAATGGGTATCTTTGCGGCTTATTCGTTGCAACAAATACGCAATCCACTGTTGGCCGAAATGGTCTACTTGATCTGGATAGGCCTGGTTGTCATCATTCACTTATTCCATTGAAAGCGCAAGTTTGCGCTGCAAAACACTTTCAACATGAAATTTGGCGTAATCGTATTTCCTGGTTCCAACTGCGACGACGATATGGTACACGTTCTGGGCGATGTCATGGGCCGCAAAGTGGTTAAACTCTGGCACAAAGAATCCAGTCTTCCCAAAGGCTTCGGCCCAGGCGATTGTGTGGTGTTGCCCGGTGGATTTTCCTATGGAGACTATGTACGCGCCGGCGCCATTGCGCGTTTTTCGCCCATCATGAAAGCTGTGATCGAATTCGCCAACAACGGCGGCTATGTTTTTGGCGTATGCAACGGTTTCCAGATTTTGTGTGAAGCCGGGTTGCTTCCGGGTGTTTTGCTGCGCAATGCGAATCAAAAATTCATCTGCGACAACGTTTGGATCAGACCACTTACCAAAAACTCGCCCATTACCTCCAAACTTAGCTTGCGCAAAGCTTTAAAAATCCCCATCGCGCACGCCGAAGGCCGGTACCATGCCGACGAAGCCACGCTCGATGCGCTTGAAGCGAACGACCAGGTTTTGTTTCGCTACTGTACTCCCCAGGGTAAAATCACCGATGCGGCCAATCCAACCGGCTCAGCGCGCAACATCGCAGGCATCTGCAATGCACAACGCAATGTGTTTGGAATGATGCCGCACCCAGAACGCGCCGCCGAAATGGTGCTTGCAAATACGGACGGGCTTGGGCTGTTTGAGTCTTTGACCAGTCGGAGGATGAAATTAGTATAGTCGACTTAAAGCACGTTTGCGAGTTGCTCTTTTACTTTTTCCAGTTCGTCTTTCATTTGCACCACGAGTTTTTGGATGTCGGCGTCGTAAGCTTTGGCGCCGAGGGTATTGATTTCGCGGCCTATTTCCTGGCTGATGAAGTTCAGGGTACGGCCAGCGGCCTGTTGGTTTTTTTGTTCTATTTGTTCAAGAAAGTACTTGCAGTGTTGTTCGAGGCGCACTTTTTCCTCATTGATGTCCATTTTTTCGAGGTAAAACAGGATTTCCTGTTCGAAGCGGTTGGCGTCGAGGTTTTCTTTACCGAGGTGTTCTGCTACGTTGTTGTGCAGGCGTTCGCGCATGCGCACTACGCGGGCTTGTTCATAGGGTGCTACTTCACTGAGAGCGAGCAGGATGTTGGCGATGCGCAGGCGCAGGTCGGATTCGAGAGATTTACCTTCTTGCCTGCGAAAATTTTTCATGTGGTCGAGGGCCTGGGTGAGGGCGGCGCAGATGGCCTGAAATTCTTCTTCTTCAACTTCATTGCTGGCGCTGGCCACCACGTTGGGGATGCGCAGCAGGGTTTGCAACATATCGCCGGTAGGGAGGTTGAGATCGGCGGCGATGCGTACAAGTTCGCGGTGGTAACCACGGAAAAGGCCTTCGTTAAGGCTTACGCTTGCGGCGCCGTCGGCGTTTTGAACTTCGAGGATCAGGTCGATTTTGCCACGTTCGGCATGGTCGGTGATCAATTTGCGCAGTTCGATTTCTTTTTCTTTGTAATCGCCGGGCAATCGCAGCTTGAGGTCGGTCAATTTTGAATTCAGAGCGCGCACTTCAACCGAGATGGTTTTGCCGGCGTAGGTTCCGGTCGCGCGACCGTACCCGGTCATGGATAAAAGCATATTCTTTTTGTAAGTTGGTTTATGGATAAGTGGCAAGCGGATGGATGGCGAAGTGCCCGCCAAAGGAAAGCAAATGTAGCAAAAACCTGCAGTCCATAAGGTTTTCACTTACTTTTTTGACGTTCAAGGCGCGTTGGTATTGCTTGATTTTCAAGATGATTTGTGGTAGAAAAAAACAGGCAAATGTTTGTTGGGACGGAAAAAAGTGCGATCTTTGCGACTCATTTTTTAGGATACCCAATTTTCGTTCATAACTGATTCAAAATCAACGAAGTAAAACATGAGAAAGGCTGACCTGGTGAACGCCATTTCCGAGAAGACCGGCATTGCCAAAGTGGACGTGCTGGTGTCGCTTGAAGCGCTTTTTAAAGAAATTAAGACATCTTTGCAAGATGGTGAAAACGTATACATTCGCGGTTTTGGAAGCTTTGTGATCAAAAAACGCGCAAAAAAGGTTGGTCGACACATCAAAAAAGGTGCATCCATTGAAATTCCGGAGCATTATATTCCTTCTTTCAAACCTGCCAAAATTTTTGTTGAACAGGTTAAGAAGAATGTGACTTCCTTACCCGACGAAGAGACTGAGGACTAATATTTTTTTGCCCTCCGGGCAGATACATGAAGAAGCAACAGTATTTCGCACTTTTAGCAGCATTGGTTCTTTTTTTGGGACTTTACCTCGGGTTTGATACGAAGCCTTCCGGGCAGCACAAGATCGAACAATCGAGGGCCATACAAGGCGAAGCCACGAGTTTTGAAACCCTTTTGGCGGATGCTCGTGAACATTTGGCGGAGGCGGATATTGCCGCCGTATATGAACTGGACAAACAGTTTAATGCTGTTACCACCGATGCCGAACGTGCCGAAGCGCTTAAAAAACTTTCGGGGTTTTGGTACCGTAGTGGAAACTTGGCAGTTGCGGGAGGTTTCGCCGAACGTGTTGCTGAAATAGAAATGACCGATGCAGCCTGGTCGGTGGCGGGAGCCACTTATTTCCAGGCGCTTCAAGGCAGCGAAAACCCTGTTTTGCGCCAATACAGTGCAGGCAGGTCTGTTAAAGCGTTTGAAAGTGCGGCCTCACTCAATCCGGACGAACCCGAACACCGGGTGAACATGGCGTTGGTGTATGCCGAACAACCCTCGGCCGACAATCCGATGCAGGCAGTATTGCTGTTGCGCGAATTGGAAGCCAAATATCCAAACGAACCTGCTGTTTACAACGCACTGGGACGGTTGGCCATCAAAACAGGGCAATGGGAGCGGGCGATTCAAAGGCTCGAAAAAGCTTACGAACTCGAACCCACCAAGTCCAGCACTCCGTGCTTGCTTTCCAAAGCGTACGAAGGCGCCGGCAACATTGCCAAAGCTGAAGAATTTGCGAACAAATGCCGTGAGGCAAATCGTTCGCCTGAACAATAAATCGTAAACATTAAATACCTGAGCGATATGCCTTGCGGAAAAAAACGTAAACGCCACAAAATTGCAACGCACAAGCGTAAAAAACGCCTGCGCAAAAACCGCCATAAGAAAAAGAATCGATAGTGACTGAACCACAGGCAGCGGTGTTTTTGTGCCATCACAAAGCACCGCTGCCAGGGTCAGCGACGAACGATTCCGCCGGTAACGATGACTTTCCGCAAGCTGCATGACGGTATGCGGAAAGTTTTTCAATGGTAGGCCATCCCGGACATCCAGCGTCCACCTTATTGGCATTTTTTCGACCGGGTAAGCATTTTTGCCACCCCAAGCAGCTCCACCCAACCGTTTGCCCCATCGGTTGAATGCCTCCTTGCCCGGACCTTCGAGATCCGTTTCGTGCCAATGTTTTATGACCAAGCCGTTCCGGCTGTCTTAAGTTCTGAGCCCGCTTCCACTGTACCCCGGAAGCAGGCTTAGGTCGTTTGTAGCGTGCGTCGCGCCTGCTAAAAACACATCCCGCACGCCGTGGAAAAAGAACTTATTATCAACGCAAGCCCGACGGGAGTCGAAATAGCGTTGCTTGAAGGCGGCAAACTTGTCGAACTTCACCATCAAAAAACCAACAACAATTTTACCGTAGGAGATATCCTGATCGGCAAAATTCGCAAGCTCATGCCTGGCCTCAATGCGGCCTTCATCGACATTGGTCACCGCAAAGATGCCTTCCTGCACTACACCGACCTGGGCCCGAAAATGCGGTCGATGATGAAATGGTCCAATGGGGTCATCAATGGCAGCATCAGCACTTCCAAACTCGACAACTTCAAGTTTGAAGACGATATTGTCAAAACCGGTAAAGTGGATCAGGTGCTCAACAAACGCTGGCCCCTGCTCGTCCAGATCCTGAAAGAGCCCATTTCCACCAAAGGCCCACGCCTCTCCTGTGAGCTCACGCTCCCGGGGCGCTACATGGTACTTTCACCTTTTTCCGACGCGGTTTCCGTGTCGAAAAAAATTGCCAGCAACGATGAGCGCAAACGCTTGCACGCCCTGGCCGAAAGCATCAAACCCAAAAACTTCGGACTCATCATGCGCACCGCAGCCGAAGGGAAAAAAGTGCAGGAACTGCACGAGGAACTCATGCACCTGATGAGCAAATGGGAAGAAATTTTCAAGCAGCTCAAAACAGCCAACCCACCGGCCAAACTGCTCAGCGAACTCGACAAACCTGCCAGTGTCCTGCGCGACCTGCTCACCGATTCATTCAGCCGCATCGTGGTGAATGAAAAGGAACTCTATACCGACATCCGTTCGTACCTGCAAAACAACAGTCCGGAGTACGTCAACATCGCTCAACTGCACAGCGGCAGCAAACCTTTGTTCGAACAGTATGGCGTAACACGCCAAATCAAAGCTGCCTTCGGCAAAACAGCCACCATGACCAGTGGCGCCTACATCATCATCGACAAAACGGAAGCCATGCACGTCATCGACGTGAACAGCGGTCACAAACTGATCTCCGGCGATGTGGATCAAACCATCCTGCAGGTCAACCTCGAAGCCGCCGAAGAAATCGCAAGGCAAATACGCCTGCGCGACATTGGTGGATTGATCGTTATCGACTTCATAGACATGAAAAACCTCGAACACCGCAAGCAACTCAGCAAAGCGATGGAGGACTTCATGAAAAAAGACCGTTCGCAACACACCATCCTGCCGTTGTCCAAATTCGGCCTGATGCAAATCACCCGCGAACGCGCCCGACCGGAAGTGGTGCTCAATACCTCCGAAGTTTGCCCCACCTGTCAGGGAACAGGTAGCGTAAACGCCACCATCCTTTTGACCGATGAAATAGAAAGGGACCTTGAATTTGTGATGCAATCGACACCCAAAATGTCGCTCTGCCTGCGGGTTCACCCTTACCTTGAAGCTTTCCTCAAAAAAGGCTGGCCCAGCCGCCAGATGCGCTGGTTCATGAAATACAAAAAGTGGATACGCATTGTCGCCCACTCCGATTACCAACTCACCGACTACCGTTTCTTCGAAGGCGACGACGATGAGATAAGACTGAACTAGCAGGCAGCAGGCAGGGCTCCTCGGCCTACGGCCTCGTAGGGGGAATAATTTGAAAAACTCCTTGAAAAAAATACCCAAATGTTTGCAAATCAAACAATTGGGTATTTTTTTGCCTGCTGCCTGCTAATTTACCATTTCGGGCAATCGCACTTGGGTTTGAAAATTGCGCAGGATTCGAGCACCACCATGCCCGCCATGCAGAGGAAGAAAAAGACGCGCCACCAATTAATTTTTTTCATAGCGAAAACATGTTTTACATTTAGAGCCGGTTCACTGATACCGATATCAACGCTAAGGTAAACCATTCTATTTTGAAACGTATCCTCATTGCACCACTCAATTGGGGTTTAGGCCATGTTACAAGGTGTATTCCGCTCATCCATACACTTGAAAAACTTGGCGCCGAACCAGTGTTGGCTTCCGATGGGGTAGCGCTGCACCTGCTCCGCGCCGAATTTCCACACCTGACCGCTGTCGAACTGCCGTCGTACCGCATCCGGTATGAAAAACCGAACATGGTTTTGAACATCGGGATGCAACTGCCGCGCATCCTTTATGCCATCCGTGCCGAACACGAAACCACCGAGCGCCTCTCGCTAAAACACAACATCTGCGGCATCATTTCCGACAACCGTTACGGATGTTTTTCAAAACATATACATTCCGTTGTACTTACCCACCAGTTGAACCTGCAGGTGCCCAACCGCGGCATCGAATGGTCGGCCAACAGACTGCTGCGCATAGCTCTTTCCAAATTCAACGAAGTATGGGTGCCCGATGCTCCTGAAGAACCACGCCTTTCGGGTGTGCTTTCCCAACGCCATCAAGCCGATAAACATACCCGATTTATAGGCATCCTCAGTCGTATGGAACGTTATGAACAGGATCAGGAATACGACGTCGCTGTTGTGCTTTCCGGTCCCGAACCACAACGCACCATCCTCGAACAACGTCTGATCGAACAAGCCATAGGCATGCCGTCACTGCGTTTTATTTTCATCCAGGGGAAAACGCAAGCCAAACAACACCACTACGCTGCCGACAATGTGGAGGTGGTATCTTACCTGACCTCCCGCGAATTGAACGATGTGCTCCTGGCCAGCAATGCCGTGGTTTGCCGCTCGGGCTACAGCAGCATCATGGACCTCGCCGTGTTGGGCAAAAAAGCCATCCTCATTCCTACGCCCGGACAAACGGAGCAGGAATACCTCGCCAAATTTTTATCCGAAAAAAATATTTTTGTCACTCAAAACCAAACCGACATCGACCTCGAGTCCGGCCTCGATTCACTCGACTACACCCTCGGTTTACAACCTCAAATGTTCGACAAACAAGCGTTTGAACCCATCCTGAAAAATTGGCTGGAAAGTTTAAAGTTTAAAGTTTAAAGTTTAAAGTTTAAAGTTTAAAGTTTAAAGTTTAAAGTTTAAAGTTTAAAGTGAGCGTTCATCTT
>JBBSDH010000124.1:0-12555 GCA_038249605.1 Chitinophagales bacterium | reverse complement strand
TGAAGTGGCAAGTTGCAAGTGGCAAGTGGCAAGTTGCAAGTGGCAAGTGGCAAGTGGCAAGTGGCAAGTGGCAAGTGGCAAGTTGCAAGTGGCAAGTTGCAAGTGGCAAGTGGCAAGTGGCAAGTGGCAAGTCGACTTGCAACTTGCAACTTGCTACTTGGAACTTGCTAACTTGCTAACTACAGCAATCCTGCCCCGTGGCTCAGCAGCGCCTTGTTCAAATCCGCCTCCGTTTTGTTTATGAGTTGCACGTCTTCGGCGCTTACTACAAGCAAGGTGCCGTCGGTGGTTTTGGGTGATTGTAGAAAGAAAACCACTTTTTCACCGGTTTCTTATTCCTGTATGAGCACGCCCGGTTGCCAGCCTACCGGTTGGCGTACCAAAACGGCCTGCCGCACAGGGGCATCTTCCCTGCGCGATTTGATCTCATTTTCCAAAGTCGCTTTGTAATAATCGTAAGCAGGATAAACGCTTTTGATGGAGTTTTCTGTCCAATCGCGCATGCCACCGACGAAGGAAAACCGCGCCAACAGTCCAAAAGTGAAACAAATCAAAACAAAAAGCGCAACCGTTACAAAGGGACCAACAGACACACCCGAAACTTTCTGAATCCCAATGAATCCCACGATTTTTTCGCTGGTACCTTCCAATGCCGTTTAGGTTTTTTTGATGACGTAAATAATGACAAACAATGGCAACAGGAAAAAAATGCCGCCGATAACGGTGTTGACAAAGTAGGTTTTAAACGCTTTCATTTCGAAAAGTTTAAACTTTAATCTTTAAACTTTAAACTTTAAACTCATTCAGCCACCCATTTGCCACTTACCGAACCGAAAGCACCACGCATGCGCCACACATACACACCCGGAGTCACGCTGACTTGCGCTTCAATCGTTTGACCACCTTCTCCAAGTACTGTGATTTTTTCCAACACTTTCCTTCCCTGCATGTCAAACATTTCAAGCAATACCTCTGAAGGCGTGTCAAGTTGCAGGTTCCAGCGCACTAGGTCGCGGCCCGGATTGGGCTGAGCGGCAGAAACATAAATGTTTGTGGATTCGAACAACAGGTGCAGACGTTCCTTTGCGCCATTTTGCGCATACGCTTCGGGATCGAGTCTGCCGCTTTGCAGTTTCAAAACTTCACGAACCGAAACGGAAGCGTGGGCGCGTACACGCAACGTAACCACAGGCGCTCCGGCGCGCAATTCGGCAGGAGATTCTCCTACCCAACTGATGTTGATGTTGCCCTGCGTTTTTTCAAACCAGTGGGTTGCATCGAAGCCGTTGAGGTTTTCAGAGGTGATGTTTTCCACGCTCAGCAACGCAGGATCGTACTGCAACGATCCCTGGAAGCCCCACCAAGAAGTTTTATCCAGTACGGAAATTGGAATTTCCACCGTTTCGCCGGGTAGTAGGCGCAGGTCGGGGGCTGTAAGCAGGCGTTCTTCCACGGGCGGATTTTGGAAACTGTTGGCGGTGGCCGAGCAGTTTACGTCGCCGATTTTGACGGCTTTGAAATTAGCCACAATCATGTTGCCACCATTTAAGGTAATTGCTTCCGGAAAGGCCGGCACGAAAGGATTGGACGGATTGGGAAAAACATAATCGGCATTGTAAAAACGCCAAGAAGTGTTGTTGGGAAGTTCGTCGTAGATGCCCAGAATCAGTTTCCGCAGTTCGGCAATGTCAAAGGAGGTTACCGATTTGCTGTTGTTCAGGTCGCCTGCGATAAGAAGATAGGGTTGATCAAAAATATCCAAGCCGATGATGTGTTTGAGGATAAGTACGCCGTCGAAGGTTGTTACACCGTTCAGTGGACCATCGTCCAGTGTGGGCGTCACGGTATAGGTTCCTCCTGCAGGAAGAAAGTTTGAATTGAAGAAGTAACAACCGTTGATCGTGATGGTGTCAGGATTGACGAACAGGTTGATGGGCGGCAATGCAGGATGTGAGCCGGTAAGCTGGAATTGGGCGCCTTCGAGCAGTTCGTTGCCACATGCGGTACGCAAACACAATTCAATCCCGGCAGGTGTGCCGGAGCAAAACCCGCCAGCGTCCTGTATGTTGACAGATAACGGAACAGAACTGGTGTTGCCATGCAAATCGCGGGACCACAATTCAATGTTTTGCGTACCCAAATCATCACAGTTGAACGTCACACCAGTTTGCGGATTACCATTGGGCAAGGTTGGAAAACCTGTGCCATCGCCCTGTTTCCGAATTCCAAGAACCAATTGGTTCGTGGGTGTATGGTTGTCTTCAGTGTATTGCAAAAAATCCGAAGCCCAAAGGGAAATCATCATGCTCGGGATTATGTTTACACTCAGTCCGCCTACAATAGCTACCACCGTTGGCGGCTTACAATCGCGCACCACCACGTCGTACACAAGGGTATCTCCCCCACCCTGTCCGTCGCTAAAACGCCATTCCATACGGTGTTTGCCGTAAGGCAGTTGGGGCAAAGAACGCACTGCCCCCGGCGCATTGGAGGCAACCCAGCGCAGTTGCGCGCGCAGGGTATCGCCGTTCCAGAAAGTATCAAGCACGAAGCGGTATTTGTTGGCTACGGCTATGGGACGGTTGTCAAAAGGAATGGTATCGCCACCGGTATACAGCACACCTGGTGTCGGGAAATTGGCGCTGGAAACGGTGGTTTCGGTGGTTCCCGACTGGTCGAGGTCGAGCAGCAAAACCGCTTCGAGTTGCAGGTTGGCGCAGGTGGATAGTATGGCTGTTTTCAGGTCCACAAGCGCGTCGGCCATGTCGTTGAGATTGGTCAGTGGGTCCCAAAAACCGTTGTTGTTCCACAACAAATAGTCATTGTTGGAAATGTCGCAGACCGTATCAGCCCCGGAAGGATACCCCGGAAGCGGCGTCAGACATTGACTGTGCAGGTTTTGCAACCCGGCAAAAAGCAGAAGAAGCGTGTAAAAGCAGTTTTTCATAAGATTATTTTTAATGCATTAAAACTTTTGAATTTTTCCGGTCCAAACCGCATTGCCGGACTGCAAGCGCCAGAGGTAAAAACCGGGTTGGAGCATAGCGTCGGCAGGTACAATGATGTCGTGGGCGCCTTTGTTTCTGTTAAAAATTTGGCGGTAAGTCGATTTGCCGTCGATGGTAAACAATTGAAGGGTCATCGTTTCATCGTCCACCAAATATACACGCATCGTTGCTCCGTTGCTTGTTGGATTGGGCTGCGGTGGGGCCAGCAAAGCCGATTCCTGTTTTCCAATATGAGGATGTAATTCCAACAACTGAACGCGGCCTGCCGTCGGATAAGCTTCAGCGCGCAAGGCGCCTTTTTTCAGAGAAACAGCCTCCGCCATGTGCATTTTTTGCGCTGCGCGCAAATGCAGGTAAAACAAGGGTTCGCCTGTGGGAATGGTCGCCGTTTCACCAGTAATCCAGCTCAGATTGAGGACGTTTTTCTCCGTCAAATGCCAGTTTTCTTCGCTGATGGTTGTGTAAACACCACCGCTGACCGTTTCCAGCGTAAGTCCGGGTTGCAGTTCCATAGCCAGTTGAAAACCATCCCATTGGGCTGCCTGTCTGGCAAAAACAGGCAATTTGATGGTTTCTCCGGGGTTCAGGGTTTGGTCTGAAAAATACAAGGAAAATGGTTCGCGGTCGGCAGGTTCCTGCAAACCATTGGCAGACGCCGAGCAGTTCACGTCGCCTACTTTTACTGCTTTGCATGCAAGCTGGTATCCGCCCGGTCGCAAATCAAACGTGTAGGTATTGGGCACACCTCCGGCCAGCGGATTGGGCGAAGGGAAGGCATAATTGGCCGGGTACAAGCGCCAGGAATCGTTTTCTGGCAAGCTGTCGTAAATGCCCAACAACAGTTTGCGCAACTCGGCCACGTCGAAGGTGGTCACATTATTGCTGTTGTTCACATCGGCAGCCAAAAGCTGGTACGGCTCGCTGAACGGTTCCAAACCAAGCACGTGTTTGAGCATAAGCACCATATCAAAAGTGGATACACCGTTGAGGTGAACGGTGTTTTTCCTGGCCTGCAACGTCACCGAATCGGAAACGACTCCTGGTTGCAGGAGGGGACTCTGGTAGCACCCGTCGGCGCTGGTCACCGTATCGAGCACGGCCGGATTGCCCGCGCCGTGTTCCGTCAACCGGTATGCAACCGAATCAAGCGGTTCATTCCCGCAAGCCGTTGTTACACAAGCTGAAAACGGCAAAGTGGGCGGATCGCACACGAAGTTCGGATCGTTTACCCAGACTTCACGGATGCAAAACGCAGCATTTCCAGCGGCGTCGCGCACCCAACATTCTACCTGGTGCGGATTGAAAAATACATCGTCGCAGAAAAAATCTACGGTCTCATTGGGTTCGCCGTTGTTTTCCAGGGGAAAACCCGCACCTGTCCCAACGCGGCGAATTGCCCGTTCGAGCATGCTGTCCGGCGTCGCATTATCGGTGGCTGCAAACATGCTGTCCGCCACCACCAACATGCCGCTGAATGTGCCAGGCATGATGACCAGATTTATGGGTTGTACCGGACAATCGACAACCGGTGCCTCCGCATCTGCCGCCGTATCCCACAACAAAACAAGCGGGCGTTTGCCACCTGCCTGCGGGTAAACTTCGGGCACCAGCCGCACATCGGAAAGCTGGATGGCTTCGCTGAGTGGTATGGCCAGCGAAGTTTTAAAAATGAGCGTAAACAACGCGGCACTGTCGGTTATGGACTGTGCGGCCGCGCCAAACCAACTGATGTTCAAAACCTTGGCGGGCGCCTCCTGTACGTGGTTGTCTTGCAGCGGCAATGCAGCGCTGCCGAAAACGTTAAGCAGTTCGACCGATGGATGAAAGGCTACCGAAGTTTGCAAGCCCAGCCAGGTTTCGGCTTCGGCTGCGTACACGGTCACTGATGCAGTTTCACCGGCTAATAACGCCCGATCGGTTGCTGTGACCGGGAATGCTGGACCCAAGGCCGACGGTTCGGCGCAGTTTACATCGCCGGTTTGGATGGCGAAAAAGCGCAGGTTGGCAGCGGTATTTTCAGGGATGTCGAGCGTATCGGGAATGCCGTCGGTCAAGGGGTCGCCGGGAGGGAAGACAAAGTTGTCGGGCAGGTATTGCCAGCGTTGTTGTCCGGGCAGGGTATCCACTGAACCAGTTAGCAGAGCATGCAAGGCGTCAACGTCTTCGTCGGTGATTTGCCGGTCGTTGTTGGCGTCGGCAGCTACAAATTGAAAAGGATCGGTAAACGCCTGGCTGCCCTGAACATGGCGAAGCGTCCGAATCAGATCGGCTGTGGAAAAGTCGGCGTTGTTCGGGTTATTGTCTTCAAAACTTACGGAGAAATCATAAGAATTGTACTCCAGGGGTAATACGAAACTACCCAGAGTATCTGCCTGCTTTATCGTATGGATAGTTGGTGGTAAAAGCGGAAAAAGCGGATGAAGCGGGTTTAAATTATCACCATACACATGCAAGGTCATTGGATACACCGCGCCACCGTCGCACAAACGTTCAGTCCGAATGTGCTGTCGGTAACCGAAAAAATCGCAGTGGGTACCGTTTGTTTGGATGAGCAAATTGGCCGTGCAAAAATTGGTATTTCCGAAATGGTCACGAACCCAAATTTCAATGGGATGCAAGCCCAGTTCATAACAGTCAAAGCCAAGCGTAGACACCGGATTGCCCAATGCGCTTAAGGGAAATCCTGTACCCAGCCCTGCCCTTCGCATGCTTAACTGCAATTGATCCGATGGTGTATGGTTGTCGGAAAAAGCTGCAACGAAATCTACCAGGTAAAAAATGAATTGGTCCGAAAGCACCGTTATGGTGAACGTAATCGAGGGGACACATTCGAGTTCCGGCGCCAGCCCATCCCTTACCTCCAATGTCTGGGAAAACGATTCACCGCCATACGTCCACACAATCCTGTGTTTGCCATAAGGCAATTCCACGTTGAAACGTGGCGCGCCCGGATTGTCGTCCTCCGCCCAGAAAATTTGCGCATGCAACGTATCGCCGCTCCAAACCGTGTCCAAAACGAAGCGGAAATACGCGTAAAACGGTTGAGGCCTTTTGTCGAACTGTGCGGTATCGCCGTTCATGTACACGTAACCCGGGATTGGCGGATTGTCGCTGTCGACGAGGGTTTCTGTCGTTCCGTCGCCATCCAAGTCGAGCCAAAGTTGGTAACGCAGCGCAGCTTGTACCGAACAGGCATCTACCAGGGTCATGTCCAAGGTAACAGGCGTTTCGCCAAGGTCAACATTGCCCGTATGAATGTCTAAAAAGGGGGTGCTGTTCCACAATTCCGGGTTGTTGTTGCTTGTATCGGCAAGGATCAACGCCGGTACGTTTTGCCACAAAACACATTGCGCATGTGTGCCAAAGACTAAAAAAAGAAAAAAGAAAAAGGCAGGTAATTTTTGAGGCATGGGATGTTTATTTGGGATTATATTTATAAAAAAATATTGCTGACGAATATTAAACGCAAGTTAAATCTTTTAAAGAACATTAACCAGCATGGGAGGACGTTTGTACGACATTTGGGGAAATTTACCCTTTTCTGTGTAGGGCTGTGTTTTGGGTGCTGCGTAAACGCCCTAATATTCCTGCTGCGTGAACGCCGCGTTATCCGTACGTGCTGAAGGACAATACGCCACCCACACTTCAAACTTTAAACTTTAAACTTCAAACTTCAAACTTTAAACTTCAAACTTCAAACTTTAAACTTACATTTTAACCCATTGCCCGCTCCAGGTTGCTTCCGATGATTGAATGCGCCAGGTGTACACTCCTGGTGGCAGCGAAGTATCGTTGGGCATGGCGATCCAATGGGCGCCATGGTTGAGGGTTTGTTGCAAGTGGAAACGCAGATGCCCCTGGGCATCGAACAAGTCGAGTTGGACTGGGCCAGACTGGTTCAACCGAAGCGGCCATGATGCGCCGCCCTGGCTTGGATTGGGCTGGGCTTTCACCAACAACGCCTGCTGGGGCGCGTCGAAAGCCAATAGGAGGTGCTGTTTTTCGCCATCGGCCTGGTACGTTTCGGCTTGAAGCCGTTGGTTGTTCAATTGCACGGATTCGCGCAAACTGGCAGCGGAACGGGCGCGCAGGTGCAAAACAAAAGCAGGCGCATCGGGCAATAGGGCATGGGGAACGGGGACGGCCCAACTGAGCGCCAATGCACCCGTTTGGTTGTTGTAGGTCCAGCAGGAAGCGTCAAATCCAGGCAGGTTGGGGGCGTCGAGTCCGGTGATTTCAAACTTTGACGGATCCACACCCAAGGCCAATTGCATGCCCAGACGGTCGCCGGAAGCATCAAGGTAAAAGGGCACTTCCAGCGTTTGTCCGTCTTCCGCAACAACATCGGATGCCAGGAGTTTGGCCATGTTGCGCGGCGTTGCGGGTGATTGTGCGCTGTTGGTCAATGCCGAGCCGTTGATGTCGCCCATTTTGATGCCGAAAAAATTAAAATCAGGGTAAATGGACCCAAGCGGCATGTTGAAACTCACATTACTAATGCACGCCAGCGGCAGCGGCAGCGGCGGCAGAACGCAATCGGAGGAAATAAAGCGCCAAGTGGTGTTTTGCGGAAAGGTGTCCACCAGACCAAGGATGAGTTTGCGAATCAGTGCGATGTCGAAGGTGGTAACCGTATTGCTGTTGTTTACATCGGCTGCCAGGTATTGCCAGGGATGTTGAAAGGATTCCACATTGAGGATGTGTTTGGAAATAAGCACCAGATCGAAGGTGGAAACACCGTTGAGCGCAATGTCGGTTTTTACGGGTTGCACCAAGGCATAAGTTGCTCCTGAAGGTATGGGCGCGAGGTTCACTTCCGCACAGCCCTCTGAGAGCAGAAACAATTCACTTGCAAATGGAGGCGTAAACACACCTGCTTGCAACTGAAAAACCGTGTTGTCGAGGGTGTCCTGGTTGCCAAAGATGGCTCTTGCACACGCAACAGGCAATACCACGCAAAAACCGACAGTATCGGTCACCGTAACGGATGCTTGACAAAACCCGGCATTGCCGTGCAAGTCCCGTACCCAAAGGTCAACGATTTGCAACCCTGTATCGGCGCAGGAATATTCCAATTTGATGAAAGGCAGGTTAAATTCGTTGAGCGGAAACACGGTTCCCGTACCTGCTTTTTGTACGCTGAACATGAGTTGGTTTTCCGGACTGATGTTGTCCAATCCGTAATCCAAAACATCCAAGATGTTCAATTCGGCCAATTGATCGTAGTTGATGTTTATGGCAGCGGGTTGGAGACAATACACCTCGGGCGCCAAACAGTCGCGCACCCTGAAGTTGTACTCACAGGTTTTGGTAACGCCTCCTGAAACCACCCTCCATACAATGCGGTGCCTGCCTTCTGGCAAACGCGCCTGGGAATATTGGTCAGGAGCCATCAGGGTGTTCCATCGAAGCACCGCAACCCATCCGTTTCCCGATGGCGAAACTTCCAATGCAAATCGATAAAGCAAGGAATCCGGGAAATCGCGTTTGTCAAACGTCATGGTATCGCCTTCGAGGTAATCTATACTGAAAGCATTGCCGTAAAGCATTTTTCCCG
This sequence comes from Chitinophagales bacterium, assembly GCA_038249605.1. GTDB lineage: Bacteria > Bacteroidota > Bacteroidia > Chitinophagales > Saprospiraceae > M3007. The sequence continues at coordinate 3,990 of JBBSDH010000124.1, read as the reverse complement.
GAGGGAAAACCATGTTTGAAGTGAGAACCGTTTCTTGTAGATTGTCCTGTTCCAAGTCAAGAAAAATGGTGAACGATACCTCAGGCGCCGTTCCGCACGTATCGGTGAACATGATGCTGAGATTGGCCGCAGCTTCATAAATATCCTCCGACAGCAATATGGGGCTCCATGTGTATGGACCGTCGTTCCACAACAAGGAGTCGTTGGTCGAATAATCACAGATCGTGACTTGAGCAGCAGGACAAGGCTGAATCCGGGGACATTGACCCCGTAATACGACTGCGGGCAGAATCACCCACAGGCATAGCATTAACACGTGGCGTAACAAAGAATTCATGGGTATCGGTTTGGTGTTTAAAAAAAACAACCTTTCATGGCATTGTTGCAATGCCATGAAAATCAAAGGATTAAAAACCCTTTTTCAAAAAATATCCCTATTTTGAAAAAAAGGCGCGTCGCTTGCCGGGTTCTTCAGCAACGTGGTGTTGTTCAGACCTGCGAAAAATACAGATAACGTATCAAATTTTGTATTTTTTGTTCTTTATTTTGAGAAAACGGTAAGTGACATCATTGTCGGATCAGTTTTCCTACCCGATGATTTCTTCCCTCAACATCCGTTATTTGAATCCAATACATTCCCGCCGGCCAAGAGGCTGAAGGCAGTACCAGCATATCGCCAGTGTATTCCGGCAATTGGATGGCGCCCATGACGCTTCTGCCCGAGGCATCGTAAACGTTCAGGTAAAGCCCCTTGTGGCCAAGATGTTTTGCAACCAAATACGCATCACCATGGGTCGGGTTGGGCGACAAAAGCCATACCTCCGAAAAATCCTGCTCATCCACGGCGCTGGTTCCTGTTGTGATGCCTGTCAATAACACGGTACAATTTTCGGCATCGGTTACCATGGCCGAATAGGTTCCGTTGTTGAGCCCAATTGCCGTCAAACCAGTCTGGTTGCCCGCCGCTGCATCCCATTGTGCCTCGTAGGGCGGCGTGCCTCCAGTAGGCGTTAAAGTTATGGCCCAGCCGGTGGTGAGCGAATCGGATTGCCAGCCCACCTGCAAGGGTTCTGCAGGTTGGTTCAGGACAAAATTTTGGGAAAAGAAACATCCGAAAGCATCAACGACGGTCAACCCGTAATTGCCAGCAGGTAGGTTGTTTTGCACCGGCGCCAAAGAACCGTTGCTCCAGGCATAGAGGTATGGTCCGACACCGTTGGTTGCCAACACGGCAAGTATACCGGTTGAGTCGCCGTAACAGGCCACGTCTGCTTGTTGCAAAAGCTGCAATTGCATGGGTCCGGATAAAGTTTCGATGTCGAAAAAAGGTGACAACACCTGGCAGCCCGCTTGGTCTGTAACCGTAAGTTGGTAATTGCCCGCCACAAGACCTGTCACCGATGCTGTGGTATCGTTGTTGTTCCACAAATAAGTCAAAGGAGGCATTCCTCCACCAACATTCAAGGAAATTGCACCCAGAGCCGTACCGCACAAGTCGTCGAGTACGCTGTTTACCAAAATATTAAGCGCCAACGCAGGTTCGGCAACCGTTACCGGCGGCGTTTGTGCCGTACAACCCTGAAGATCGGTGATGGTTACGCGGTAAATCCCCGAAGGAAGATCCTCTGCTTCGGCGGTGGTGGCGCCATTGCTCCACAAATAACTGTAAGCGGGCAATCCGCCGGAAACCGTTACCGCAATGTGCCCGCTCGAATCGCCTTTGCATATCAGGTTAAACACTTCCGAAGCCCCAACAGAAAGCAATGGCGGCTCATCGATGTTGATGGGACCAAGGGAAACAGAGCACCCCAGGGCATCGCTTAAAGTAAGGGCATACAATCCACCCTGCAGGTTTTTGGCCGTATCACGCGGTGTGGGAAGGTTGGCGTGCAGCCCCACGGGCGACGACCAGATGAACTGGTACGGCGCAACACCGTTCAACACCCGAACGCCTATGCGCCCGTCGTTGGCGCCGTTGCACGACACCGGCTCTACAAACGTGGTTTCGAGCACAAGGGTACTTTTGCGCTCACGCACCACCAGTTCGCTCAAAACACGCACACAACCCAGTCCATCAAAAACGGTAACATCGTACAAACCTGCCTGTAGGTTGTATATGGCTTGTGCTTGTGCACCCGTATTCCAAAAGTAACTGTAAGCGCCGACACCTCCCTGAACTTGCAAAACAATGGACCCGATTTGTGGACCGAAACAAGGGATTTCGGTGATGGAAGGCGTTACGACCAGGGCAGGCGATTCCGCAATGGTTTGAGTAGGCAACAAAAAAGTACAACCGTTTGAGTCGCTTACCAACAAGTCGTAAAAGCCCGCAGGTACGTCTGTTAAATCCTCTTCTGAATACCCGGAATAACTCCAGACAAACTGATAAGGCGTAGCGCCTCCCGTAGTTTGCACATTGATTTTACCCGCTGCGTCGCCGGCACATTGCACGTTTTCTATGGAAAGAACCTGCGTGTTTAATGGCGTTAACGGTTGTGCAACAATGAAGGTATCGCGCACGGTACACGAACGTTCATCGCTTGCTTCAATCGTATAGGTTCCGGCAGGTAAATTTTGCAAACTGGTACTGCCTGTCTGCCCATTCCATGCAACATCCACCTGCCCTTCACCTCCCGTGATGCTGACGCTAAGAGCTCCTGTATTTTCACCAAAACAAAGGACAGGTTGCAAAACATCCAGCGTTAGTTGCAACAGTTGCGGAGCATTGAGCACAATGTTGGAACGCACATAAGTGCATCCTGCGTTGTCGGTTACCGTAACAGAATACATGCCCCCATCGCGGTTGAGCAAAATGGCCGTGGTATCGGCTGGCAAGCCCGTATTCCACACATATTGGTAAGGGGTTTGTCCGCCGCTCACCACCAGCTCGAGCACGCCATTGGCCACACCGAGGCAGGTAGGGTTTTGCAATTGCACAGAGGAGGCTTCCAGCTGGTCAGGTTCGCTTATGGTTGCACCCTCTACCACCGTACAGTTGTTGGCGTCGGTGACCGTAAGCTGGTAAAAGCCGGGCGGCAACGATGCGTTGAAGGGTTCATCGGCACCGTTGCTCCATGCGTACTGGAAGAGTGGCATGCCTCCCGAAACGTTGACGGCAATACTTCCGTTGTTTTCACCATCACAGCGCACATGAGCCAACGAATCAACGATAAGAACAAGAGCTGGAGGCTGGGTCACTTCGTACGGACCACCGGAGAAGGTACAGCCATTGGCATCCTGCACGGTACAATTGTAAGTACCTGCCGGGAGCCCGTAAAGGTCCTGCGTTACTGCACCGTTGTTCCATAAATAGGTGTAAGGCGGCGTGCCGCCGAAAACAGCAAGGTCAATGGAGCCATCTGCGCTGCCGAAACATCGGACGTTTTCCTTGTCGTTCAAAATTAGTTGGATGTCTGGAGGCGACGTAATTTCCAGACTGGACAACACTTGTGTACAATTGCCGTCGGTGACCGTCACGCTGTACACCCCGGACGACAGCCCGTTGGCCACCGGGCCTGTCTGATTGTTGCTCCAGTTGAAAACCGGGTTCAATCCATTTACCATTAAGGCAATGGAGCCGGTATTTGTGCCCGGACAGGCAGGATGCACAATGGCATCAACACTGACTTCAAAACCGGGTGCATTGATGACAATTTGAGGCAAAACCAGGTTGCAGGCCCCGGTGGCGTCGCTTATGGTTACGCGGTATCCTCCCTGGGTGAGTCCGGCAAGCGTGGCCACACCCGTTATGTTGGAAAGCATTCCGGTAACGGGACCCGACCACTGAATCTGGTAAGGCGGCGTTCCATCGAGCGGATTGAGGCGGATGAAACCATCGTTCCCACCACACACATCCACGTGGTTGATTTCAACAATGGCGGTTTGCGATACGTTGTTCCGGGAATGAACTTTAATGGCATCGGTTGAAGAGCACCCATTGGCATCGGTGAGGGTAATGGTGTAGGTTTGGGTCACACCGGGTGTCATGGA
>JBBSDH010000123.1:0-12608 GCA_038249605.1 Chitinophagales bacterium | reverse complement strand
GGTCACCGTTGAAAGCTTCGATGGAGATATCGTCTACCGATCCGTCGCCGTTGATGTCGCCATATTGTACAGTACCGTCTTCGTTTACACCTACACGTTCTGGTCCCCAAAGTTGGCCGAGTTCAGCGCCGTTGTACACGATGCTGTAGAATACTGAGTTTTGACCGGGAGCACCAACCACGCCTACACGCAGGGTGTCGTCGCGACCAAAGTCTTCAAGGGTGGTGTTGTAGGTATTGAACACCAATCCGGCTGAATATTTGAAGTTTTCTTTGTCAATAATGTTGTTCACGTTTACAAGCGCTTCAAAACCAACATTGCGGATGGAGGCAATGTTGTCGAACGTGGTAGGGGAAAGGTTCGGTGGAACAGGAACCGTAAGTGCAAGGATAAGGTCTTGCGTCAGGCGGTTGTAGAAATCCAAAGCACCCGTGATTTTGTAGTCGAGGAAAGCGTAGTCAAGTCCAATGTTGAATTCGCCTTTCTCTTCCCATTTCAGGGCGGCATTCTCGTTGCGGTTCGGGCCATAGCTCGGAACAAAGTTGCCGTTGTAGAAAAACTGAGGGCCAGCGGTATAGGTGCGGCGCCACAGGGAATTTTGATTGGGTTGGTTACCCGTAACACCGTAACCTGCACGCACTTTCAACTGGTCTACACCATCGAGGTTGAGCAGTTTTTCGAGGTTCACACCACCACTTACAAACGGGAACAAGCCCCACTGGTTCTCCGGACCAAAACGGGTCGAACCTTCGTAGCGCAAACCGGCCTGGAAGAAATAGGTATCGTCGAAGTTGAAGTTGGCGCGACCGAAGAAGGCAATCAAGCGGTTTTCGTTCCGGTAGCTGGTAATGTTGGCAAGGCCACGTGGAACCTCAAGGAAAGAGCTGAAGCTGTTGTTTTGAAGTTCGTTGGTGATGATGTTGCCTGCTTCCTGACGGTTGCCGAAGTTGTTGAACTCCTGCCACATATAGCCACCAAGAATTGCGAAGTTGCTTTTGGCGCCGAAATCTCTGCCGTAGCGGAGGGTAGCTTCCAGCATGTTGTTCGTGTAATTATCAGTGCCTTGGACACCCAGACCGTTACGGCCAAAGCCGCGGAACCTGCTTTGTTTGCTGTAAAATTCAGAGTACGAAGAGTTTTGACGCTCTTGGCCAACAAGTAAAGCAGCAGTTAGTCCTGGAGCGATGATCAATTCAGCACGGGCATTACCAAACAGACGGTTTACACGTCCGCGGTTGAAATTCTGCTCGATCATGGCTACCGGGTTAAAGTAGTCAAACACATCTTTCTCTACATAACCACCGAAACGTTTGTATTCATCGTCATCGCTTCTAATACCTGCGCTAGGGTTGTTGATGATGGAGTAGCGGAAAGCTTCGACGAAGCTAAAATCGGCGTCGCGTGTGGTCAGCATCAGGCTTCCGTCGATCGTAAGACGATCGTTGAGTAACTTCTGTGAAACGCTAACACCACCGTTGTACTGCTTCAGACCGCTGGTGCGGAGGATGCCGTCAACGTCGCGGTAGTTGAACGACAAACGGTAGTTGCCGCGGCCGGCACCACCCGAAAGGCTCAGGTTGTGTACCTGCGAAACACCCGTTTGGGAAACTTCATCGAACCAGTTGGTACTGGTTTCGCCGGGGCCGTCTTCGGGCGACAGGTCGGAGCCGCCGAAGCCTACAAATTCTTCAGCGCCAAGTACATCGTAGCGTTTGGCTACGTTGTCGAAAGCTACCGCACCGTTGTATTCGGCTACCGTGCGTCCAGACTGTCCTTTTTTCGTGGTGATGAGGATTACACCGGCCGAAGCGCGCGTGCCGTAAATGGCCGCAGCAGAACCGTCTTTCAACACGTCGATGGAAGCGATGTCGTTCGGGTCAACAAGGTTGATGTTGATGGCCGGAGCTCCGTCCACAACGATCAGCGGGGAAGCGCCTGATGACAAGGACGACAGACCGCGCAGGCGAATCGTGAAGTCTCCGTTCGGGTCAGAACCCGGACGCGAGATCGATACGCCGGCAACCTTGCCTTGGATAAGCTGGGCAGGGCTGATGATGTTGCCTTTGTTGAAGTCTTCGGCTTTGATCGAAGCTACAGCACTCGTCACCTCTTTCGATTTGATGGTACCATAACCTACCACAACCACCTCGTCGAGCACCGTGCCAGGCTTCATTGCCATGTCAACCGTGTTGGAAGCAGAAAGGGTAACTACCTCTTCGCTGTATCCCGTGTAGGCATAGCGAAGTTGGGTTGCGCCGGGAAGGACGTCTACGGAGTAGTTGCCGTCGATGTCGGTCACGGCGCCACGCGTCGTGCCAACCACCGAAACGGTTGCACCGATAAGGCCTTCACCCGATTCGGCATCCGTAACTTTCCCTTGCACCGTGCGTTGGGCCATGGCTACATTGCAAAACAGTACAAAAACTGCCAGCAAGCCGCACTTGGTTAAGGTGTTAAGAAATTTCATACGATAATGAGTTTAGTTTAGTGAAAAAATTATATATTCCACAATTGGTGAAACCAACCTGCGGTTTTAGGGCAAGAGGCATAGGATTAAAGAGGTCGACATCGTCAACCATTTTTCGTGGTGGCAATATATTATTGTGGTAGGGCTTAATGCTCGTGTAAGGGCAGTTAGGTGTTTTAATTACACTAAGGCGCGGCTAAGGTAGTAATTCATTGGTGATTTTTGCAAAGCCTTTTTGCAAATTTTTTAAAAATTACATAACCCGAAATTTAATTACGAATCCTAAGGAAGGATAATGCTCTGTTTCAAGCACTTCCACTTTCTAATTTCAGAATAATATTTTTTCTGCTTCTGCTACCTTTGCCGCTAAACGATTGTTTTATGACCAAACCATACCGCAGACTGCCAGCCGAATGGGAGCCCCAAAGCGCCATCCAACTTACATTTCCCCACCTGCAATCTGACTGGGCTTACCTCTACAATGAAGTCCTGCCGCTTTTTGTGCACATCGCCGAAACCATTGCGCAACATCAAAAAGTGCTGGTGGTGTGCCAGGATAAAGCAACCGTTAAACCACTGATGGACAAAATTCCTTCAAACCGGTACGCTGTCGCCGAAATTCCAACCAATGATACCTGGGCACGCGACCACGGCGGCATTACCGTCGAAATAGACGGCATCAATACCATCCTCGATTTTGTTTTTACAGGGTGGGGACTCAAATTTCCGGCCGACAAGGACAACCTCATCACTTCCAAACTCCATGCCCTCGGGCTCCTGCATGCACCCCTCCTGCCCGGCGGCCTCGCACTCGAAGGCGGTGGCATCGAAAGCGATGGACAAGGCACCCTGCTCACCACTTCGGAATGCCTGCTTTCGCCCAACCGCAATCCACACCTCAACCGCTCCCAAACCGAAGATCAGTTGAAATCAATTTTCGGTGTCGATAGGGTACTTTGGCTCGACAACGGTTACCTCGCTGGCGATGATACCGATTCGCACATCGATACCCTTGCGCGTTTCATCAATCCTGATACCATCGCTTACGTACGCTGCAACGATCCGGCCGACGAACACTACCATGCTTTAATGTTGATGGAAGCTGAACTCAAAAATTTCCGCACCGCCAACGGAACACCATACCTCCTCGTGCCGCTGCCATGGCCGCAGGCCTGCCTCGATCCCGAAGACGGTCATCGTTTGCCCGCCACGTACGCCAATTTCCTGTTCATCAACGGCGCGGTACTCGTACCCACTTACGGTGTTCCACAAGACAATGAAGCGCTGGAGCTTTTCCGCAAACTTTGTCCCGACCGCGAAGTGGTGGGCATCGATTGCAGATTTCTCATTCGGCAACACGGCTCTTTGCATTGCATCACCATGCAATATCCCGTGGGAGTAGTTTAGAGGTGCTAGGGCCGCGAAACTGTATGTCATTCACTGCACGCGGCACTAGTTAAAAACCGACCGAAGCGCCGAGGTAAAACATCCTTTCCAGCCAGTAGCTGTTGCGCCTGTCGATGCCGTTGGTCATTTGGTACAGGTTACCCGATACTGGAATACTACCGTTGTCGCTCACACCAATGTCCAGGAGGCGCACATCCGGGTCGCTGCCCAAATATTTGGTCAGGGTAAACAGGTTTTGTGCGCCTGCATACAGGCTGACGTTTACATTGGTTCCGCTTAGAGGCAGGTGGTAACTGAGTTTGATGTTTTCCAGACGCAGGAAATCAGCCGACTCGACGTAATAATTGGTAAACGCTGTGTTGTTTCGGAATTGGTCAAATTTTTCGGTTTTGATGGTGTTGTAAAATCCATTGGCCGAACCATAAAACATCTGGTTTTCGTGTACCATTACGTGACCCATGGCGCCGCGCACCAACAGGTCGAGCTGCAATTCTTTGTACTTAAGGGTATTTTGTATACCCATCCAGTATGAAGGTATGCCCGTACCCAAGTTGCTGACGTCTTCGCTCAGTTCACCCAATCCGTCACCGTCGAGATCAAGCACTTCCACCTCGCCATTGGGGCCGAGGCCTAATTCGATGGCACCGTAAATTTCGCCCCAGGCCGAACTTTCAGACAAACGGTTGTAAAAAATGCTGCCGTTGCCTGGAGCGCCGGGCAATCCGTAGCTGATGGTATCGTCAATGGCAAGTTCGGTGATGACCGTTTTCATGGTGGAAACCTGCAAACCCATAAACCAGCTGAAATTGGTTTTTTTCAAAATTTCCCATCCCAAAGACATTTCCCAGCCGGTATTTTCAATTTCATTTTTTTGAACGTCCTCAGCAAATTTGGGAGGAAACGTAATGGGACGGGCATACACCAGGTTTTCGCTGCGGTTGCGGAAACGATCCACCGAAAAATGCAGGCCGTTGCGGTGCTCTCCGCCCAAGCCAAAGGAAAATTCCCGCCGCTTTTCCCACAAAGGCGCCTCTTCGGTATACACATTGGCAAAATCAGCCGCCTGGTTCGGTGTTATGCCCCAGGAAAGGTGCAACCCTAGTTTCGACATGTTTTGAGACTGAAAAACGTCGGCAAAATTGAATTCGCCTCCGGCAAAAGGGTAATAACCCAATCCGTCGGGTAACACACCCGTGCCTGTTGCTGCGAGTGTGCGTACACCGCCGTTCAAATTCCACCGCGAACCACTGCGCGCATGAAATTGGAAAAAGGGGCCTCCTTGGGTGCGTTCCCAACTCGAATCGTAAGCCACACCCGTTCCAACGCCTATGCTGCCGATTTCAGCGGCAAGGATGTCGTCGAGGTCTTCAATGGGCACTTCCGAAGTGATGTCGGTACCCCTGCGGAATATTTGCTCCCGGTTGTTGAACCATCGGTTGTAACCTGCCTGAAATTCCCACACACTTTTAGGGCCGTCAACACGGTAGCGCAAACTGCCTTCGTAATATTGGTTTTGACTTTCGATAACATCCGTACGCACAAATCCATTGGTGTACCTGCCGCGCCACAAACTGAAAGGGGAAGAATATTCTCCCTGCTCCGTTGCATTGTTGCCCATGGAAGCTCCAAGGGCCAAACTCAGTTGGGGAACAATTTCCAGGTCTGCCCGTGCAAATCCGAGCCAATTGCGCCGTTCCGACAGGTTGAGGTTCTGATCAAGCAAAGCCACGGGGTTGAAGACATCAAAAAACTGAGCCTGGGTATAACCGTCGAATTGGTTGTATTGCAATGCATCGCTGGTAGGCGGCAGCACCGGCAGGTAGTTGAGCGAATAACGAAATGCTTCCCGAATGCTGTTGTCCGACTGCCTGAGCGCCTGGTTCCAGCCTGCGCGCACGTGCAGGCGGTTGTCATCGCTGTCAAAACCCAAGCCAATACGCCCTTGGTATTGGGTGTATCCAGATCCTTTCAGAATACCCCCGCGGTTTTGGTAACCCAGGGATGCGTGCATGGATACCGGCCCTACGCTGCCGTCGATACCTACATAATGGGTGTTCGAAAAACTTTTTCGTTGTACTTCGTTGGGATACACCACGCCTGCTTCTTCGTTGGGCATGGGATCGATGCCGCCGTATTGAATGTATTCTGCTTCGCTAAAAACCTCCGGCGCCCTGTTTGATTGTCCGAAGCCGGCTGTACCGTTGTACCGGGCATGCCAACCTTCCGTGGTTGGGTTGCGGGTTTCAATGAGGATAACGCCTGCTGCAGCGCCCGGACCGTAAAGTGCCGTTTCGGCTGCACTGCGCAAAACACGGATGGAGGCTATGTCTTCGTTGCGCAAAAGAAAAAAATCGCCCGCCGGAACACCGTCGATCCAAACCTGCGGCTGGTTGTTGCCGATGAGGGACGACAAGCCGCGGCTGCGCATCACATAATTTTCGTTCGGATCGGTACCTGCTTTGGACACCAGCAAGCCGGGCGTAAGGGCCTGCAGCAATTGCGCTGGATCGTCCACGATGCCTGGACGAAAAAGAAGGGAGTCGGGCACGATGCCTGGTCGCCAGTGCCAACCGAAGGAGGGCAGGGGCATTTCGTTGTGCGGCGGTGGATATAAAGACCGTACCCATGGTGGCGCTACCTCAACGGCGGGCTCCAGCATCAGATTGATGTCGTCCTTTGCGCCCGGCCTGATGACCAAATCAGCCATGCCCGGAGCACTGATGATGATCCTCGAGGTATCGGTAGGAAGCATGATGATGAACCGTCCGTCGGTATCAACCGCTACTTTTTGCCCTGTGCTCGCTACCGTGACGGTTGCGCCCTGAATTTTTTCTCCGGTAACGGCATCACTTACCTTACCATTGATGATCCGTTGGGCTGACGCTGTTTGTAGGGTGCAAGCCAACAACAAAATGAACAAGAAGCGCATATTTCCGTTAATTTTCAATGGTTTGCATTTTTGTAGGGCGAAAGTTGGCAAACTTTCCAAAACTTTGCGCCATTCCTTTTTCGCCTGTGTCGGGTATTAACGGTTAAAACCCTTGGAAAATTTGCCACAAACACAAAACAACATGTCCAAAACACTTCGTGTAGGATTGGTTCAGCAGTCCAATACTGCCAACAAAAACACCAACATTCAAAAGTCGCTCGACGGCATCGCCGAATGTGCCCGCCAGGGTGCTCAACTTGTGGTGCTTCAAGAACTGCATTGCGGCATCTATTTCTGCCAGGCGGAAGACACGCGGATGTTCGACATGGCCGAAGCCATTCCGGGACCGGATACGGAGGTTTTTTCCCGCGCTGCACGCGAAAACGGGGTAGTGCTTGTGTCCTCTCTTTTTGAAAAACGTGCACCCGGCATTTACCACAACACCGCCGTGGTGTTTGAAAAAGATGGCTCCATAGCCGGAAAATACCGGAAGATGCACATTCCCGATGATCCGGCCTATTATGAAAAATTTTATTTCACACCCGGTGATCTTGGTTTTCAACCCATTCAAACTTCTGTGGGCAAACTCGGTGTGCTCGTGTGCTGGGACCAGTGGTACCCCGAAGCTGCACGCCTCATGGCCCTCGCCGGCGCCGAAATGCTGATTTACCCCACAGCAATTGGCTGGGAAAGCAGCGACCCACAGGATGAGAAGAGCCGCCAGCACGATGCATGGCACACCATCCAGCGCGGCCACGCCGTAGCCAACGGATTGCCGGTGATCACCGTGAACCGCACCGGACATGAACCAGACTGGACCGACGTAACCGGAGGCATTCAGTTTTGGGGACAAAGCTTCGTGGCCGGTCCGCAAGGCGAAATCCTGTACCAGGCATCCAGCGACCGGGAAGAAAACATCGTGATCGACATCGACAAACAGCGCACCGAAGATGTGCGCCGCATCTGGCCTTTTTTCAGGGATCGGCGGATTGATTTTTACAATGGATTGACGCAGCGGTACATTGATTAGCTGTTAGCTGTTAGACGGATCCCACACTTTTTGAAACTACCCACTAAAGCCCGGGCTTTAATGTCCAGATTTGAGCAACGTGAGGAGGCTGAAATGTGCCCACCCTGTACCACGGAAACGGCGCCGCCCAACCCACTTTTTGCCGAAGGCGTTGCAACCACACACCATTGAAGTCCTTTCCCCCGAGCGCTTCAATATCGCTGCGCAAATGGTGGTGGTAACGCGAGGCCATTTGCGGGAAACCCATTTTTTCAAAATACGTATTGGAACGTTCGCATGCAGCGTCGCGTGCGGCTTCGTCGGCGTAAAAAGGTGAATCCAGGATGTGGATTTCGCCGCCGGGTCGCAGCAAGCCCATCAGTTTGTTCATCACAGCCGTCAAATTGGGGAAATACTGCACCGACGCGGCCAAGGTGATTTGATGGAAATACGCCTTCGGCAAATCAGCGGCAAACACATCGGCGTATACAAAACGCAGGTTTTGCTGCGCAAAAACGCGGTCGGCCTGCTCCAGTTCCTTCAAATTGAGATCGAGCCCCCAAACTTCACCCGCGCCAGAGGATGCCAGCAAAGAAGCCATCCAGCCGTTGCCGCAACCCACGTCGAGGATGTTCACTGGAATGTTTCCATAGCGGATTTTCAGGTATTTGCGGTAGCGGCAGTACGTGTCGCGGCGCATGCGCCATTCTTTTTCGAAAACATTTTCTGGGGGAGGATGGGGGAGCAAGCGCGCCTGTTCGTCAGGCCAAACGCGGCCTTCCTTTTCACGCACGGCGAGGTACAAGTTTTCACGTTCGGGATCAAAGGTGGTGCGTAATTCTACTGGCATGTTATTGGCTGATTTTTAGGACCCAAACGTGTTTGCCAGCAGCTTCCAGTTCTGCTGGCAAGCTGATGGACACACCCTGTGCCGTAGTTTTCCACTTCCAAGCATGATGATTTTGGCGTCTTTGGTCAAAGTTGCTTTGGTTAGCACCAGGTCTTCTTTCGGAAAATTGAACAGGCAAACATACAAAGTTTTGCCATCCTTCGATCGGGTGTACCGCACGTTTTCGCCGTCTTTGAACGACGTGTGGGTGCGTGTGCCATAAATGGCTTCGCCGTTTACCTGCATCCAGTCGCCTATGCCTTTCATACGGTCGTAGGCGTCGGGTGCCAGGGTGCCGTCGGGGCCCGGACCGATGTATAGCAAAAAGTTGCCGCCCTTGCTTACGATATCAAGCAGTTTTTCAATCAGTTCGTCGGTGGGTTTGTATTGGTCGCCGGGGGTGTAACTCCAGCTGCCAGCCATGGTCATGCAGGTTTCCCAGGGGTAAAGTTATTTTATTCAGGTATTTCATAGCATGGCATTTCACCACAGATTTACACAGAGTTGCACAGAGGAAAAACACAGAGTTGCACTCACGGAAACCAACGCTGTGTTTTTCCTCTGTGCAACTTCGTGCAAATCTGTAGTGAAATACGTCAAGTATGCGTGCAACGCTTTCCATCTTTCCCCCTATTTTCGCGTTTTGAAAAAAGCCTGACCATGCCGCACACCGACAAAATAAGCATAGAAAAAGAACAAAACGCCGATGCCATGAAATTGGCTGTCGGTGTTATGGCCCGCCGCCTGGACAAAATTTTCGAAGGCGGCGGCGCAAAACGCCTTGAAAAACTGCAAAAAGAAGGCAAAATGAGCGCCCGAGAACGCGTCGATTACCTGCTCGACCCTGGAAAGCCACAAATCGAAATGGGCGCTTTTGCCGGTTACGAATTGTACGACGAGCACGGTGGTTGTCCTGCTGGCGGAGTCGTTGTGGTGATCGGTTATGTACGCGGCCGCCAGTGCATCGTGGTGGCCAACGACGCTACCGTGAAGGCCGGAGCGTGGTTTCCCATTACAGGGAAAAAGAACCTTCGCGCCCAGGAAATCAGCATGGAAAACCGCCTGCCCATCATTTATCTGGTGGACAGCGCTGGTGTGTACCTGCCCATGCAGGACGAAATTTTCCCAGACAAAGAGCATTTCGGACGTATTTTCCGCAACAATGCCCGAATGAGCAGCATGGGCATACCCCAAATCGCAGCCATCATGGGCTCCTGTGTGGCCGGTGGAGCGTATTTGCCCATCATGTCCGACGAGGCGTTGATTGTGGAAAATACCGGTTCGGTTTTTCTCGCCGGACCTTACCTCGTGAAAGCTGCCATCGGTGAAGAAGCCGACAAAGAAACCCTGGGCGGCGCACGTACCCACTCCGAAATTTCAGGTGTAACCGACTACAAAATGCCCAACGACAAAGTTTGTCTGGATACCATCAAAGACCTTGTGGACAAATATGGCCGGTTCGAAAATGCCGGATTTGATCGTGTAGTTTCCAAACCAGCCATGGGCGATCCCGAAGACGTGTTTTCCATTTTCCCCGAGCGCGGCGCCAAACCCTACGATTCCATCGAGCTGATCAAACGCATGGTAGATGAGGGTAAACTCACGCAATACAAGGAACATTACGGCAAAACCATCGTTTGCGCTTATGCCCGCATCGATGGCTGGGCTGTGGGCATCGTGGCCAACAACCGCCAGGTGGTGAAAAACGCCAAAGGTGAAATTCAGTTCGGCGGCGTCATTTATTCCGACTCGGCCGACAAGGCCACGAGGTTCATCATGAACTGCAATCAGAAAAAAATCCCGCTTGTGTTTCTGCAAGACGTCACCGGATTTATGGTGGGCACACGATCCGAACACGGCGGCATCATCAAAGACGGGGCCAAAATGGTGAACGCGGTAGCCAACAGCACGGTACCCAAATTTACCGTGGTGATGGGCAACTCCTACGGCGCAGGCAACTACGCCATGTGTGGCAAAGCGTACGACCCGCGACTCATCGTGGCCTGGCCTACGGCCAAAATAGCGGTGATGGGCGGCGAGCAGGCCGCCAAGGTTTTGACGCAAATACAGGTGGAAACCCTGAAGAACAAAGGCCATGCTCCCGACCCCGAGGGCGAGCGTGAGTTGTTTGAAAAAATTAAAAGTCGATACGAAACCCAAACTACGCCTTATTACGCTGCCGCCCGCTTATGGGTGGATGCCATCATTGATCCGCGCGATACCCGTCGCTGGATTTCCATGGGCATCGAAGCAGCCAACAATGCGCCGGTGGAGAAGTTTAATGTTGGGGTGATACAGACGTGAGTAAGTTCAACGGAACCGAAGGAACACGCCTGATTCTCCTACATTAAATAACCTACCATGCAGTAATGTGCATTGTTTTTTTATTGCATGTTTAATTTCCCTGTTTAATAGGCGCTTGTTGTCCGGAGGTATTGGCATCGTTTTTTTCCGCAAAACTTGAAGCCACGATTTTCCATTTGTTTTTCATTTTTTTCATGCAACGGATTTCCTTGGATTCGGTTGTGCCCTGTACGCCGTCAAAACTCACACTTTGGTCGAAGGTGACAAAAGCAATTTTTTCGCTTTGGCTGATGCGCATGTTGCTTCGGATGATTTTGTGTTTAAACGGACCGGGATTTTTCTGTTTTTCTGCTTCGGCATCCAGTTGCAGGTTTTTCCAGCCTTCCACAAAGTAGGGACCGCTCGCCATGGCGCCGATGTAGACCGTGTTGTCATCCTGTGCAAAACACGTAGCCCATGCGGCCAGATCGCGGTTGAGGTAACTCGTGGTTTCTTTTTCAATGACTTCTTTGATGGCCTCATTTTCGTTGGCAGGTTCAAAGGCCCAGAAACTGGTGATCAGCAATGCTGCAAAAGGAATCAATAGGAACTTTTTCATATCTGTAAAATTACGGGTTAATGGACGTCAGATTGTTTGAATGCGAATGTACATCATTTGTTGTCGAGCATGTGCCTTAGATCAACCATCAATTTGTCACCGGCAACCGTGGTAATCAAACCTCTTTTGTGTCGATCAAGTTCAAAAATGATGTAAATTACCATAGTATGGTGAACGAAATATTCGACTGTCCTATTTTTGCCAAGAATGAATGATTTTCTGGACATAAAAACCGTTGCATCAGCCGATTTACCGCAGCTTCGCGATTTCGCAGAGCATACCTTCCGCGTAGCCTGGCAACACATGAACGAACCGGAGCCGTTCGAAGCTTATTGCCGCGAAAATTTCGATCTGGAAACCCTGCGAAAGGAGTGGGAGCAGCAGGACAGCCGGTTTTTCCTCGTTTACCACAAAGGCGAACTCGCCGCTTACTTGAAACTGAACTTCAACACGCAGCCGCATGAACCGCTCGACGGCCCTGCTCTGCAAATCGAACGTGTTTACGTAAGCACCGAACACCAAAGCCTCGGCATCGGCGCTCAATTGTTGGATTTTTCCATAAAACAAGCCATATCCTCCGGAGCACGGTGGATATGGCTTAGTGTTTGGCAATTGTCGCCGCGAAGTGTGGCTTTTTATGAAAAAAACGGTTTCGAAATATTTGGCGTCGAAACGTTTTGGGTTGGCGACGATCCACAGCCGGATTGGTTGATGAAACGGGCGGTTTAAAAAAAAGAGCTTGCAGCGGGTTGTAACCGCAACAAGCTCCTTAAGCTTAAAATATCCTGTGGTTTACTTCCAGCTCAACCTGTCTACAACCATACGAACTTCGCCTTTCATAAGCGTGGTTGCGGCTTCTGTATCCGCCATCATTTTGTCCACATCTTTGCCTGGGTGCACTTTTTTGAAAACATCTTCGGGCAAAGGTTTCATGAATTGGGTCATGTTATCGTAGAGGTCGACGGTAAGCGAGTTGTAAGGCATGGAAGATCCAAAAGGAAGGTT
>JBBSDH010000122.1:0-12839 GCA_038249605.1 Chitinophagales bacterium | reverse complement strand
TGCTCGAGGACAAGTTACCCGAAGCCAGTCTGCCCGTCAAAGGTCGCCTGGTCATCCGTTCCGCCGATCCGGACAGCAAGGAAATGAGAATACTTTCTTTTTAGCAGGTAGCAGGCAGAAGGCAGCAACCTTGACCCTAAATACCGACTGTTGACTGCCGACTGTTGACTGCCGACTGTTGACTTAACCGACTGCTGACTTTAACCGACTGATGACTTATGCGTTTTATAATTTTTAGTTTGTTTTTTCTACCTACTGTACTTTCTGGACAGTCTTTGCGTGCTTATGAAAAAGCGGGAGATGAAGCATTTAAACAAAAAGACTACGGCGCGGCGGTACAGCATTATGCCACCGTTTTGCAGCGGGATGGTGAAAATACCGATGTTTTGTGGAAATATGCTGAATGTGCGCGCATGTTTTACGCTTTGCCAGTGGCAGAAAGAAGTTACCTCGCCGTGGAAGCCGATGAGAAAAAACGCGGCGATTATCCGCTGCTGTATTACCGTTTGGGTGAAGTGAAAAAAGCTCAGGGCGACTACCAGAATGCCTTGAAGTATTTCGAACAGTTTTTGGCAAATTCGGCGAAAGCAGATGCAATGTATGTAGAAAAAGCCAAAAGCGAAGTAGAGCACAGCCGCTGGGCCTTGCAGGAAATGGCCAAAACACCCGAATGGATCATCGAACATCCGGGCAAAGAAATCAACAGTCCGTACAGCGATTTTGGAGCCATAACCCGGGGCGATACCATGTTTTATTCCTCCTACCGTTTTGATAAAAAAGGGGACAAATCGGTGCCGGCACGCAAAACAACCAGGCTACTTACCTCCATTGGTGGCAAACGTTCGAAGGAAGTTGGCAGAGGACTCCCATCTGGCGACTCCACCCACGTAGCACATTTGACCTTTACGCCCGATGGCGTTTTTATGTTTTACACCCTTTGCAAAAACATCAATGAATCCGACATCCGTTGCGAAATCTGGATGATGGTGAAAGACATCCGCGGACGCTGGTCGAAACCCGCACGCCTGCCCGAACCCATAAACATTCCCGG
This sequence comes from Chitinophagales bacterium, assembly GCA_038249605.1. Lineage (GTDB taxonomy): Bacteria > Bacteroidota > Bacteroidia > Chitinophagales > Saprospiraceae > M3007. Next base: position 11,788 of record JBBSDH010000122.1, on the reverse strand, counting down.
CTATTCAACTACCCAGCCGAACGTGGGCGTGGATACCGTAACCAAACAGCCTTACTTGTTTTTTGCCAGTGACCGTCCGGGAGGCAAAGGCAAAATGGACGTTTGGCAGACGCCTCTGGATACGTTGTGGTTTTGTCCCTGCAACCAACCGGTAAACGGCCAAAAAACGCTGAAGTTGCCGGCTTTCAAACCCCCGGTGAATCTCGCCTCGGTGAACACTGCCGAAAACGACGCCACACCTTATTTCCATACGCCTGCACAAACCCTCTATTTTAGTTCGGAAGGTGGCCGTGGCTTTGGCGGCTACGATGTTTTCAAATCGGCCTATACTGTCGGTCGGTACAACACACCTGAAAATGCCGGATACGGCATCAACAGCAGTTACAACGACCTTTATTTTTTCCTGAAACCCGACAGCGACCACGGCTACCTGAGCAGCAACCGTCCGGGTTCTTTTTACCTGGACGAGTCCAACAAAGCCTGCTGCAACGATATTTTTACGGTGGAGCGCGTCAAACCAAAGGAAACATCACCTTCGGATGAAAACCCCACAGGTGTAGCAGGGAAAGTGCCCGGTATCGACCGGCCGATACGCACACAACCCATTGCCCAGTTGCCTACGCCCGACGACGAGCCGGACGAACTGCAGGATTTTGTGGGGTTGCCGCTGTTTTTCGACAATGATGAACCCGACAAGCGCACACAACGAACATTTACCAAAAAATCGTACGATGAAACGGTTTTGCCTTACCTGGAAAGGCAGACGGAATACCGGGAAAAATTTGCCAATGGGCTAAATGACGTAAAACGCGATGAAGCTGAAAATCTGATCGACATTTTTTTTGACTACGAAGTGCGGCGCGGCTACGAGCGATTGACCCAATTGTGCGAGATGCTCAATACAAGGCTTCAAAACAAAGAAACTGTGGAAGTGATCATCAAAGGTTTTACCAGTCCCCGTGCCCGAAGCGACTACAACATCAATTTGGGTAAAAGGCGCATCAGCAGCGTGCGCAACCAGTTTGAAAAATATGGCGCCGGCGTTTTGAAACCCTACATCGACAGCGGGCAGTTGAAGATATCCGAAGCAAGTTTTGGTGAAACCACGGCACGAACAGGAATCAGCGACAAGCTCGAAGACGAACGAAATTCCATTTACAACCCCGATGCCTCGCGGGAACGTCGGGTAGAGATCGTGGAAATCAGGGAAAAAAAGTAAAAGCGTCGCAACGGAAAAAAAATTTTGCCGTTACGGTGACCATTGGTTTAAATTTGCCCTCTGATTAAACGCATCAACCCCGCGATCGGAATCAAATACGATCAAACCATCATCACAGCATAAATCAGCCGAGCCTTGGCCAAGAAACGCATCGTTAAAGATTATGACGCACTGTCGGAAGAAATCATCCGACTGGTCAAAATGGAGTACCCCACCGGTTACTCCAATTACCTTCTTTTTTACAACGACAAAAATGGTAAAAAGGTGTCGGCCCTGCCCTTTGAAACCGATGATGTGTACTACCTAATCCGCATGACCATGCTGGAAGCAAAACGCCTCATCAAAGAAGATGTGGACTACGACGACGAAGGCGTGCTCCGCGAAGATTTTTCCGACATCGAAGTTGAAAGCGAGTTCGACGGAAAAGGGGAGGAAGACGACGATGACATTGACGACGGCATTTCCGAAGAAGATGATCACATCATCGTCACCCGTCGCCGCGACGAAGATGCTGAAGACATTCCCGACGACACCGAGTATTGATCCAACTTGGGGCGTTTTCCGCCCTACATGTTCGTACCTAACAAGAACTATGGGAAACTCATGGATTGCTTCACCCGATGCCGGCGCAGTAAAAAAACCAAAAGCGTCTTCTCCAGGCGATGAGCTCATCTTTTACCTATCGAAGTTCATTACCCTTACACCTGCTGAAACCAAAGGCATTCTTGATCAAATGCAGGTTCGGACCTTTAAAAAAGGCCACATCCTTTTACGTGAAGGCCAGATGGTCAATTTGAGCCATTTTATCCTGAAAGGGTGCATCCGGCAGTACTACATCGTTGACGGTGAAGAAAAGAACACCCATTTCTACACCGAAGGCGAACCCCTGACCCCTTACCAGACTACGCACAACAAGCAATCTTCCAAGTTTTACCTTGCTTGTGTGGAAGATTGTATCCTTACAATCAGCACACCCGAACAGGATGCCAAACTGATGGCCATGTTTCCGCATTTCGATACCATATGCTTGACCGCTACGGAGGAAGAGCTTGGCAAAAGTCATGAACAACTGGCTTCGTACATCATCAAAACTCCTGAAGACCGCTATCTTGATCTTTTGAAAACCCGCCCCGACCTGTTTGACCGGGTACCGCTTTACCAACTGGCGAGTTACCTCGGCATCAAACCCGAATCGCTGAGCCGTATCCGCAAACGCATCATGTCCAAATAGCGGCACTTCTTAACCAACGTCAATGAACCGGGCGCAAGAAGCCCGGAATTTTGCACCAGAATCTACATGTTCATTAAAAACTGTATGCTATGGTGCAAAAACTGGCTTTTGCCATCCCATTCCTGTTTACGTTGGCCCTTCCTGCGGCTTTTTCTCAAAACCTCACACAAACCGTGCGCGGCGTCATTGCCGATGCCGACAGCAAGTTACCGCTTGTCGGGGCTACCGTGTTCATTCCCAACTCGAATCCGGTGCGTGGCGCCATAACGGACAGCGACGGTGTTTTCCGACTGGAAAACGTGCCCATAGGCAGGATCAATCTGAAGTGTTCGTATGTGGGTTACGACGAAAAGATGGTATCCAACATCGTTGTAAATTCGGGCAAGGAGGCCGTCCTGAACATCTACCTCACGGAAGCTTTCGCAACGCTTGATCAGGTGGTGATTACTGCCAACACCAACAAAGGCGAGGCGCTCAACGAGATGGCGATTTTGAGCGCGCGTTCGATTTCGCCCGAACAAACCAACCGTTACGCAGGAGGTTTCAACGATCCATCGCGCATCATGTCCAACTTCGCCGGCGTATCCAATACCCAGGACGGCAGCAACGACATCATCGTTCGTGGAAACTCGCCGAAGTATTTCCAATGGCGGCTCGAAGGCGTGGAAATCACCAATCCCAACCATTTCGGCGATCAAAGTGCGGTGGGCGGATCGGTGAGCACCCTGAACAACAACATGCTGGCCACTTCCGATTTTTACACAGGCGCTTTTGCCCCCGAATACGGCGATGCACTTTCCGGCGTGTATGACATCGGGCTGCGGACGGGCAACAACGAAAAAACAGAAGCCGTGTTTGGGTTTGGACTGCTCGGCACAGAACTGACGCTTGAGGGTCCGTTCAAAAAAGGGTACAGCGGCTCCTATCTTGTAAACTACCGGTATTCCACTGCATCCCTGGCAGGAAACCTCGGGTTGTTGGATTTTGGAGGTGTTTTGAATTTTCAGGACCTCTCCTTTAAAGTTGTTTTGCCTACGGCAAAAGCAGGCGTTTTTTCACTGTTTGGATTGGGGGGCAAAAGCGATTTTTTACTCGAAGACGTTACGCCGGCGCTTTGGGAAACACCGGGCAATGGCTCTATGAAAAGTCAAATCAACGAGGATTATAAAAAAGGCGCTTACCTCGCCAATACTGGCCTGAACCACACCATCAACATCAACGACAAAAGTTACCTCCACAGCACGCTTGCGTATTCTAGTGAAGGCGTAGACGACGATGTTTTTGAAAAAACGGTGGTTAAAATTTACGATAACGACGGCAACTTCCTGAGGGATTCTTCGGTGAGCACCAAACTCAATTTCAGCAGCCGTTTGCAAAAAAACACCCTTCGTGGGGCTGTGACGTACAATGCTAAAATCAATACCAGGCACAAAATTCAGGTCGGGACCAAATACACCCTTTTCGGCTACACCTTCGAGCAAAGTGCGTTGCAGGAGGAGTCGGGCGAGCGGTTTACCCTCGTCGATTTTCAGGAAAACATAGGGACCCTGCGGAACTTTGTCAGTTTGCGGTCGCGCCTGACGGAAAAGCTTACCATGGTTTCAGGGGTGCACCACATGGCCGTTTTGTACAACCAACAAAACACATTGGAGCCCCGGCTTGCTTTCCATTGGCAATCCAGTCCTACGGATGCCTTCAGTGCAGGTTACGGTAAGCACAGTTCCATGGAAAGCGTGCACCATTATTTCGCAAAAGTGGAGCAGCCCGACGGCACTGTGACCGAGCCCAACAAAGACCTCGATTTGCTGAAAGCACACCATGTTGTTTTGGGGTATGAAAAACGTTTTGGGAAATACTTGTCGGCAAAAATTGAAACGTATTACCAGCATTTGTACAACCTGCCTGTGGAAAACCTCGACACCAGCTTTTTCGCCACCATCAACGAAGGACTGGAGTTCCGGCATGTAGCATTGGTGAACAAAGGAACCGGCAAAAACTACGGTGTGGAGCTCACCATAGAGCGCTTTTTTGATAAAAACCTCTATGTTTTGTTCAATACCTCTGTTTTTCAATCCAAATACCAATCGCTCGAAGGTGTGGAACGCAACACGCCTTACAACGGCAATTACCTCTTGAATTTCCTTTGCGGCAAAGAATTTGAACATCTTGGAAAGAAAAAGAACCAAACCCTGGGTCTAAATGCAAAGGTGTTTTTTGCCGGAGGCCGAAGGATTATTCCGTTGTTGCGGGACGACGACGGCAACCTGGCCGTCGAACCTGAAAACAACCAATTCTGGGATTATGAAAAAGCCTACGAAAACAAACTGGAGGATGTGTACCAGGTCATTCTTTCGGCAAGTTACCGGTGGCACAAGCCAAGGGCCACGCACGAGTTGTTCCTGAACCTAGATAACCTCACGAACACCAAGGGGAAAATAAGTGAGTTTTACGACGAGGATGAACCCGATAAAGTGGCTTATTTGACCCAGTTCGGCTTTTTTCCCAATGTTTTGTACCGGGTCTATTTTTAACCCGTATTTAAGGAAAAGATGGGGCTTCAGATTTTTTTCAACATAATTTTCGCAGCCTCCGGATTTTGTTGCACTTTTCGGCGAACAAGCAACACAAAGTTCCACCCATGAGTGTTTCACCAACAACTTCCTTTCCTAAAGACGATCAAAAACCCCGCTTGTCGGCCCGAAACATCTGGAACATGAGTTTCGGATTTCTCGGCATCCAAGCGGGGTTTGCCCTTCAAAATGGCAACGCCAGCGGCATCCTGCAACGCTACGGCGCCGACGTGCACGAGCTTCCCAATTTCTGGCTTGTGGCACCCATTGTCGGCATGATTGTTCAACCCATCATCGGGTACTATTCCGACCGCACGTGGGTGAAAATGGGGCGTCGCAAACCGTTTTTCCTGGCGGGTGCCATTGCCGCCTGTTTCGGGATGATGCTCATGCCCAATGCCGGCATTCTGACGGTGGCGTTGTCACCCGTTTTGCTCGGGGCAGGCATGCTGATGATCATGGACGCGTCGTTCAACGTGGCCATGGAACCTTTCCGGGCCCTTGTGGCCGACAAGTTGCCTTCCTCTCAACGCACCATGGGTTTTTCGGTGCAAACCGCGCTTATCGGCGTCGGCGCCGTGATAGGTTCCTGGCTGCCCTGGTTTTTGGCCAACAAAGCCGGCGTGGCGGATACGGCGGGACAAGGTTTGATTCCCGACAACGTGAAATGGTCGTTTTACATCGGCGCATTGATTTTTATCGGCGCCATTTTGTGGACGGTCATCACCACCAAGGAATATCCGCCTGAAGAACATACCCGATTTTCAGGCGGTGAAAGAGAACATGAAAAAGGCGGTATGAGTCTGATTTTTAAAGACATGCGCAACATGCCCCAAACCATGCGGCAGTTGGGTATGGTGCAGTTTTTTTCCTGGTTCGCCTTGTTTTCCATGTGGGTTTTCACCACACCGGCCATTGCCAACCACATTTATGGCACCGCCATCAACGACAGCTCGTCTCAGACCTACAGCGACGCGCAAAACTGGACAGGCATCATATTTGGCGTTTACAATGCCGTTTCGGCCGTTTTTGCACTCATGCTTCCCCGTATCGCCGCCAAATTCGGACGGCGGCGTACCCACGCCTTCGCCCTGGTGTGCGGTGGCATCGGACTCATATCCATGTATTTCGCCCCGGGGCCCAATTACCTCCTGTTTTCCATGATTGGGGTAGGCATTGCCTGGGCCAGTATTTTGGCCATGCCTTATGCCATGCTCGCAGGCGCTTTGCCGGCCCATAAAATGGGTGTTTACATGGGCATTTTCAATTTTTTCATCACCATTCCGCAAATCGTAAGCGGTGTTATTAACCGTCCGATCGTGCAATACCTTTTTGGCAACAAAGCCATTTACGCCATTGTAATGGCCGGAGTATTGTTGTTGTTGGCGGCATTGTCGATGTTTCAGGTGGATGAACGGGCGGAGGAGTGAAGATTTTAACACTTAAAACATAATATCCTTATGTCATTGGAAACCTTGATTGTCATTCTCCTCATCGGTGCTGTTTCAGGCTGGTTGGCCGGAGTAATTAGCCAGGGCTACGGCTTTGGTTTACTTGGTAACATCGTTGTAGGTATCATCGGCAGTTTTGTCGGCGATTTTTTATTCAGCAAATTGAACATGGGTATTTCGTAAGGCTTTCTGGGTACCATCATCCGTTCGGTTATCGGAGCGCTGGTCTTGTTGTTTTTGATTGGTTTGATTAAAAAAGCAAAATGAAGGTTTTAAACCTGGTTTGGACTTTGCTGGGGTTGTTGCTTTGGTGCGGCGCCCCGGCACAGCCCATCGTTCCTTTCCCTTACGAAATTCGGAAAGAGATTTCCGCCGATTCGGCGGTGGTGGTCACGGCGCATCCCTTGGCCACCCGTGTGGGCATCGACATCCTGCGTCGCGGCGGCAATGCGGTGGATGCAGCGGTCGCCGTGCAGTTTGCCCTGGCCGTTGTGTATCCCCAAGCGGGCAACATCGGCGGCGGCGGGTTTTTGTTGGTCCGCAACGCCAAAGGAGAAACTGCCGCACTCGATTACCGCGAAAAAGCGCCGGCCCTGGCCACCCGCGACATGTACCTCGACACCCTCGGGCGTGTGCAGGACGCCCTGAGCCGCTACGGACGGTTGGCAAGTGGCGTGCCGGGTACGGTGGATGGCATGTGGGAAGCGCACAAACGTTACGGGAAAATGCCGTGGGCGGAATTGATTTATCCCGCCATTTTACTGGCAGACAAAGGGTTTCAAATCACCGAACAGGAAGCTGAAAACCTGAATGCCGAACGCACTCGTTTCATCAGGAACAGTTCTGTCATGCCCGCTTTGGTGTCCATGCAGCTCTGGGAGGCCGGAAAATGGCTGATTCAGAAAGATTTGGCCAGCACCCTGCGCCGCATCGCCGAGCAGGGCCGCGACGGCTTTTACGAAGGCGGAACCGCCGCGCTCATTGTGCGCGAAATGCAAATGAAAGACGGCATCATGAGCGCCGCCGACCTAAAAAATTACCACAGCGTGTGGCGAACACCCGTGGAGTTTGATTACAAAGATCTGCATGTGATCAGCATGCCGCCGCCCAGCAGCGGTGGTATCCTCTTGCAGCAAATGTTTGGCATGTTGAAACCTTATCCGTTGGAAAGTTATGGTTTTCAGAGTGCCCAAGCCGTACACCTCATGACCGAAGTGGAGCGCCGGGCTTACGCCGACCGCGCGGAGCACATGGGCGATCCCGATTTTTGGAAAGTACCATACAAACAACTTGTAAGCGAGACTTACCTGAAGTCGCGCATGACCGATTACCAGGCCGACAAAGCCGGCGTGAGTAAAAACATCAAAGCTGGCACTGTGAAAGAAAGCGAAGAAACGACGCATTACAACATCGTGGATGCCCAGGGCAACGCTGTGTCGGTAACCACCACGCTCAACGACTCCTACGGGAGCCGCACGGTGATTGCAGGCGCCGGGTTCATCATGAACAACGAAATGGACGACTTCAGCGCCAAACCCGGCGCTGCGAACCTGTACGGCGCCGTGGGTGGCTCTGCCAACGCCATTGAGCCGGGAAAACGCCCGCTGAGCAGTATGACGCCCACCATCGTAACGCGTGCAGAGAAATTGTGGCTCGTAGTGGGTACACCCGGCGGCACCACCATACCAACCAGTGTTTTCCAAACCATCCTGAACCTCCGGGAATTCAACATGGGTTTGCCCGACGCCGTGCAGTCCAAACGCTTTCATCACCAATGGCTGCCCGACATGATCCAGTACGAAGAAGGCGCCTTTGATGAACCTTTGCTGGAAAAACTTCGCGCAAAGGGGCACATCCTTGAGCCTCGGTCGTCCTATGGAAGGGTAGAAGCCATCCTCCGCCTGCCAAACGGTAAATGGCAAGGCGTTGCAGATGAAAGAGGCGATGATTGCGCAGGAGGGTATTGAGGAGAGAAGGAGAGAAGGAGTTTGGAGTTTGGAGTTCGGAGTTTGGAGTTCGGAGTTTGGAGAGAAGGAGTTTGGAGTTTGGAGAGGAAGAGTTTGGAGTTTGGAGAGGAAGAGTTTGATAAAATCAAAGTTTCAACATGTCAACATTTAAAAATTTTGAAGAAATCATTGCCTGGCAAAAAGCACGTGAACTTTGTAAAAAAGTTAAACCGGTGATTGACAGCATGAAATCTAGTGGCGACTATCGGTTCAAGGAGCAATTGATATCCTCTGCGGGTTCAATCATGGATAACATTGCAGAAGGTTTTGAACGGCAGGGAAACAAAGAATTTGTTCAGTTTTTATACATTGCAAAAGGTTCTTGTGGTGAATTACGATCTCAGGTACATAGAGCTTTTGATTATGGTTATCTTACACAGGAATAGTGTGCTGCCATACTTGCTGATGCACTTGAAATAAGTCGAATTCTGTACGGATTAATTGATAAATTGCATAAATCCGGTTTCTTAGGCACCAAATACAATTATTAACGGCTTCTCTCCAAACTCCGAATTCCTTCTCTCCTTCTCTCCAAACTCCGACCTCCAAACTTCAAACTTCAAACTCCAAACTTTGAACTCAAAAATCGTCATGATTGGATCGGGCCGCGTGGCTACCCAACTGGGCAAACGCCTGGTGGAGCAGGGCATGCCTGTGGCACAGGTTTTGAGCAGAAACATAGAACATGCTTCAAAACTTGCGCTTGCACTGGGGGCTGATTCCTATTCTGACCAATGGTCGGGCGTGTTGCCCGATGCCGGTTGGATCATCTTGGCCGTGAGCGACGATGCCATCAACGACGTGGCTGCTGCTCTGTCGCCCCATGTCCCCGAAGTTTTGGTGACACATACTTCTGGCGCCACGCCCGGCGCTGTTTTGAAGCCGTTTTTCAAACGTTACGGCGTGTTTTACCCGTTGCAATCGTTTTCGGAAGAACACACGGCCGACTGGTCGGTCGTGCCGTTTTGTGTGGACGCCTCCACGGAAACGGATCTTTTGTTTTTGGAAAAAAAAGCAGAAAGGGTGGGCGGGAAGGTGTACCGGGTGAACGACGAACAGCGAGCCGTTTTGCATCTTGGGGCCGTGTTTGCCAACAATTTTGCCAACCATTGTTTCGCAGTTGCGCACGAACTTTTGGAAACGCAAGGCCTGCCATTCGAACTGCTACACCCACTCATGCGCGCCACCCTTGATAAGGCGCTTGCGCACCCGCCTGCTGAGGTGCAAACGGGACCGGCGCTTCGGGGTGACAAGGATACCATCGACAGGCACATTCAATTGCTTGAGGTGCATCCGCTTTGGCAGGAAATGTACAGGTTGATGTCGGAGGGTATTGTGACGGGCTTTTTGAACAACTCCGTTACTCCGGAATTACCTCCAAACAATCGATCTCAACCGTAGGACCAACCATACAATTACTGGGCCGGCTTTCCTCATGGAATGTTATGTTGACAGACTGACCGTCGACAGGCATCTGAACGTAGGCATCGAGGTTTAAGGGTTCCAGAATGGTGCTGTCGGCAAGCATCAACACAAAGCCGCAACCGCCGAGTCCGTTAAAGTCTTTCAACGTAACCGGTTGGCCTCCGGAGCAGGGCATGGAATCAGGTTGTTTGCAGCAGCTGGCGACCAAAAACAGGGTAAACAGAGCAGGTATAAATCGTGCGTTTTTCAAAATAGAGCGTTTACTGGAATAGACGTAAAAAGTTGGAAAAAGGTTGGTGAAATGTTGAAGGGCACTAAGTCTACAAATTTAATGCCTCCTTCCACACGCGCAGCAAAACCGCTTTTTCCTTCTCCCAAACCCATTCCTCTGCGGCCCGATCTTCGTTTTCCCGCAAATAGCGGTACAAAACCGGATTGTTGAGCAAATGCTGTACCGCCGCCACGATGGCATCGGGCGTGGCTTCCGGCAGCAAAACCGCCACCTCGTGCTGCGTATTCAACGCCCGGTATTCCGGAAAATCCATGCTCAGCAAAGGCACCCGCGCCTGCACGCAATCGAAAAACTTGTTGGCAAGCGAGTAGTAGTACGACAAACCCTTGTTTTCCAGCAAATTCAAACCCAGCCATGCCTGGTCGGTGATGGCTTGGAGTTCAGCAGGTTTTACAAATCCCAGGAAACACACCTTGTCTTCGTTCAAACCGAGTTCCCGGGCGCGTTTGCGCAAAGCTTCGGACAAATCGCCCTCACCGGCCAGCCAGAGTTGCACGCCTTCGAGTCTGGTCATGGCCTCCAGCAGCGCCTCTATGCCCCTGCCGGCATTCAGAGCGCCCTGGTAAAGCAAAATACGCGGCTGTTGGTTGTGAAGAGCAGGCGCAATACCCGTTCGTTTCACGGGCACGTTGCGCACCACGGCGAACGGGATGCCGTATTTTTTGGAAAACAATTCAGCCAGCGCCGGGCCCACCGTGTACGCATGTTTGTACATCGGTAAAAACAATCGCGCAACGCCACGCCAGAACAACCGTACAAACCTGCGTCCCTGCACTTCCGGCACTTCTTCAAAATATTCGTGCGCGTCGAAAACACGTTTTTTCCCCCTTAAAAAAGCAGCCAAACCTCCTCCGAAAAGCGTATCGAGATCCACCGTGCCCAGCGCGTCGTAACGTGCCATAAGCAGGAACAGGAACAAGCGCAGGTTGTACTCCGCGTAAAACAAAAAACCTTTCCGGAACCAACAACGCAACCTTTTTTGCTCAAAAAACCGTTTTTCCAACGGCTTACTTTCAGGCAATTGCCGGCCCACAAGCAACACCACATGACCAGCCTCCACAAGCGTTGAAGCGATGCGTTGCATGCGCTGGTCGTAGGTAAGATCGTTGGTGACCGTTAGGATGATCCTCATGACGGATTTATAAAATATTGCAGGTTCTTGTAAACGAGGTCAACGGGCAAACCCATCACGTTGGCGTAAGTACCTTCGATGCGCTGGATTTTGCACAGGCCAATCCACTCCTGAACCCCATAGGCACCGGCCTTATCGAAAGGTTTGCAAGTGCGGATGTAGTAATCAATTTCCTGGTCCGTGAGTTCGTCGAACCACACGTCGGAGATGCCCGAAAATGAACGATCCTGCTCGCGGCCCAGCAGGCACACACCCGTCACCACGCGGTGCTTTTGTCCGGAAAGGGTCCGAATCATCGCAAAAGCCTCATCGTAATCTTCCGGTTTGTTGTAAATCACTCCGTCGTGAATCACCACAGAATCGGCGGAGAGGATGATTTCATTGTGTTTGATCAAGTCGACGGCCGCAAGCGCTTTGCGGCGTGCGAGGTACTCGGCGACTTCTTCCACGGGCATGTAATCC
>JBBSDH010000121.1:0-12936 GCA_038249605.1 Chitinophagales bacterium | reverse complement strand
TGTTCATGGCGGGCATTTGGGAAACCTGGCACGGCCAAAAAAATACTTTTTCCATACTCACCACCGCCGCCAATGCCGATGTTGCTGTATTGCACGACCGCATGCCTGTTTTTTTGCCCGATAAGGCGTCCAGAGAAAAATGGTTGGATGCAAAAAGCACTGAAATGGAATTGTCTGCTCTGATGCTACCGCTCCCCACAGATTATTTAACCATGTACCGCGTATCCGAACGCATCAACGCACCTGGTCCGGATGACGCAAGTTTGCATGAACCGATACAAGAAAATCCGACATTGTTTTGAGAAAAAAAACAGAACTTCTTAGGGTTCCAAAATTTCCGCTTTGGGTTCGGCCTCGTTTTCTTTTTGGAAAACTTTCCTCAAATGACTGGGCAAAATGCGGAACCGTTGACCGAGCCATTTTTCAAGGGTAATAGCCAACAAAGCGTAACCTTCGGTGACACCGGGCGCCGGTACCACTACGATGACAAAAAAAGGAAGGAAGCGCGGAATGTCGCGCAGTTGTGCATGGGCTTCCTTTAATTCCTGAGCGGAAGGCATTTTACTGCTGTTGATGAAAAGCAGTTTTCCTCCCCCTTGCCTCAGGTAAGTATGAAGCATTTTTTTGGTTTCAATACCTTCCATCACAAAAGCCCAAAGGAGCAGTCGTGGAAACCTTACGATTTGTCGAAGGCGTGTTTTGGTAGGCTTTATGTTTATGTTCATTTGTCGAAGGCGTGGTACAAAGGTACTGGGAGTTGGGATTAACGGGGCAAAATTCTTGCCATGTATGCAATCTTCCTTATTAACTCATGCAAATGGCTCTTTATTCTGCCTGTTTTTTGTTTCTACCCTATTATACGTAGATATGGTCAAAGGATACATGTAGTTCCTACCCAATGTGGTATATTTTAAGGTAAAAAACGAAAAAAAATCATTTTGGCACGGCTTCCAGCTCGAATTGGCAAGGTTTATGGATAATGTAGATTACAACTGCATTAAAAATAACGAACATGAAAAAGGCACTCATTCTTCCAGCTCTCCTGCTCCTCTGCGTTACCCTCTTCGCGCAAACACCGAGCTTCCAGGATTTTCTGGCTCAGTTTCCAAAAGCTGAACTGCCTTACAGCATCAACGTTGAAGACATGCAAGCTCCTGCAGCTGCTGGTCGCCTCAACTGGGACTTTTACGCTTTCCTTCCTGAGTTGGAGCACAGTGCAGAATTCTTCGCCATGCCGGTTTATCCCGAGCCTGTTGCCATGTTCGAAACAGAAAAATACTTCGCCGTGGTTTACAACGTAGCACATGGCATCCGCATAGACAAAAGCTACAGCATGTCGGTGTTCAACAAAAAAGGCGACCACATCGCAACCAATTTCGTAGCCGGCAATGTAAACGGTAAAGTAACCACCGTAAACATCGACGCCAACCTACAGGCAGTTGCCAAAATGAACTCGAACAGCCAAAACATCAACCTCCTGATTCCTGGCAACCCCGACCAACTCGAGTGGAGCGTTGTTCCAACGATCCGTCAGGTTAGCAGCGGAGTTGCTACTTCTTCCAAATAAACCCGAGTTTTTCAAAAGGGGTCTGAAATTTCAAGATTGATTGTGTGATTCAATAGGGTTTAAACCCCAAGATTAACGAATAGGTTGTATTTCCCGACACATACGAGCCATCCGATCTAATCCCGGATGGCTTAATTTTTTATGGCTTAATGATTTTTCCCGTTGCAATGGTTTTTTCCCCAACCAATTCTACACGGTAAATGCCGGTTGCCAGCGACGAAATGTTGATGTCGAATAAGACGGAGTTTTGCTTGGTTTGCGTCAGCACCAATTTTCCGGAAGCATCGTATACTAGGAGACGGTTAAAAATTGCTCCTTCACCACCGGAAATCATTACGCGGTCGGTTGCCGGGTTGGGAACGATGGTTGGTGTTGAAATTTCGGGCTGCGAAGTACTGACAATTGCTTCTTCAACGATGTTGTTTGCAGAAATCAACCACAAATCAGGATCCAAAGTGACTTCTGAGAATTCGAAAGGCACAGGGACGAAGAAGAGCTGGTAATTTTGGGTTAATGGGATGCGTGCGTCGAAAGTCTGGCTGCCGTTGGAAAACCGCAAGGGCAATTCCATTTCAAAAAAATCGACAGATGGGTGCGATTGGAATTGTACCACCTCAACTACCGCCGCCGTATCGTTTGTCGTCCAAGTTATTTGGTAAGAAGGAAATCCTTCGCCGTAAAACCAGTCGTTGAAGTAACCCTCCAAATCCAAATCCGAAACGGCTTCAAAATGTGCCTGTAGTTCGCTGGTTCGAGCAAAACTGCCGCCGATGGCCGGATCATTGAGGTAATTGCGCAAGGCTGAAAAAAATTTTTCGTCGCCGAGCAGCCATCGTAGTTGATGCAACACCAGCGCTCCTTTGGAATAACTCAACCGGCTGCTGAAAATTCGTCCCACATTGGTGGTGTCGTTCACCCAAACGCTTCCTCCCGGTTGACTCACGACGTTGTTCAACCTTACAGCACGGTAATTGGGCCACCATTGAGGCGCCAGCCGTTCGTAACACAATCCGGTGAGGTAGGTGGCAAAACCTTCGTTGAGCCAGATGTCTTCCCAGCTTCCGCAGGTCACATGGTTGCCGAACCACTGGTGCGCCAATTCATGGGCCATCAGTTCGAAGCCGAAATTGACCATAAAACTCATGGTCTGATGCTCCATGCCCCCACCCCAGGAAAACTGGGCGTGACCGTATTTTTCATCGTTAAAAGGGTAGGAAATGAAAAGAGAATCGTAAAACTCCATAAAATCCACCGTTTGTGGCGTCTGGCTTTGCGCTGTGGTCAGGTTTTCAGGGTAAACATAGTTGAGGATGGGTAGGGTACCTGTACTGATTTCAGCATAATCGGTGTATTGCACATAATTGGTAACGGCAAAAGCCACGAGGTAACTGGCGATGGGATGCCTGTGACGCCAATGGTAGGTTTTATCGCCGTTGCCCGCAGGGTATTCGCTTACCAGCAATCCGTTGCCTGCAGCGCGGTAAGCTTCTGGACAAGTCACCAAAACGTCGATGGAATCTATTTTGTCGGAAAGATCCTGTTTGCAGGGCCACCAGTCGCGGGCGCCATAAGGTTCGGAAAGGGTCCAAAGGATGGACACGCCATCGTGTTCGGTTCTTTCAAAAGAACCAAAACCAGTATTGGGCGGTATGCCTTGGTAATACACAGATACAGAGTCAATTGCACCCAAGGCCAAAGGCTGGCTGAGGGGAATGGTCAGGATGTTGTTTGCTTGGGAGTAAGTTGTAACCGCTTGTCCATGATGTACAACCTGAAAAACATCCAATGAATCGGACAGATCGAAAGCGATGGAAGCGAGTCCGTTGGTGCGGCTTTCAAAATGAGTGGTCACAGCGCCCTGAATGTAACGCACATTGGGATCAACGGACCAGGCCATACGGTGGTACCGCACGTCGTAATCGTCGGAAGCGGCAATGACTTCCGGTGCGAGGTGTTTGCCCAAATGGGCTTTGGCCTCTGCTTCAGAAATCTGGTCCAGGGCGGCAGGATCAAATGGTGGAATTTGGGCAGCAAGTTGGACTGTTGCGGCAAACAGGAAAACAGCGAGTGTTTGTTTCATAATGCGGGGGATGTTGAGTCGGTACTCAACAAAGTTCGCAAAACCTGCACAAAAGCGATGCTGATTTTGGTCATTATGTCAAACGATACAAATAGATGCCTAACGCACCGGCTTCCATTCTTCCACATACGACCGGCGCAAGAACAGGAGTGACAAACCCTCACGCAGGTAAATCATGGTCAGTTTGATGTAGCCGTATTCGCGAAAACGCCTTGGCGAGTGGTACACCTTGAGTTGGTGTATGTAAGAGATTTTGCCTTCTTTGTGCAAGCGGTAAAACAGGTTGCAATCTTCACCTGCAACAATGGTTTCGTTGTAACCTTCAATTTTTTCAAACGTGCTGCGCCGCACCAACTGGCATTCACCTTTGGCAAGGTATACACCGAAAAAAAACGAATTGCGGATGGTGCTGTTCATCATGAAGTGGTACAGCTTGTCCACAAAGGTTGCTTCCTCCGGGTATACCCAAATGGGCGCCGTGGCAGCCACAACTTTTGGTTTTTCAAAAACCGCAATGACTTTTGGAAAAAAATTTTCTTTGTTTGGGATCAATACGTCGGCATCCATGTGAAAAAGGATGTCGCCAATTGCATGAGAAGCGCCCAAATTGCGGCCGATGGCAATGTTTTGTTTTCCCTGAGCTTGTACAAACTTTACACGATCGGCGCCAAAACGCTGTGCATGGCCAAGTACAACTTCTTTGGTGCCATCGGTGCTGTTGGCATCGGAAACTACTATTTCGAGGTTGAATTGTTCAAAAAAACCTTCAAACTGGGCAATGGTGCGGTCGATGTAGTCCGCTTCGTTTTTGGTAGGAATGACGATGCTGATGCGCTTTTTTTCCATAAATTTTTGGTAGCCCTGTATAATAAGGTTTTGCAAAGTTCGACTTTCCATCGAACTTTAGCAAAAATACCGGTTCTTTGGACGAAGCCTTAACCTCTGCGTAACTTCGGCTTAATACATGCCTTGAAAATGACTGCCCGGTGAAGCAATCTTCACCCGGAAACTGCAACTTTGAACCTGCCTAAATTATTCAAACAAACTACTGAACCAACATGGCTACCGACATACGAGCCCTCGAGCCCCAATTGCTTTGGAAACATTTTGCCGACCTGAACGCCGTGCCACGGCCTTCGAAAAAAGAACAACGCGTGATCGAGTTTGTCCGCAAATTTGGTGAAAACCTCGGCCTCGAAACCACCGTCGACGCCGTTGGCAACGTCGTTATCCGCAAACCAGCTACACCGGGCATGGAAAACCGCGCTACCCTGGTTTTACAAAGCCACCTCGACATGGTGCACCAGAAAAATGCCGACACCAACTTCGAATTTGAAACCCAGGGCATCGACATGTTTCTCGATGGCGACTGGGTTAAAGCCCGCGGTACAACGCTTGGCGCCGACAACGGCATAGGCGTAGCAGCCATCATGGGCCTGCTATCCTCCAAGGACATACCCCATCCAGCCCTCGAAGCGCTTTTTACCATCGATGAAGAAACGGGCATGACCGGTGCGCTGTCGCTGCAAAGTGGTACCCTGAAAGGAAAATACCTGCTCAACCTTGACACAGAGGATGATAAAGAACTCACCATAGGCTGCGCAGGCGGTATAGACGTAACTGCAACAGGACATTACGAAACTGTCGCCCTCAGCGATGGTTTTAAAGGATTTCGAATCAGCGTGAAAGGCCTTACCGGCGGTCACTCAGGTATGGACATTCACCTCGGCCGCGGCAACGCCAACAAGATCATGAACCGGTTGCTGTACCTCGGCAGCCGACAATTCGGATTGCACATAAGCCAAATTGACGGCGGTAGCCTGCGCAACGCCATTCCCCGCGAATCTTTCTCCATTGTAGCCGTTCCAAATGAAAACGCAGGCCATTTTGCCGATTTTGTTGAAAAAGAAGCGGAAGTATTGGCGGCTGAGTACAACATCACCGATCCGGGTATGAGCATATCCATGGAAAAAAACGATGCGCCACAGGATGTTTTGCAACTGGGTTCGCAAGAACGCCTGCTCAAGGCATTGTATGCCTGCCCCAACGGAATCTACCGCATGAGCCCTGCCATCAACGGCTTGGTACAAACCTCCAACAATGTAGCACGCGTTTTGGTGAAAGACGGGCATTTTACCGTCATGTGCCTTACCCGCAGTTCAGTCGACAGTGAAAAAATGGATCTGGCACACGCCATCCAGGCTTGTTTCGAACTCGCCAGCGCCGATGTCGCTTTTTCAGGAAGTTATCCGGGCTGGACGCCCATGCCCGACTCCACCATCGTGCACCTCATGCGCGGGCGCTATCAGGAAATGTTCAAAGAAGAACCCCATGTGAACGCCTGTCATGCAGGTTTGGAATGCGGCATCATCGGTGGCTCGCATCCGGGCATGGAAATGATCTCGTTCGGACCCAACATCCGCGGCGCCCACTCGCCGGACGAAACGGTGCAGGTGAGTTCGGTTCAGAAATTTTGGAAATTTTTGTTGGAAACGCTGAAAAATGCGCCAACCAACTGAAAAATCCGTTTAAATCCGTTAAATCCATGTTCTCACAACTTAAGGGGACACGGATTTAACGAATCGAACGGATTTAAACAGATTTTTTGCTGGTATAAATGTTTTTTCCCCAACGCAAAATGCTGGTTTTAAACACCAAATCGGAAATCGAAAGAAAGTAATACACCTCCACGCGGTAAGGCAGACTGCTTTCTTCAAAGGCTTCTTGTAAGGCATTAAAGTCGACCTTTTCAATGCCGGCATTCATTACCGACAAATCGATGTCGCTGCCTTTCCGGAAAGTTCCCATGGCCCTGCTGCCGAAAAGCACAACCTCCTGAACGGCAGGAAAACGACGCAATATGGACAATATTGTCGCCATATCGCGCGCCGTTAGTCCATAGTCATTCCGTTCATCAGCGCCCATGGTTGGTCAGTTCATTTTGGAAAAAATGGTACAAAGATGTTAAGGCGGGATAAACCTGATTCCGGATTGTTTTTTCCGACGATTCGAATTTTTCTCCACTGTAATCGTGCGAAAGAGTGTTGCGAACTTCCAAACCGTCAATCAAAGGTTGTGCATCCCCAATGTAGCCGCTTTCAAATGCCTGTCGAAACGTTTCTTTAGGTGAAGGTTTGAACTGAAAACCCTGGTTCTCCAGGAAATCCTTCATGATTTTCCAAGCGAGGTCTATTGAAAATTTAAAACGTTGGATCAGACCATTGCGTTCCAACTCATTAAGTTGGTCCTGATCCATGGCTTCTTTTAACCTTAAATAAGCCTTTTCAAAGCCAACAAACCGTTGTCTCCAGCGTAAATCGGTGTTTTCCATAAGGTAAAAATAAAAAAAATCCGTGTTCTCGCAACTTTTAGGAACACGGATTTAAACAAATTTTCTAAGAAACCACCACATCTATCCCCAACTGCACTTCATCGTTCAGGTCCACTTTTTCGCCTTCAAATTTGTCTGAAAGCACCAGATCGGTGGCCAAAACCTCGGCTTTGATGTAATCGTGAAAATGTTCGACGGCTTGCAGAATGGCAGGATGTTTTTCGAGCGTGATGGTCACGCGGTCGGTTACGTTGAAGCCTTTTTCCTTGCGCAGGTTTTGGATGCGGTTCACCAAATCGCGGGCAGTGCCTTCGGCGAGCAACTCGTCTGTGAGGTTCACATCGAGGGCCACGGTTAGGTCGCCGTCGGTGGCTACTTTCCAGCCTGGCAGGTCTTCGGTACTTACGATCAGATCTTCGGGCGTGATGGTGAACACCTGATCTTTCACCTTGACTTCCAATGAACCTGCTTTTTCCAAAGCATTGATTTCTTCGTTGCTGTAGCCGCCGATGACGTCGGCCACTGCTTTCATGTCTTTGCCAAGTTTGGCGCCCAAAGTTTTAAAATTGGCTTTTGCTCCTTTTTTGATCAAACCGCTCGAATCGGTTATGTATTCGAGGTTTTTCACGTTTATTTCCGATAAAATCAGGCTTTTTACACTGTCTACTTCGCTGATGAACGCCTCGTCGAGCACAGGCAAAAGCATTTTTTGCAGGGGCAAACGCACGCGCAGTTTTTCTTTTTTGCGGATGCTGAGGGCCAGCGAACAGATGCGCTGGGCGTAGTTCATGCGTTTTTCCAACGCCTTGTCGATTTTATCGGGCTCAGGAAGCGTTAAGTCGGAAAGGTGCACGGAAATATGGCGCAGTGGACTGTTTTTGGACAAACCTTTGGCACGCAGGGGAGCTGTGAGTTTTTGGTACAGCCAGTCGCTGAAAAACGGCGCGAGGCTGGCCGACAACTGTGCGGTTACCATGAGGCACTCGAACAGGGTCTGGTAAGCGGAAAGCTTGTCTTCATTCATGGTGCCGCGCCAGAACCGGCGTCGGGCCAGGCGTACGTACCAGTTGCTGAGGTGCTCATCGACAAATGTTTCGAGCACACGTGCTGCGCGGGTAGGTTCGTAGTCGTCCATGGCTTCGCGGTAATCGGTCACCAAGCTGTACAGTTTGCTGATGATCCAGCGGTCGAGTTCCGGACGGTCGGCGTAGGGCAATACGTTGTTTTCGTCCATCACAAACCCGTCGAGGTTGGCGTAAAGGGCGAAAAAGTTGTACGTATTGTAAAGCGTGCCAAAATACTTGTTGCGCACTTCGGTGATGCCGGCGGTATCAAATTTCAGGTTGTCCCACGGATTGGCGTTGGCGATCATGTACCAGCGCGTGGCGTCGGCGCCAAATTCGGCGAGGGTTTCGAAAGGATCCACCACGTTACCCTTCGATTTCGACATTTTGTTGCCGTCTTTGTCGAGCACCAGGCCATTAGACACCACATTTTGGTAGGCCACCGAATCGAAACACATGGTTGCGATGGCGTGCAGGGTGTAAAACCAGCCGCGGGTTTGATCTACGCCTTCGGCGATGAAACTGGCGGGATAGTTTTCGCTGAAAGGTGCTTTGAACGGACGGTCGTCGCCAGCGTGCATTTTTTCGTAATCGAGCCCCCATTGCGCATAAGGCATGGCGCCCGAGTCGAACCACACGTCGATGAGATCGAGTTCGCGGAACATTTTTTTGCCGGTAGGCGAAACGAGCACCACCAGGTCGATGTACGGACGGTGCAAATCGGCGCCAGCTTTGGCGTAGTCATTTTCCGACATGAACCCTGCGTCCACTGCTTTGTCGATTTCTATGCGCAGGGTTTCAGCCGAATTGATGCATATTTCTTCTTCGCCGTCTTCGGTACGCCAGATGGGGAGTGGAATACCCCAATAACGCGATCGGGAAAGGTTCCAGTCCTGCAGGTTGTCGAGCCATTGTCCGAAACGGCCTGTTCCGGTGGCTGCGGGTTTCCAGTTGATGGTTTTGTTGAGTTCGGCCATGCGTTCTTTGGCCGCGGAGGCGCGGATGAACCACGAATCGAGCGGGTAGTAAAGCACGGGTTTGTCGGTACGCCAGCAGTGCGGGTAGTTGTGTTTGTATTTTTCCACGCGGAAAGCCTTGTTGTCGGTTTTCAGGCGGATGGAGATGAGCACGTCTGTAGGTCGGAAGCCTTCGGCGGCCCGGTCTTCGGGCGAGTAGTATTCTTCTTTCACGTAGCGGCCACCGAATTCGGGGACTTCGGGAACAAAGCGTCCCTGGCGGTCTACCAGCGGCAAAATGCGTCCTTTTTCATCTTTTATACCGATAAAAGGCACACCAGCGGCTTTTGAGACCCTGAAGTCGTCGGCGCCGAAGTAAGGCGCCGTATGTACCACGCCTGTACCGTCCTCGGTGGTTACAAAGTCGGCAGCAATCACGCGGAAACCATTGGCGGCGAGGTCTTCGTCCATCAATTCGGGCATGGGCATCAGTTGTTCGTAGTGTGCGCCCACAAGTTCTTTGCCTTTAAAAGTGCCAAGCACACGGTAAGGCAGTTGTTTTCCGCCCGGTTTGAAACCTTCGAAGGGATGGTTTTCGTCGGCGGCGTTGAAATAGCCGCTGAGTCGTTCGGTAGCAAGGATGACGCTTACGGGGTCGCCGGTATATGGACTCAGGGTGGCTACTTTTACGTATTCGATGTTGGGTCCAACACTAAGGGCCACGTTGGAAGGAAGTGTCCAGGGTGTGGTTGTCCAGGCGAGGATGCGCACATCTTCGTCGGGGGAAGCGAACAAATGCGCGCTTTGTTTTTCGTGGCGTACTTTAAACATGGCCACCACCGAGGTGTCGGTCACTTCCTTGTAGCAGCCGGGCATGTTGAGTTCGTGGGTAGAGAGCCCTGTGCCGGCGGCGGGTGAAAAAGGCTGTATGGTGAAACCTTTGTAGAGGAAAGATTCGCCTGTGGATGTTTTTTTATCGTACAGGCGTTTCAGGAGCCACCAGCAGGTTTCGATGTAGTCGTTGGTGAAGGTGATGTAGGGGTTTTCGAGGTCTACCCAATAACCCATTTTTCGGGTCACGTCGTCCCATTGGTCTTTGTACCGGAGTACAGTAGTACGGCAGGCTTTGTTGTATTCGTCGACGCTGATTTTTTTGCCGATATCTTCCTTGGTGATGCCGAGTTCTTTTTCCACAAACAGTTCGATGGGCAGGCCGTGGGTATCCCAACCGCCTTTGCGTTCCACACGCAAACCTTTGAGGGTTTGGTAGCGGCAGAAGAGGTCTTTCACTGTACGTGCCATCACGTGGTGGATGCCAGGTTTGCCGTTGGCCGATGGTGGACCTTCATAAAACACAAAAGCATTTTCGGGATCGCGTTGGTCGACCGATTTTTCAAAAATCTTCTCGTCTTCCCAAAACTGCCTTATTTCGGCATCGATGGAGGGCAGGTGCAGTTGTTTAGAATCGACTTGATACATAGGTGTCGTATAAAAAAGGCTCGGTAATGAAATCCTGAAAATCTTTTAGTCCTCAAATAAAAAACCCCGGTAAGTTGCACACCGACCGGGGTTTTTGCTTTCCAAAAGCCATGCCTCGCGTCAGGTGTGCCTGTCGTTGCGAATAATAATGTTGATGGAAAGGTTGAACATCATGGCGCAAAGTTAAAAGGATTTTTAAAAACACCTGCTGCGCGGAAAAATCGAGGGTAAAAAAAACTGCCCCGACAACGATTTTCGTTGTCGGGGCAGCCAGGGTAGTTTTTTTGCGGTTATTTGGTACCGCGCAAACGCCTGATGAGCATGACGATGCCCGAGGTGATTAGAATGGTCAACATGGCTTTGTGTGTATTGAATGGATGTATGGTATTAAACGCTTTTACAATCGAAAAGGTTACAGAGGGTGGGAATTTTAACATGCTTAAGAAAAATCGGCTTTGGACTGGTTACCTTTTTAACATTTCCTTCACCAATACCATACTGTCGGAAACGTCCGGCGACCCCTGCATACCAAACCACTTTTCCTTTGCGTTTTTAAATGCAACTTTTTTCTAATCAAAACTTCCTCCGCATGACCCCCCGCATCCTTCTTACCGTCCTCCTGGGTTTTGGCTTCACGGCCGCTTTTGCCCAGCAACCCGTACCCAAAAGTGTACAAGCTCCCACTGGCACCTATGCTGCCAACCTCGAACTCGGCCGAAAGATGCTTCGCCAGGGCGACTTCGATTTGGCTTTCGAACTGCTTTCCGACGCAGCCGCCTTGGAAGACACGGCAGCCGGCGGCATTGCGCTTCGTTTGCGCGATGCCAGCGCCGAAGCCAAATCTGCCCGCGAACATTTTGAACTCGGCGACCTTGATGAAGCCGAAGCCAGCTTCCGCCACCTTGTTTTTGCCTGGCCCGACCTGTCGTTAACCTTTAAGGAATACCTAACACGCATAGCCGATACCCGAAAGTATTGCAGGGAAAATGCCGTTGAGGGCCGCACCGAATACGTCTGGAAAAACAGCCGACTGCGCAGCATCGATGGCACCCAACTCACAAAAATGGGTACTGCACGCATTTTCAACCTTGAAGGCAACCAGTTGCGCCGATTGCCCGACAACATGAACGTCCTTACGCGGCTTGAAATCCTTTATTTGCAAAAAAACCAGTTCATCGACCTGTCAGCCTTGCAAAACATGGCGATGCTTCAGGTGGCCGATGTTAGTTACAACAGCCTCGAAGATCTGGAAAGCGCCTTCCGCGGGTGTACGAATCTGAAAGTGCTGCGTGCAAGCTACAACCGCATCGCTTACCTGCCGAAAGCCCTGCTAGAACTGCCCCAACTTGAAGAGTTATACCTCGCCAAAAACAAACTCACCAACCTTTCGACGGACATCGGAAAAGCAACCAACCTGCGTGTACTCGACCTCTCCAACAACGAACTGCAGCAATTGCCCACCGATATCACCAAACTGAAAAAGCTTGAGGTGCTCATCCTATCCGGCAATCCCATCAGCAACTTGCCTGATGCACTCACCAAAATGCCGAACCTGCGCACACTCGATGTTACAGACACACAAATGGATGCTTCAGAAGTGGCTGAACTGAAAAAGCACCTTGTGGGTTGCAACATCGTTTCGAGGTAGGGTTTTTACCACGTTAGGCACATAAGTTTACATTGGAAAACTTATGTGCCTAATGTTGTAAAAAAACCTCAAACACGGACGATGCCACTTCCAACCCGTTCAAAATCACGAACAAGCGGTGTTCCCCCGGATGATGTTTCCGGATGGTAAAATCCTCAAACCGTTGCGTTCGAGATACGGTTTCTCGGGCGGTGGCTTTCATGTTTCCTTCCCTGATTTTAAAGGTTTTCCGGCTGGGTTTTCCCGATTTCGACTGATATTCGATGGTGTATTCGAGGCGTACGGCTTTGGTTTCGGCTGATTTGTTGTGGATGATAAATGAAAATGAAAAGCGGTCGCCGATGCGCACGCCGGCGTCGCATTTTAGATCCGACACCGCGACACCTTCGATGCCGTGTTCGAAGCCGAAATGCGCCAGGGCGGAAGCGTTTCCTTTTTTGAGCAAACCGCGGCTGGCATGGCGTACGATCCAGTCGGTTTGTGGCGAAATTCCTTGCCAGCGACGTACGATGTCGAGCACGATTTCGGGGTGGTCTTTGGCGATGTCGTTGAGGTTGTTGGCCACTGAGCGGCGCACGGTTTCGGCGGGGTCGTTTTTGAGTTTTTCGAGCATGGGCAGCAGGGGCGCCGGGTCTTTTTTCAAATCGGGAATCCCTATACCCCAGGGCAGACGTGGACGGAAACCTTCGCTGCTGAGTCGGCGTACCATTGGACTGGGGTGTTCGGTCCAAAGCATCATTTGCTGAAACATGCGATCGGGGTAACGCAGGATGAAAGGCCTGACGGCAAATTCGGCACTGCACCAGCGGGT
>JBBSDH010000120.1:0-12969 GCA_038249605.1 Chitinophagales bacterium | reverse complement strand
TGACTTTTTGTCTGTGTAAGGCCAACGTGAAATTTGTTTAATGGTTTTAATGTCGTAATCATTACTTTCATAAAACCAACACCCGCTAACCATGAAACATACCTTATTTTTCTGCTTATTTCTCCTGCTTGCAGTATTCACCAGTTGCGACAACAACGAAGAAGATCCCTGCGACGACTGTCATCAATTGGCAACATGCGTGGATGGTGTGTGCGTGCTGCCACCTAACGTGTTTAAGCTGGGCGGGGGTCACATACGTGGCTACAACCCCTACGTAGGCATACTCCAAACTGATTTGTGTCCCCAAATCGACAGCATTCTTTTGGACGTACAGCCCAATGATCAATTTGAGATGTTTATGACCGTGCCTGGCCTAAGCCAAGCGCAAAAAGTAGGCGCAGGTACCGCTGAAAAGTTATCGGATTCAACCTACATCTTGTTCACCATTTCGCCCGTTTGTTACTACTCCTACATGCATGCCACCATACATACCGACAGCGTCAACCTTAATTTCAAGTTTTGGGAATTAAGTAACCCAGAGGTTATCTTGGATTCTGCAAAGGTGACGTTGTACAAGCAGTGGCAGTAGAAAGTCCGAAGTCCGAAAAAAAAATGCCCAATGGTCTGTTATCCAAACCATTGGGCATTTTTTTATTCTAATATCAAACCGAGTGACGCGTCCAAGGAATGACGTACAGTTTCGCGGCCCTATTTTCCGCTCAATGTCGTTATTCGTCGGTTAAAATGTCCCGCATTTCGCCCTGCTCATGCCTAATTGAGCAAAATATAGGTCTCGCCAAACTATACGTCATTCACTGTACGCGGCATTAGGCTTTAAAAAGAAATGGGTCACCCCGAAAAAAATTCGGGATGATTCATGTTTTACCGCCTGCTGCCTACGCACTTACCTTCCTTGCATCGAGGATTCTCTCGTAAGCGTCGTTGATTTGCTGGAATTTCTCTTTGGCATGGCGCATGGCTTCAGTCGAAGCGCCACGGGCGAGCACCTTATCGGGGTGCCATTGTTTGGCCAGGTTGCGGAATTTTTGTTTGATCACATCCAGCGATTCGTGAGGTTCGGCACCCAGGATGGCATAGTAGGGATCGAGGGGCGTCCATCGCATTTGTTGCTGGGGCGGCAGGTTGAAATACCTGCTTTTGATGCGGTCGAACTGCAAACGCCCGACGTGGAACAATCCTGCAGCGCGCAGCAGCAATTCCTCTTCTCTGGGATGCAAACTGCCATCGACAGCGGCGGTGGCAAAAAGCAGATCCATCATGTTTAATACTTGATGGCGTTCGCGGGCAAAGTCGCCGTAAAAATTCCGGGCGTAGTATTCAAAAGGTTCTGAAGAATTTTTGGCTTCGTTCCAGATGTGGATGGCGTGTTCGCGCCCTTTGTCCGACAATCGGAATTGGTTGCGCATCAACCTTTCCATGTGCCCAACTTCTGCACGGCTTACCGGACCGTCGGCTTTGGCTATTTTTGCGCACAGCGCAAAAACATAATACACAAATTCGCCCTGTCTTTTGCGGTAGGCTTTGAAAGCGCCTTCGGAAGCGGCCAGTTCGCGCGGACGGTCGAAAAAGTAATGCCCGAGCATGGAACCGAGCAAAAAACCAGTCAGCCCGCCAAAAGGCAGACCCATCAAATCGCCGATGAACAAACCGACGATACCGGCTAATAATTTTCCTTTAAGTTCCAATGTAATTGTGTCAGAGCATAAAAAACGCTGCTGAACCTTTGGTGTTGCAAACTTTGCAAAGTTAAAGTAAAAAAGACTACACAGAGCCAATTTCAACCGATGTAAATGCAAAACGTTCTACATCGAACAATCCCAGGTCGGTCATTTTCAATGCGGGTATAACTGGTAATGCAAGGAAAGAAAGCACCATAAAAGGTGCCCGAAGCGCACATTGTAGGTTTGTTTTGGCCCAGTCGTCCAGTTCGGCGTAATCGTGTGCGAGTTGGTAACCATCGGTGTTGCTCATCAATCCAGCCACCGGCAATGCCAGCGAACGGGTATTTCCCTGTCCGTCGCATGCACTGATGCCGCCTTTGTTTCTGATCACGGCATTGACGGCTTCGCACAAGGCATGGTCGTCGGCACCTACGGCCACGATGTTGTGTGAGTCGTGGGCCACACTCGAAGCCAGGGCGCCGTTGGTCATGCCGAAACCCTTTACAAATCCGATGGCCGGTTTGGCCCTGGCTTCGTAGCGGTTGAGCACGATGATTTTTAAAAGATCCTGGGAAGGGTCGGGCAGCAACAAGCCGTCTTGAAGGTGTGCAAGCGCTTCATCGCTGCCCGTTACGATTTGTCCGTCGAGGGCCCGTATGGTGCGCACGTGGCCCATATGGCCCGTAGCTTTCAGAGCGAAGTCCGACGGTTCGCGCAACCGGGCTTCAAACCGGTTGGGCGTTTCGGAGGGCTGGTGGGGCAACAAACTTTCGCCGTGGACTGCTACTTGTTCGCCGGCGATCCATACATCCGGACGGGCGAAATCGGTAAGGCTGTCCACACGGATGAAATCGGCACGGTCGCCTTCGCGCAGTAGCCCCATGGGCAGTCCGTAATGTTCCACAGGGTTTAAACATGCGCTACGCAAAACATCAAAAACATCGCAGCCGTTGGCTACGGCGCGGGCGCAAAGTTCGTTGATGTGACCGCGCAAAAGATCGTCGGGGTGTTTGTCGTCCGAACAAAACATCACCCGTTCGGGCATTTCAAGGAGCAAGGGCCACAAAGCGTCAAAATTGCGCGCTGCACTGCCTTCGCGGATGAGGATTTTCACCCCCATTCGCGCTTTTTCCAACGCTTCTTCAAAGGTGAAACATTCGTGGTCGGTGCTTATGCCTGCGGCAAAATAACGCTCTGCGTCGTCACCCCGCAAACCGGGGGCATGGCCATCAATGGGTTTGCCAAGGGCCCTGGCTGCGGCAATTTTGGCCAAAACCTGTTCGTCGCCGTGCAAAACACCTGGAAAATTCATCATTTCCGACAAATAAGCGATGTCTGGGCGTTGCAGGAGTTTTTCTACCGCTGCCGCATCGAGTATGGCGCCAGCCGTTTCAAAACCGGTTGCTGGAACGCAGGAAGGCGCTCCGAAGCAAAAATGAAACGGTGTGCGCCGGGCATCTTCAAGCATGAACATGACACCCTCTTCACCCAGCACATTGGCGATTTCATGCGGATCCGAAACTGCAGCTACGGTACCCTGAGCAACGGCGAGTCGTGCAAATTCGGCAGGCGGCATCATGCTGCTTTCTACGTGCACATGGGCGTCCACAAAACCAGGCAAAAGGAAGCCAGAACCCTCAGGCACACCATCCAATTCTTCGATGCGTACAATACGCCCCCCTTCTACGTGTACCGTAGCGGGGTAAATGCGGCGGTTGTGGAGATCAACGAGGTTGGAGGAGATCATAGCAGTTAGCAAATAGCCGTTAGCAGTTGGTGGTGTGCCGTTGGTTGTTAGCAGGCAGTCAAAATTAAATAACCAATGTTACGCATGTAAATTTTAGTTAACCGCAAACGGCTAACCACTAACGGTTAACCGACTAAGAACTCATTCCTTTCAGCACATTGTCTATTTCATCAAAGGCATTGTCGTCTTTGATGACGTAGTGTAGGGCCCCTCGCGCGATGGTTTGGGCGGCGATGCCGTAATGATCCTGCGACGAAAGCATGATGATTTTGGTGTCCGGATTCAACTTGTGCATGGTTTTCAGAATTTCCAATCCGTTCAATGCATTGGCGTCGTTGGAATCGAGGTAATAGTCGAGTACAACAAAGTCGGGGTTGACATGCATTTCCTTCAGGGCCTCCTCACCGGTTCCAAAAATGGCTGTATCGTACAAGCCCTGGGTTTCCAGATGATCGGCAAGCATGGCAGTGAACATAGCATCGTCATCAACAACGAAAACTTTGGCTTTTTTCATAAGTTCAAAATTTAGTACAGAAGCAAATGTAAAAGGTTATGGTCAAACTTGGGTAAGGTAGATTTTTATCTTATCCACCGTATTTTGTATGTGCCCATTCAACGAAAGCAACAAATCGGGAAGTGCATCGGTGTCCACATTGTCCAAAACGGTGTTTTCAATGTTGGATGCAAGAATGGCCAGCTCGGGCATGTCGATCATTTTGAATTGTGGTTTGATGGCGTGTACCGTCCTGCGGATGTCGTTGAGGTCTTCGGTGGTGTTGATGACATTGAGGGTTTTTTCGGCTGATTCCAGATAGAGGTTCAGGTATTTTTTAATTTTCTCCTGATTCCCACGTGCCAACTGGTGCAAAAATGGGAATGGGGTTTCAGGCAATTCTTGGTGCTGGAGGGTATCGGCAAGCATTTCGCTGTCGGGGTTCAACGCTTTGAGCAGTCCTGTAGCCAAATCTATTTCACGGAAAGGTTTGGTGATGCAACAATTCATGCCGGCGTCGAGGCATTGTTTTTGTTCTCTGGCGGCGGCGTAGGCGGTAAAAGCGATCACTGGCACGTTGCGGTTGGGCGAGTTTTGGCTGCGCAAAAGGCGCGTAGCTTCCAGTCCGTCGAGTTCAGGCATCGATACGTCCATCAGCACCACGTCGAACGTTTGTTTGTCCAGCAATTCCAGGGCTATCCTGCCGTTTTCTGCCGTGCTTATCTGTGCCTCCGGAATCAGGTAAGCCAGGGTTTCCTCCGCTACAATGCGGTTGTACTCGTTGTCTTCAGCCAGCAGAATGCGCAAACCTTTGAGGTGTTGCAGGGCCTCGGCAGCGTTGTCGGGCTTTTTGACGGCAGACCGGCGGTTGCTTTTGACAAAAGGCACGGTGAAATAAAAGTTGGATCCTTCGCCCATGGTGCTGCTGACCTCTATGTTTCCTCCAAAAAGCTCGACCAACTGTTTGGCGATGGACAAACCGAGGCCTGTGCCGCCGAATTTCCGTGTGGTGTTGGAAGATGCCTGACGGAATTTGTCGAAAACAAATTGCATGGCTTCATCCGTCATGCCTATACCGGTATCCCTAACATCAAACCTGACCTGAGCATTGGCGCCGTCGTTGTGAACGAGTTTCACGCTGACCTGCACCGATCCTTTGTTCGTAAATTTGATGCCGTTGCCTACCAGATTCATCAGGATTTGCTGTAGGCGCAAAGGGTCGCCTTTCACTACCGGTGGAAGTTCAGGATCGATCTCGGCGATGAGCACGAGTCCTTTATTTTTAGCAATCAATTCGAGTGTGCGGCAGATATGCTGAACGCTGTCGGCCAAACTGAAATCGACCATTTCCAAGTCCAATCTGCCAGCCTGAATTTTGGAAATATCCAAAATATCGTTGAGGATGAGCAACAAAGATTCCGATGCTTTCTGGATACTTTCGAGGTATTGAATCTGGTCTT
Organism: Chitinophagales bacterium; assembly: GCA_038249605.1. GTDB lineage: Bacteria > Bacteroidota > Bacteroidia > Chitinophagales > Saprospiraceae > M3007. Next base: position 7,587 of record JBBSDH010000120.1, on the reverse strand, counting down.
CCCTGGGTTTTTTGCGCATGAGCAGGTTCGTCATGCCCAAAACGGCGTTCATGGGCGTTCGAATTTCGTGGCTCATGTTGGCCAGGAATTGCTGTTCAAGACGTTCACTTTGCTCGGCTCTCAGTCGTTGGTATTCCGCTTCGCGTTTTTCCCGCTCGGCCTGTTGAATTTGTCGGTAAAGTTCTCCGGTGCGTTCCTCTACCAGTTCGGTGAGTTCTTTTTCCCGGTTGCGCAGTTGCTCGATCACGTTTTCGGTTTGAATGCGCAGGCGCCCGGCGAGCTGTGCAATAAATTGCTGTACGACATCCGGATAGCCGTTCAGAACATCAAAAAACAGCGATCGGCTCAACATGACGAGTTCCGTTGCCTCGGTGCAAGTTGCGGAAAGGGAACGCAGTCCGTCGTCGAGCAACGACAATTCTCCAAAATAACCACCCTCTTTAAGAAGCACAACCTCATATTCCCCATCGTGTATGCGTACGTTCCCGCGGATGATGAGGTACAACGAAGCGCCGGGATCGCTTTTTTTAAAAACAGATTGACCCGGTTTATACAGTTTTTCCTCACTTCGCACAGCAAGTTGTTCGAGAATGGTTTCTGGAAGTGATGCGAACAAAGGCATTTCCCGAAAATGGGTCAAAAGCACGTCGGGAAGCAAAGGCATAGGCTTTAAATTTGTCCAAAAGTAGGCAATGACCTGTTTGTTTTCAGTGTAGACTTTTCTTAGGCAAATTATTCCCCGATTGTTTTTAAAATTACCCTTCTTTTTTACAGCAACACCATTCTGTTTCAGGCCATTTTTACAAAATAGTTCTCCCGCGCATGAACAACAAACTTATACTTTGGTCCATCACCGTTGGCCTCGGCGGTTTTCTTTTTGGCCTCGACACGGCCGTCATTTCCGGCGCCGAACAGGACATCCAGTCCTTGTGGGCACTCGACGACTGGACGCACGGCATCGCCGTTGCCATCGCTCTGTACGGCACCGTCATCGGCGCGGCTTTCGGCGGCATCCCGGCCGACCGTTTTGGGCGAAAAAAGACCTTGATCTGGATCGGCATCCTGTTTTTCGTTACGGCCCTCGGGGCGGCACTTGCGCAGGACGTCAACACCTTTATGGTATTCCGATTTTTGGGCGGCCTGAGCATCGGCGCTTCGTCGGTGGTGGCGCCGGTGTACATTTCCGAAATAGCGCCGCCAAAATACCGTGGGCGTATGGGTATTTCTTTCCAGTTCAACATCGTTTTGGGCATCCTGATAGCCTATGTTTCCAATTACTTGCTTGACGGTGTAGGTGGCACCGACGACTGGCGCTGGATGCTCGGCATCGTAGCTTTGCCTGCCCTTGTGTTTTCGGGCATGATGGTGGTAACACCCGAAAGTCCGCGCTGGTTGCTGCTGCACCAAAACAACGAAGCTGAAGCGAGGCGGGTTTTGGCCATCACCGAAGAAGATGTAGATGCCGCTGTGAACGACATCATGGCATCCGCCCAGAAGGATGGTAAAAAGGAAACTTTTTTTGATAAAAAATACAGTTTGCCCATTATTTTGGCCTTTTTGTTTGCTTTTTTCAACCAGCTTTCTGGCATCAATGCCATCATTTACTACGCCCCGAGGGTGTTTGAAATGACCGGGTTGGGCAAAGAAAGCGCCTTGCTCTCCACTGCGGGCATCGGCGTGGTGAACCTGATTTTTACCGTGCTCGGTTGGTCGCTCATCGACCGTTATGGTCGCAGGACACTGATGTTTTTCGGCACAGCAGGATATGTTGTTTCGCTCGGACTCATTGCCATGGCCTTCTACACCGAGAGTTACGGCATGGTGGTGGTGTATGTTTTTCTGTTTATAGCGTCGCATGCCATCGGACAAGGCGCGGTGATCTGGGTGTTTATTTCCGAAATTTTCCCCAATGCCGTTCGCGCTTCGGGTATGGCTTGGGGTAGCCTCACGCACTGGGTATTTGCAGCGCTTATTGCCAATTTGTTCCCGGTTGTTGCTGGCAAATTCGGTGGCGGACCAATCTTTGCGTTTTTCTGCGTGATGATGGTTTTTCAGGGACTGTATGTGTGGCGTATGATGCCAGAAACGAAAGGCGTTTCACTGGAGGATTTGCAGAAAAAATTGGTGAAGGAGTCTTGAAAAATCTGACTGCGCATTTCACCGCGTTTCGTTTGCAATGTAGTAAATATCTGGCTGCGTATTTCACCACAGAGTTACGCCGAGTTGCACAGAGGAGGCACAGAGTTTGTCTCGTTTGGGATTTTATTCCAAAAAAATACAACTCTGTGGTAAAATGCGCAGCCAGACAAATCAACCAAACCAATGAAAAAACAACTTTTTTTCGCTTTCCTGGTGTTGTTTTCCACCATGCTTACCGCTCAAAAGCCGGAAGGCTGGTACAACGAGCAGCACCGTCCACAAATCCATTTTACACCGGAGGCAAACTGGATGAACGATCCCAATGGCATGGTGTATTACGACGGCGAATACCACCTTTTTTACCAATACTACCCCGACAGCACGGTTTGGGGACCCATGCACTGGGGCCACGCCGTGAGTACCGACCTGGTGCACTGGACCCATTTGCCCGTAGCACTTGCGCCCGACGAACGGGGCTACATTTTTTCGGGAAGTGTGGTGGTGGACCAGAACAATACGTCCGGACTTCAAAAAGGCAAAGAGGCCCCGCTGGTGGCTTTGTTTACGTATTTTGATCCGGTGAAAAACAAAGCGGAAACCCACGACGACCAATCCCAGGGCATGGCATACAGTACCGACCGCGGCCGAACCTGGACAAAATACAGCGGCAATCCTGTGCTTCCAAACAATGAAAAATGGAAAGATTTTCGCGATCCCAAAGTTATTTGGTACGAAAAAGATGGCTATTGGGTGATGGTTCTTGCCGTAGGTGATCATGTGCGTTTTTTCAAGTCCGAAAATTTAAGAAACTGGACGTTTACAGGTGAATTTGGTAAAAACAGAGGCGCTCATGCGGGTGTCTGGGAGTGTCCCGACCTTTTTCCCTTGGAAGTTGAAAATTCAAAAACAACAAAATGGGTCCTGTTGGTGAGCATCAATCCTGGTGGTCCGAACGGAGGCTCGGCCACGCAGTATTTTGTGGGAGATTTCGATGGAAAAACTTTTACGAGCGACAACAAAGCGGAGGAAGTATTGTGGTTCGATCACGGTCGCGACAACTATGCAGGCGTAACCTGGTTCAATGCGCCACACAAGGACCGCCTCTTTCTGGGTTGGATGAGCAACTGGGATTATGCCCAGGTGGTGCCTACCCATCCGTGGCGCAGCGCCATGACCCTGCCACGCGAGCTGGAACTGGAGCAAACGCCGGCGGGCTACCGGCTGGTACAGGAGCCAGTGGACCAAGTGAAAAAACTACGTGGCAAGCCGTATAAAAACATCAACCTTAAAACGGGGTTGGTTTTCGAAGGTCCGCTTGAAATCAAACTTGAAATAGATCTTAAAAACAACCGTGCCACCGAAATGGGCATCGAACTGTCCAATGCCAGGGGAGAGGTATTCGTACTGGGTTATGAAACGGCTACGAAACGGTATTTTACCGACCGTACCAAAGCTGGCAAACATGACTTTTCACTCGATTTTGCCAAAATACGCCATTACGCGCCGCGTATTTCAAACGAAGATGATCTCGAATGGCATTTGTTCATCGACCGTTCATCGCTGGAATGGTTTGCCGACGATGGAGAAACGGTGATGACCGAGTTGTTTTTTCCTTCCGAACCGTTTACATCGGTCAGGTTTTTCAGCAAGGGTAACCTGTTAAAAATTAAAGAAGTGGAGGCGTGGCCATTGAAATCGATTTGGAAATGAAGTTTTGCGCGTGCAGCAGCTTGGCGGGAATAAGGTTCAATGCGGTTGATTAAAAGAAAAATGAAATGCGAGCCGCGTTGGCGGTGGTCATCTTTGTAGTTAAATGGGAAAGAAAATAAAAAGGTGCAGCGCACCGAAATGCGCTTCGGAACCTCATGGTGCGTTTCGGTGCGCTGCACCTCTAACTTGTCTCCTATTGTTTTTGCTACAAATATTACCGCGGCCCTGACGCTCTATCATCGTGAAACGCATAAGTCAACGACAATAGACAAAGGTCCGCCCTCATGTTGCTTTCCATTTTGTTGGTTCACTTCAAACTTTTAAACTTTAAACTTCAAACTTTTAAACTTCAAACATTGAACTTAATACTTCTTCATGGCGCTCTTGGCAGCGCCGATCAATTCGGTCCTTTGCTTCCGCATTTGGGCCCCGACACGCCTGCGTACTGCATGAATTTTCCTGGCCACGGCGGTTTATCGACCGACGATCCCGTTTTTTTGCCACAGATGGCCGAGGCTTTGGTGCAGTTTGTAAAAGAGCGCCGTCTGGAAGGGTCGAGGGTATTTGGTTACAGCATGGGTGGGTACGCTGCCTTGTGGGCAGCAAGTTTGCACCCGGGTTTGTTTTCCGAGATTCGGACATTGGGTACCAAATTCGACTGGACGCCGGAGGGCGCCGAGCGCGAAATAGCCATGTTGGATGCAGAAAAAATAGAAGCCAAAGTGCCGCAGTTTGCCGCCGCGCTTGCACAGCGCCATGCGCCGGCGGACTGGAAGCGGGTGCTCATCAACACGCAAAAACTCATGTTGGATTTGGGCTCTGGCAACAAATTGGGCCGCTCCGAGCTTGCGGGCATCAACATCCCGGTAACCATAGCCCGTGGGGAGTTCGACAACATGGTGAGCGAAGCAGAAAGTATGGAAGCAGCTTCGTGGCTTCCTAAAGGTAAATTCAAGTCGTTGACCGGCTTCAAACACCCATTGGAACAGGTGGATGTGGCTGTTTTGGCGGACTATGTTGCTGGTGTTTGAATGAATATTTTTCCGGCCCCAGCCTGCTACCCCAACTCGCTTGTCGCTGTCTTATTTTCATTCCACGGATAAATCTGCATTCATCTTCGTAAATCATGAGCGAAACCTTTTTTGTATACCTTTATGCGATTGATCTTAAGGTTATGGAAAAGGAAAAAAAGCAGAAACATTTTTTAAACCAACCCAGTTACCCGGGTGGCCCCAAAGCCATTACCAAATTCATTTACGAAAACCTGCGCTACCCTGAAAAAGCGCTCGAAGCCGGAATTGAAGGAACGGTTTTTCTTGAGGTTGGCATCGACCACAAAGGCAACATTGTTGAAACACGGGTGTTGCAGGGCATTGGTCACGGCTGCGACGAAGAAGCGTCACGGGTTTTGCGTTTGCTGAAATTTGATGTGCCCAAAAACCGCGGCGTGAACGTGCTTTTTCACAAAAAATTCAACATTCGCTTCCAGAAGCCCGTGCAAAAAACGGTTTCTGTTGCGACGCAAAACATGCAGATTGAATACACGGTCACCAATGTTCCTACTGTGCCAGCCAAAAAAGTAGCTACAGAACCCAAGTCCAATACTTACACCTATACCATTAAGTTGTAAAAATTGATTGACGAGAAACGATGTTTAAAATTCAAATTTCAAACATCAAATTTCGCATCTCATAAATCATTTTTATTCCTGTTCAAAACATCCCGGATCGGGCGTTGTTGCGCTTCGGACTTTACCATCAAGATCGATGGTTATTCCAGTAACAGGCGTACCGTAGTCCCGGGCAATGGAGTTGAGGGTATCCAGGCGGTAGATGTCGTCGTTGGCGGCCACAAACAGGACGTCGCTGCCTTCGCCAAAGAGGCAGGGATTGCAGTGGTTGGGAAAATCGGGATATGCGTCGGGTTCGGTGAGCCGGTCGATGCGCACCACGCAATTGGTGAATTGGTAATCAAAAAACGCGGGGTCGTTTACCCGGTCGAAAAGCGTGATCTGGTCGACACGGCCGCCAAAAATGATGCAGTTGGTGAAACGGGCTTTGAGCGGAAAGGCGTCGAAATCGGAACAGAAATCGTCGAAACAAATGGCATTACCCATGCGCAAAGCCTCACCGTCGACGCCGTAACTGGCTGCCGTACAGTAGGTGAAATTGTAGTCTCCGCCGTATTCAATTTGAATAGAATAGCCCGTATTGTTGTAAAAAAGGCAATTTTCTGCTGTTATTTTGGCATGAATGCCGATGAGGCCGCTGCTGGAGGTGTTGTAAATTTGTGTGTTGCGCATGGTTAAATCGGCTGCCGAATCAACCCGGATGCCTATGATGGAGTTGCGCACGATGCAATTTTGGATCTGGTGGCCCGAAGTGCCTGCCTGGAGCCAGATGCCCGTCCACTGCCCCGGAACGAAATCAAATTCCGGTTCAAGGCGGTCGCTTTCAAAAATGACGGGTTTGTCTTTTGTACCTTCCACGATGAGTTTGCCCGAGCCCTGGAAAGCGATGAACCCATCGTTGTAACGGACTACCGAGGTGTCGGTTACCTGTTTGGCGAGGCCACCGTGTACGTACACGCGGGTACCCGCAGGCATGCGCACGGTACATTCGTCGACGACCAGAATGCCATAGATCACGTAGGGCCTGGGGTCGTCCCACACCCATTCGCCGCCGCCACAGCCGAAACCTGTTACGCCGCCTGCGCCGAAACGGGAGGGCAAATAGTTGGCGTTTTGCCCCCAGGCTTCGAGTACCACTTTTTGGGTATTTCCATTGGTTTCGAACACCAGGTTTTCACCGATGACAAACGGACTGGAGCTGAGTGGTTCGTTGGGGTTGATGGTTACTTCAGCGAAGATGTAGAGGCTGTCTTCGGGTGCGATTTCGATGTTTTCCTGGTTGTTGCCGGGCAGTCCGTCGATGTTCAGGTTGAAACGCGAGGGTTCGCCGTTTTCAAGGTAAATTTTGGAAATGCGTAAACTTTCCTTGTGGCGGTTGTACAATTTGAGGATGCGTGTAGCCGACCCGAGTTGGGTAAAGGCCGTATCGAAACGCAGGGTATCGGTGGAAAACTCGAGTTTGTCGGAAGCGTCGGTGGTGAACGACTCTTTTTGGCAAGTCGACAAAAGGAAAACACCGGACAGGGCGGCGCACAAAAACACGAATAAACGCATGGTAAAACGGGTGTTCATGGTTGCAAAAGTACTTTGTATTTCGTTGTTCGTTGTTGTTTTCCCGTAGGGGTCTAAAATTCGTACACTTACGACATTGACGCCGCATTGGTTGGGAAAGATGCCTGACAGGGGTTAAATTTGGGTAAAATAAATCCAAACCATGAAAACCCGACTGCTACTTACCCTACTTATTGGCTTCGCTTTGCGGCTTGAGGCCCAGCATTTTCAGATTGTGGATCAGACGTCGTTTGACAATACAGGAGCGGTGACGGCCTCTGTGCCGGGCGGCGGCATGTACGTGGCGGCCATAGCAGGTTGGCCGCGTTTGAATTTTTCCAATGTTCGACTTTTTCGATACGACAAGGCAGGCAAGGAGCTTTGGCATTTTGACCTGCCTGGTTCTGAATATGATAGGGTAGCAGATTTGCTCGTTTTACCGGATAGCAGTGTTGTGATTTGCGGCGGCACCAGTGGATGTGATGTCGGTGGCTATGGCTTTATCGGGCGTTTCAGTGCGGAAGGTGAAGTCTTATGGCATGTTTATCAGGATTATG
>JBBSDH010000119.1:0-13102 GCA_038249605.1 Chitinophagales bacterium | reverse complement strand
ATGCCCGACATGCCCGAAAGCTTCGTGCAGGAAATCAGCGACCGCTACATCGAACTGTACGAAAAAGTGACGGGACACAAGTTCATCAAGGACCTAACGCCTGAGGTTCAGGAGCGGATAGAAAGGCACATCAAATCCTGTCTAAACCTGGATTTATAGGATTTTGGGGATAGAGATTTTACGGGGATTTAAAGGATTTGGGAAGATTGGATTGGATTTGGTAGGAAAGCTTCCACTTCGTACGGTTCACTCCATTTAAAATCCAATCCAATCTTCCCAAATCCTTTAAATCCTCGTAAAATCTCTATCCCCAAAATCCTATAAATCCAGGTTTAGACAGGTTACCCGCAATCCTTCTTCCGCCGGGTATCCAAGATGTACTGGATTTTCCATCCTTCGGCAGTTTTTACCAGTTGAAAGGAGTTTTTTTCCGTGTTCGAAGATCCGTGTCATACGTGTGCCAATGCACATTGCAACGGTAGACGGATTCAACTGAAAAAAGGCAACTGCTTGCGGTAATGCCAGAGCAACAAGGCGCTGCCAAACAATTGTCCGCACGCAAACAAATACCATTGCATTTTCATCATTTTTTACCCCAAATATCGCCACGGCGACCTTTGATAAGCCTTATCTTTGCTTTTTTAACGATCAGCAGCAGCCATGCGAAGTTCTTTCGAAAATTTAATCCAATCCGAAAAGCCTCTTTTAATCGACTTCTGGGCGCCTTGGTGCGGTCCGTGCAAAGGCATGATGCCCCTGCTCGACGAGCTAAAAGCCGAAATGGGCGATCGTGTGCGCATCGTTAAAATAGACGTCGACCAAAACACCGATCTTGCCGTAACCATGAAAGTGATGGGTGTGCCCACCTTTATGGTTTACAAAAACGGACAACAATTGTGGAGCCAGGCAGGCGTTCTGAGCAAACACGAACTTAAAAAACAACTGGAAAAAGCCGAACTGCTGCCATGAAACAAACTTTTTACCTTCTGGGCCTGCTCGTGCCGGCTTACTTTTTTGTGCTGGCCTGCGGACAAACACCCGAAGCCGCAACAGCCCAGTCGGCCGTAACAACGAAGCCTTCCACCGCCGCACCTTCCGCCGATACGCTTTACCTTATGGGCAAATTTGATCCGTCCAAGGACAAACGTTTCATCACCGTGGATACGCCTTACACCAACCGCCCCTACATGTTGTTGCGCAAAGAAGCTTTTGAAGCTTTTAAATCCATGTATGCCGCAGCCAAAAAAGACGGCATCACCCTCACGATCATTTCTTCGACACGCAATTTCCAGCAGCAAAAAGCCATCTGGGAAGGCAAATGGTCTAAAACAACGGGACAGGCGCCCGAGCCGCTCGAACGTGCGCGTGTCATCCTCCAATATTCTGCCATGCCCGGCGCTTCGCGGCACCACTGGGGTACCGACATCGACATCAACGAGCTCAACAACGCCGGCTTCAACAAAGGTGGCAAAAACGAAGCGGTGTACGCCTGGCTTAAGAAACACGCCGCCGAATACGGATTCTGCCAACCCTACACCGCCGGCCGCGAACATGGGTACAACGAAGAACGCTGGCACTGGTCCTACACTCCACTAAGCGCCGGTTTTACCCAGGAATACCTCGACAACCTCACCGATAAAAACCTCAACGGGTTCAAAGGCAGCGAAACGGCCCTAAAGATCGGTATCGTCGAAAAATACGTCAAAGGCATCAACCCCAATTGCAACTAAACCCATGGCCTACACCGAATCAACCATGCTTCCCCTGGGTACCCGGGCGCCCGAATTTATGCTGCCCGACCCCGCCTCTGGAACCTTGCTCAGCCTGCACGACGTGGTCGGCAAAAAGGCCACCGTGGTGATGTTTTTGTGCAACCACTGTCCGTACGTGTTGTATGTAAACCCCACCATTGTGGAAATTACGGAGGAATACGCTCAAAAAGGCGTTTCTTTTGTGGGCATCAACAGCAACGACTCCGATGGTTATCCGGAGGACGGTCCCGAGAAAATGCCTGCACACGCCCGTGAAGTGGGTTATACCTTTCCTTACCTTTACGATCAAACGCAAGAAGTGGCTCGCGCTTACGACGCCGCATGTACACCCGATTTTTACATTTTCGACGATGAGCTGAACCTGTTTTACCGTGGACAGCTCGACGAAAGCCGGCCCAAACGCAATCCGGTGCCAAGCACAGGCACCGATTTGCGCGAAGCGCTGGATAAAGTACTTTCTGGACAGCCAGCCCCTGAGAAACAACGACCTTCCGGTGGTTGCAACATCAAATGGAAATCAGATCAGGATTTTCAGGATTAAAGGATTTGCACGATTTGATTCGCAGGATTTAGGCGGATTATTAAACTCCAAATCAATACAAAACTTACAAACCATGCGCCCAGCACAAATTACAGACCAGGTCATCCAGGATTTCATCAAAGCGGCCCTTCAGGAGGACATACGCGATGGTGACCATACCGCCCTTGCCACCATACCGGCCGAACACCGCAGCCGCGCCGTATTGAAAATCAAAGACTACGGTGTCATCGCAGGCGTGGAACTTGCTCAACATATTTTTAAACACATCGACCCGACGTCGACAATGACCATACACAAAAAAGACGGCGAGGACGTGTTTTACGGCCAAACGGCTTTTGAAGTGGAAGGCAGCACCCGTGCTCTGCTCATGGCCGAGCGCACCGTACTGAACAGCATGCAGCGCATGAGCGGTATAGCTACGCTTGCAAGCCGTTTTGCATTCGAAGTGTCTGATTTGCCCGTCAAAGTGCTCGATACGCGCAAAACCACCCCGCTTTTCCGCTTTTGTGAAAAATGGGCGGTCAAAATCGGCGGCTGCGAAAACTACCGCTGGGGCCTGTACGACTGGATCATAATCAAAGACAACCACGTGGACGCTGCCGGCGGTATCCGCCCTGCCGTGGAACGCGCGCAAGCCTACCTGAAAGAGAACAACCTTTCCATGGGCATCACGGTGGAAGTGCGGAATTTGGTGGAAGTACACGAACTGATGGAAGTGGGCGGCATTACCCGCGTGATGTTCGACAATTTTGAAATCCCGATTCTGGCCGAAGCCGTAGCCACTGTTGATGGAAAATTCGAAACCGAAGCTTCGGGCGGCATTACGTTGTACAACGTGCGCAAATTTGCGCTCACCGGCGTCAATTTCGTGTCGGCAGGCATGCTCACCCATTCCGCTTTACCTGTGGACCTAAGTTTGAAAATTCAAAAGTAAAAACAGGGAAATCACTGTTCAAAAAAGGGGTGAAATACACGCTACGTGTATTTCACCCCTTTTTTGAACAGGTAATTTCAAGATTAGGGAAGCAACGTACTTGCTTCTGCAGGAATTCCGGAAGGAGTTCCCGTAAAGTGTTCGTACACGATGGCTGCGGTAAAGAGTAATACAGCCAGCCCCAACAACAACCAACGTGGATCGCTAAGGAGCGACTTCGGCTGGTCTGTGTTCAACTTCTTATGTTCCAAAAAACTTTTCATGACATTGTATACGGGAGTAAAAAAATAGGGAGTAAAAAAATCATGGGATTACAACGGATAACACAAGAGAACAAAATCCTTGCCGATTTTAACAGTTGGGGTTAAAATTGTTTATTTTTAAAAAATATATTTTTGTAAAATATTGATTTTCAATAAATATTAATCATATTTATAGGTGTTTATGATTTCTTAATAAATGCCTTCAAGAAATTTCCAGCTCCTCACCTCTCCATTTTCGCGTGATTGGTCCGCATCACCACCATAAATGAGCCAAGTTTGAACAGGTTGATCACCTGCATTTTTCTTAAAAAAGATCAGATTGTCGAAAAATGAATGGTTGATGGTGGCGCCGGATTTGACCTCCGTGGCAATCAGAACTCCCGAACGTTCGGCAAGAACGTCGATTTCGTGCTGGTTACTATCGCGCCAGAAATACAACTCTGCCTGCTGACCCCGTTCGTATTGTTGTTTGAGGAAATCGGCCACAACCATGTTTTCGAATAAATTTCCACGTGCGAAATGCACGGTAAGATCCTCTGGTTTTCGTACTCCCAAAAGCCAGGCTGCTAATCCGACGTCGGAAAAAAAAAGTTTGGATGATTTGATCAGCCGCTTGTTGAAGTTGCGGAAATAAGGAGGTAAAAGAAAAACAAGATGGCTGGTTTCCAAAATACTCAACCACGCTTTTACAGTTACAGCCGACACACCCGTATCAGCAGCAAGGGTTTGCATGTTCAGCGGTTGACCAATTCGCCCTGCACATAGTTTCACAAAATTGCGAAACAGGGAAAGGTCGTGCACCGCAGTAAGCGAACGCACATCGCGTTGTACATACGTCTCAAAATAATTGGCGTAGAACTCGTCAGGCTCAAGTTTGTGTTCGAAAACCCTTGGATAAAAACCCTGAAAAATGGCTTTTTCAAACGATTCAGGCATGTTGGCTGATGACTTCAATTCACCGAACGAAAAGGGAAACAATTTAAACAGGGAAACCCTGCCGGCCAAACTCTGGGTGATGCCCTGCATCAGCAAATAATCCTGTGAACCAGAGAGGATGTATTGCCCATTAATTTTGTCAGCATCAACCTTGCCTTGTAAGTAGTTGAACAAGTGCGGTACGCGTTGTACCTCGTCCAGGATAACGTGTCTATCGTACGTTTTTAAAAAATGTCTCGGGTCCTTCTGGGCAAACTCCTGATCATCCGGATTTTCAAGGGAAACGTACCTGTATTCCGGGAAAAGTTGTTTCAGTAAAGTGGTTTTACCCGATTGCCTCGGACCACTCAGTGATACCACAGGGTATTTGGCACTACTGGAAAGCAACTTCTCGCTCAATAATCGCGGGATGTACATGATGCTTTTTATGCAAATCTAAGATTTTATTTTAGATTTACATAAAATTACAAACCTTTCACGATGTTCTTCACCAAACTTGGCCCCTCGTACACCAATCCGCTGTACACCTGCACCAAATTGGCGCCGGCATCCAGTTTCTCCCGCGCCGATTCGGCCGAATGGATGCCGCCCACGCCGATGATTACGGGTTGCGGACCCATTTTTTTCCTAAGGTAACGGATCACCATGGTGCTGCTCAAGCGCAGGGGGGTGCCGCTAAGACCACCGGCGCCGATGTTTTCCACCTCCGATGCAAGTGTGTTTAATCCTCTGCGATCGATGGTGGTGTTGGTGGCGATCACGCCGCTGAGCCCTGTGGCATGAACGATGTCGGCAATGTCGTCGAGCTGACTGTCCGTCAAATCGGGAGCGATTTTAAGCAGAATGGGTTTAGGAGCGGAATGTTTGCGGTTTTGTTCCTGTAGCAGGTTGAGCAGGCGTGTGAGCGGTTCCTTTTCCTGCAGTTCACGCAGACCGGGTGTATTGGGCGAGCTTACGTTCACTGCGAAATAATCGACCCACGGGAACAATGCATCGAAACATTTGAGGTAATCGAGGTGGGCGTCTTCATTGGCAGTCACCTTGTTTTTGCCGATGTTGCCGCCGATGAGTATGCCGTCGGGTACACCTTGTTCGCGCAGTTTTTTCAGTCGCCCTGCAAGGGCTTCCAGGCCTTCGTTGTTGAACCCCATACGGTTGATGAGTGCCTGGTCAGCAGGCAACCGGAACAAGCGGGGCTTTGGGTTTCCATCCTGCGGGATTGGCGTTACGGTACCCACTTCCACGAACCCGAATCCGAGACAGGCAAGTCCGCGGATGTGTTTACCGTCTTTGTCGAACCCGGCGGCAAGGCCCACCGGATTGGGAAAAGTAAGTCCGAGTGCGTGTACGGGTTTGGCGGCTGCGCCGAAAAGACTTTTAAGCAACCAGCGCGTGGGCGGAAAAGCTGCCGCGAGGTCGAGTAAAAAAACGGTCGCCCGGTGGGCATTTTCAGGCGAAAGCAGGAAAAGTATGGGTTTGAAAAGGTTGTACACGGGTCTGTCAATGTCTTATTTCGGCAGCAAGCTGGTCCATGTCGCGGATGAGCAGGCGGCTTCGGTTGAAAGTAAGCAGTTTTTTGAAGCGCAGGTCGTTGAGCGTGGTAGTCACGGTTTGCCTGCTGGTGGCTGTGAGGTTGGCAATTTCCTGGTGGGTGATGAAGTTGCGCAGCACCCATTCGTAGCCTATACGTTCACCTTTTTGTTTTACCAGACGGTATAAAAACTCAACAACGCGGCTGCGGCTGTCGCGAAACACGAGTGATTCGAGCCTACGTTCCATGTCGAGCTGGCGCGCTCCGAACATGCGCATGAAAAACAAATTGAGCTCGCTGCGTTCGCGCATAAGGCTGCGCAGTTCTTCGAGGTTCACCACGCACGCTACGGTATCTTCGAGGGCTGTGGCAAAATCGCGGCGTAGATCTTCACCCAGCAGCGCACTTTCGCCGAATACCTCTCCTTTGCCGAGGATGGCTTTGGTAATTTCCTTGCCGTCGTCGTTCATGCTCGATATTTTCACCTTGCCTTCGCTGATGAAAAAGATCCGGTCGGCCATTTCAGCGGGCACATACACCGGGTCGCCTTTTTTGAACGATTGGTGCGCGTGTTGCGTCATGAGATCCTCGCTGCCGAGTTTGGTTGGACAAAGCAGGTGGGTTACATCTATGTTTTCAAGGTACCAAAAAGCATTCATAGTGGTAGTTGTCATTCTTCGGGACGAAGGTCAAATCTTAACAACAAATCGGCGACATGAGGGTTCACCTCTTTCATGTTGTCGATTTTTTCACGCACCGTTGTAGGGCGTTTGGGTGCCGGCGGTTTCAGACTTTCGAGTTGGGCTTCATCCAGTTCGATGCGCAACCTGACGGCCGGGTCGTGCAGGTTTTTTTGCAGAATATCGAGCAGGCGTCCCATTTCCTGCATCAACAAACCGCGGTGTGTGCTCATGCCGACGGTAACCGTCAGGACTTTTTCTTCCAGTTTCAGTTTGGCCAGTTGCATGGCCTGGCGCAGGGTGGGCGACTCCACGCCGGTAGCGTATTGATTCCATTCGGCACTGGCATTTTCATGGTTGAGCCTACTTTCCAGGGCTGCTTTATGCAAGTCTTCGGTGGCTACGGCGGTATCGTAAGCATCTAGACTCAGCGATATCGTTTCGGCTTTTTTTTGTCCAAGCCGCAACCCTGCTTTCAATTCCAAAACAGCATCCTTGCCCAAAGGTGAGGCGTTGCTGGGCAAAGGTATGGGTGGCGGTGGTGCGGATGGATCGGGTGCCGAGGTCAGATCAGGAGTTTTTTTTTCCAGTGGTGCGGCAGCGGCAGGCGATCGGGCAGCCTTAATGGCGCGGTGGATGTACCCCATTTTGATGAGGCTGATCTCCACGTGCAGGCGTTTGTTGCGCGCCATTTTGAAGTTGATGTCGCAGTCGTTGGCCAGGTTCAGGGCGGTGAGCAGGAACGTGGCGGGCGCCAAGGCGGCCTGTTTGCGGTAGCGTTCGCGCAAACTTTCGCCTACCTCAAGGAGCGACAACGTGGCTTCGTCCTTGCACACCAAGATGTTGCGTAGGTGTTCGGCGAGTCCCAAAACAAACACTTCGGGTTCGAAACCTTTGCGCAGTATCTGGTCGAACAGTTGCAGGATGGCCGGCACGTCTTCGGCCATGAGCGCATCGGTGATTTGGAAAAAATAGTCGTAATCGAGCACGTTGAGGTTCTCGATCACGTCGTCGTAACGAATGTTTTTACCCGAAAAGCTGGTGATGCGATCGAAGATCGAAAGCGCATCGCGCAGTGCCCCATCGGCTTTTTGAGCGATGATGTGCAGGGCGTCGTCTTCGGCTTTGATGCCTTCCTTGTCGCAGATGCCGCGCAGGTGCAACACCATGTCGTGCACGGTGATGCGGCGGAAGTCGAAAATCTGGCAGCGCGAAAGGATGGTGGGGATGATCTTGTGTTTCTCCGTAGTGGCCAGGATAAAAATGGCATACGGCGGCGGCTCCTCCAGCGTTTTCAAAAATGCATTGAAAGCGCCAGCCGAGAGCATGTGCACCTCGTCGATGATGAACACCTTGTATTTGCCCTGCTGTGGAGTGAAGCGCACCTGCTCCACAATGGCGCGGATGTGTTCCACGCCGTTGTTTGAAGCTGCGTCGAGCTCGATGATGTTGAACGATGCGTTGTCGTTGAAAGCTTTGCAGGAGGAACACACTTCGCAGGCCTCATGGTCGGCCGTACGGTTTTCGCAGTTGATGATTTTGGCCAGGATGCGCGCGCAAGTTGTTTTGCCCACACCGCGCGGCCCCGTGAACAGAAACGCATGTGCCAGGTGATCCGTAGCCAAAGCATTTTTCAAAGTACCGGCCACATGCTGCTGACCCACCACGTCATCAAAACGCTGGGGACGGTACTTGCGGGCGGAAACGACGAAATTGCTCATAGCCTACAAAGGTACAAATAAGTTGTAAGTCCGAAGTCGTTAGTAACCACAATAAAAACCCATCAGCCCCTGGCCATCTTAAGGCAAAGTTTGGGCAGTAAACTAGTGCAGCGCGGTATTCGCGTCTACATCCCTCTTGAAATAAAGCCATCCCAATAACATCGGGACGGCTTTTTTTTATTTCTCTCAAACTTGATTTTTACAACAACGCCTGCACCATTTTCGCAAACGCATCCACGCTCACGGCGCCTTGGTCGCCTTCGCCTTGTTTGCGCACCGAAACCGTACCAGCGTCCTGTTCTTTCTCACCCACGATGAGCAGAAAAGGAATACGCTTGAGCTCGTTGTCGCGGATCTTGCGGCCGATGGTCTCGTTGCGGTCGTCTACAACGCCGCGAAGGTCTTCGCTCTCAAGCTGCGCTTTCACATGGTAGGAATACTCCACAAACTTGTCGCTCACGGGTAGGATGGCAAATTGCTCGGGCGACAGCCAGAGCGGGAATTTGCCAGCGCAGTGCTCGATGAGCACACCCATGAAACGCTCCATGGAACCAAACGGCGCACGGTGGATCATCACCGGTCGGTGCTCCGCGTTGTCGGCGCCCACATATGTGAGGTTGAAACGCTCGGGCAGGTTGTAGTCCACCTGGATGGTACCCAGCTGCCACGAACGGCCAAGGGCGTCCTTCACCATGAAGTCGAGTTTAGGACCGTAAAACGCGGCCTCGCCGATTTCACGGGTGGTCACCAGACCGGCTTCTTCCGTAGCTTCAATGATGGCTTGTTCGGCGCGGCGCCAGTTTTCGTCGGTACCGATGTATTTGGCTTTGTTTTCCGGGTCGCGCAGACTGATCTGAGCCGTGAATTTTTCAAAACCCAGTTTGGCCAATACGAAGCGCGTCAGGTCGAGCACACCCAGGAATTCCTCCTTGAGTTGGTCTTCGGTGCAGAAGATGTGCGCATCGTCCTGAGTAAATCCGCGCACACGGGTAAGGCCGTGCAACTCACCCGATTGTTCGTAGCGGTACACCGTGCCAAATTCGGCAATGCGGATGGGCAACTCGCGGTAGGAGCGCGGACGGTAGCCGTAAATCTCGCAGTGGTGCGGACAGTTCATGGGTTTAAGCAGGAACTCTTCATTTTCATCCGGCGTGAGGATGGGCTGAAATGAGTCCTTACCGAATTTTTCCCAGTGACCGGAAGTGATGTAAAGTTTTTTCGAACCGATGTGCGGCGTGATCACGGGTTGGTAGCCGCGGCGCAATTGTTCTTTTTTTAGAAAATCTTCGAGTCTTTGGCGCACAGCGGTGCCTTTGGGCAGCCACATGGGCAGGCCCTGACCTACTTTTTCCGAAAACATAAACAACTCGAGTTCGGCGCCGAGTTTGCGGTGGTCGCGTTTTTTGGCTTCTTCCAGCAGCGTCAGGTATTCTTCCAGTTCCTTGGCTTTCGGGAACGTAATGCCGTAGATGCGGGTAAGTTGTTTGCGTTTTTCGTCGCCGCGCCAGTAAGCGCCAGCTACGTTGAGCAGTTTCACGGCCTTGATGTTTTCGGTGTTTGAGAGGTGTGGCCCCCGGCACAGATCGACGAAGTTGCCTTGTTGGTAGAAGGTGATGGTACCGTCCTGCAGGTCGTTGATGAGTTCAAGTTTGTACTCATCATTTTTCTCCGTGAAGAACTTGATGGCGTCGGCTTTGCTCACTTCGGTGCGTTTGAACTCACTTTTGGTGCGGGCCAGTTCGAGCATTTTTTGTTCGATGACAGGCAGGTCGCCGATGGTGAGCATGCGGTCGCCGGTATCCACGTCGTAGTAAAAACCGTTGTCGATGGACGGCCCGATGCCGAATTTGGTGCCCGGATAAAGCGCTTCGAGTGCTTCTGCGAGCAAGTGGGCCGAGGAGTGCCAGTAAGTCGCTTTACCCTCTTTGTCGTCCCATTTGTAAAAAACGATGCTCGCGTCTTCGTTGATGGGGCGAGTGAGGTCGCGCACTTCGCCGTTTACACGGGCGGAAAGCACCACGCGGGCGAGGCCCTCGCTGATGGATTTGGCCACATCGAGGGCGGTGGTTCCGGCGGCATACGCACGAATGTTGCCGTCGGGAAAAGTGATGTTTATCATGGAAATAAAAAAGGTTTTAGCCCACCCATACAACAGGCGGGTGCCTCAAACAACGGGCGTTGCCGGGGCGGTTTATGAATGAGCCGCAAAGTTAGGGGAAAAAAAATGACAGTCGACAGTCGGCAGGCTTTTTGGAATTTAAAGGACTGTCGACTGTCGACTAATTTACTTTTCAACCGTCTTAACCACCTGCACCCTTGTGCTGTCGCTGAGGTTGAGCTGGCCAGAAACCACTATGGTTTCGTCGCCTTTGAGTCCCGACAGAACCTCTACTTTTTCACCCAACACGGCGCCGAGTTTCACAGCGTGGCGGATGGCCAAGGAATCCTGCACGATGTACACTTTGGCATCCTGCAAGCTACCAGCCACTGCGCGGCGCGGAATGGTGAGGCCTTTGCGGTTGTTGGCGAAACTGAAAATGGCGCGGGCGTGCATACCTGCGCGCATGGGTTTGTCTTTGGGGTTGGGCACTTCTATCTCTACGTCGTAGGTGAAGGCGTTGTCGGCGCGAAGACCAATGTTGGTCACTTTGCCGGAAATGGTAGAGCCGGGGTACACATCGGGTGCGACGCCTACTTTTTGTCCTTTTTTAATGTTGAGCACATCGCGTTCGGTAACTTTCACCATGAGAAACAATTTCTCGAGGTTGGTGATGAGGGCGACCTGAATGCCCGGACCGATCACACTACCGCGTTCGATGAAACGCAATCCCATAGCGCCCGTCATGGGTGCTTTGATGCTTGTGTTGGCGATTTGTTTTTTCAAACCTTTCACCTTGGCTTCGGCGGCGAGGATACCCAGTTGGATGTCTTCGATTTTGTTTTTAGCAATGGCTTCGCCTTCCACGAGGTTGCCCACGCGTTCGCGGTCTTTTTCCAGTTTGGCAAGGTTGGCCTGGGTAGCTTCGAGCTCGATGTTGAGCAGTTCGTCGTCTACCTTAGCGATCACTTCTCCTTCAACCACCCATTCGCCTTTGTTTTTGTAAACGGCAACCACGCGACCAGCCGTTTCGGAAATGACAAACATTTCCTTGGCCGGCATAAAAATACCGTCGGATTCGAGACTCATGGCCAGGTCTTCCAGTTTTGGCGTGGTTACCTCTACAGGTACGTATGCCCGGGTGACCTGCGAGAGTTTGGCATCGACGGCCATCGTTTGTTTGTTGGTATACAGCTTCCATACCACAAGGGCTACGGCAAGCAAAAGGAAAATCCAGAGAAGGGAACGTGGGCGCAAAACGGTAGTTGTTGGGTGAATCTAAAAAGCAAATCTACAAAAAAAACCCGTGAACGGGCACTTATCTTTGCGCTTTCATTCCCACACCATGATCATCAAAGCTTCCCGCATCAACAACCTCACCGACGCGCGTTATTTCGCGGCCCGCGAGGTACATTTTCTCGGTTTCAACCTCGAAGAGGGAACGCCAGGATACCTCGAGCCCATGGTGATGAATGCCATCCGCGAATGGGTGGAAGGCCCCGTCATCGTGGGCGAATTTGCCACCAAACCACTCAATTACGTGCGCGAAGCAGCACATTTTTTCAACCTGCCCGCCGTTCAAATCAATGCCCGCACACATGGCACGGCATTGTCAGACTTTGATGGTGTCGACATTTTACTGGAAATCCCCAACGACAACGCTTCCGAAACACTGCGCATCCTGGAAGCGACCTCAGGAAACGTCAGGCATTTTATCCTGAACGGCGTAGGCAACGTCGCACCCGAAACGTGGCGCTCCCTGGCATCGCGTTTTTCCATCCTGCTCAACCCCGAAGGCGGTACCGATGCTGCAATTGCTTCCATCCACGCCATCCAACCCGCCGGCATCGTGGTGGAAGGCGGCGACGAGGAAAGGGTAGGCGTGAAATCGTTTGAGGAAATTGATGTGTTGCTTGATGCGGTGGAAATTAGCGGGCAGTAGGCTACACACGCGCGAAGCGCGCATGTACTCCGGAGCTCCAGCTCCGGATATCTCTACTGCGCGTAACAGCTTGATTTTCGCACACTACCGTTGATAATAGCACTGCCAGCGCCAAGTCAGCGACGTAAAGGTGTGTATCATTTGAACATAAAATACATTCAGGAGCTGCGTCGGCAGCGGAAGTCTTTCGATACCTGTACAAACCCGCCGTAGATGCCTCCGGAGCTGGAGCTCCGGAGTACATGCCCGCTACCTCCCCACCACAAACTTCTGCTGCTCCCAAACTTTCCCCTTGCTCCTTGCCAGTGCGAGGTACATGCCCGGGGCATAGTGGCTCACCGGAACTTCCTTGAAGCCCGCACCCGTGAAGTTGTGTGTTTCCAGCAGTTTTCCCGACAAATCAAAAATCAACACTTCGGTTTTGGCACTGCTGCCCGGCTGTTCCACCATCAGAGTGATGTGGTCGTTGGCGAGGGTTGGTTGTACGGCGAACGTTGATTGCGGCCTGCCGGGGTTGTACGTCGAAACGTCGTTTCCGAGCTGCAACGAATCGAGCGGGTAGGTGTAAATGCTGCGCGCATGGGTTCCCGCAATGAGGGTATGTTCGTTGTTGTTCACATCAATGTCGTACACCGGCACATGGGGCAACCCGACGCCCAGTGGTTCCCAGTTTAATCCGCCGTT
>JBBSDH010000118.1:0-13141 GCA_038249605.1 Chitinophagales bacterium | reverse complement strand
CGCAAAAAACTTTTCCCGCGCCACGCGGAACTGTTCGCGGATGATTTCGGCGATTTTGCCTTCGCCGCGCATGCGTACGCCGCTGCGGCTGTCGTGGAGGTTACCGCCGTGGGCTTCCCTGATTTTGTTTAAAATTTTCTCCGCTCTTCCTGGCTCGTTTTTGCGCAGCCAATCTTCAAAAATAGCCGCCACATCGCCGTTGAGGCGTACCATCGTGTACCCAATGCCCAAGGCGCCGCGCTCGGAAACGGCTTTGGCGATACCGAAAATTTCGTGTTCGTTGAGTCCTGGAATGATGGGCGCAAGCATCACAAAAACAGGAATGCCGTTGGCGCTCAGGACCTCCACCGTTTTTAACCTTTGTTGGACAGTGGCTGTCCTCGGCCCTAAAAACCGCCTGAGGTTTTCATCCAGCGTGGTTATGCTGATGGCCACCGTCACCAATTTTTCGGAAGCGAGTTTGCGCAAAAGATCGAGGTCCCGCAACACCATGCTGTTTTTCGTGATCAAACCCACCGGATGCCGGTATTTCCAAAAAACCTCCAAACAAGCGCGGGTGATGCCAAACTTGCGCTCGGCGGGCTGGTAAGCGTCGGTATTGCCCGAAAACATCACCGGCGCGGCTTTCCACGATTTTTTCTTCAATTCCTTTTCCAGCAACTCGGCTGCGTTGCGTTTCACCAGAATTTTTTGCTCAAACTCCACACCCGCGCTGTAGCCCCAATACGGATGGGTGTTGCGGGCATAACAATACACACAGCCATGTTCGCAGCCTTGGTAAGGGTTCATGCTCCATTCCATGGGAATGTCCGGACTTTCCACCTTGTTCAGGATGGTTTTCGGGTGGGTTTCCAGGTATTCGGTTTGCAACTCCGGCGTTTCCCAGTCTGCCTCAGCCAAAGCCCAATCGATGGGTTCGATGTCGCGTTGCAGCTTTTCGTACGGCGAAGCCGGGTTGATCTGGGCGCCGCGGCCTTTCAGGTAATTTTTTTGTTTCAAAACAAGACAATATTTGAAACAAATTTAAAACAAATGTTTTGAAAAACAAAACAATACCCTAAACAAGTGCACGTCAAGGAACAACTTCAACGCGGCAGGTGAGGTGTCATCTCCGAGGAACGAGGAGGTGACATCTCACACGTTAATCAGCGCGGTAAGTGAGGAGACATCTCCGAGGAACGAGGAGGTGACACCTCACACGTTACCGAGCGCAGTAGGTGAGGTGACACCTCCTCGTTCCTCGGAGATGTCACCTCACCTACTACCCAACCTGAAATTTCCCAAAAATCTTGCACCTTTAACACATGATCAATCCGCCAGGCCACTTAACTCTTGGCTACAGAGCGCTGTTTCTTCTGCTTCCGTTTACGGTCGAGGTCGATTTCGGCGCGTGGAGCCTTGGTTTGCCCTCTGAGCCGCTTATTGGAGCGTTGGCCCTGGCGCTTGTGCCCGAAGCGTGGCGCAACCGTGATGCGCTTTGGAAAAATGCCGGAATGGCGTGGCGCTTGGGCATCGTTTGGTTGGGATGGATGGCTGTTGCTGCCGTTTTTTCCAGCATACCGGTGGTGTCCTGGAAGTTTGTGCTTGTGGAAACCACCCATGCCTGGGTATTCGGGGCGGGTTTGTTGCTTTTCCCCGGATTATGGACGTCCAGTCTGCCCTATTTCCTGGTTTCTATGTTGGGCGTTGAAGCGTATACGCTGATCCACCATGCCTTATTCAACTTTCGTTCAAACCAGGCCATGTTGGCGCCCATGCCTTTTTTTCCCGACCATACTTTGTATGCCGCCGTGCTTACGGCTGCTTTGTGTTTGATGCCGCTCACCGCGCCCATCGAGGGGAATCGGCGTTGGTTTTATGTTTTGCCCGTTTTGGCTTTGGTTGCAGCCTCCAGCAGGGCAGCCTGGCTTTCGTTGCTGGGAGCAGCATGGCTCACGGCCATTTTTACCAAACCCCGTTTGCGTCCCGCCTTGTTGGGACTTGCACTTGTTTGCGGAAGCATTTTGTTTTTTATTAAACCTATCCTCAGTACCGATGTATCGGCGCTCGAACGCCTCAACCGCTGGCAATGTGCCGTACACATGGCGGCAGACCGGCCCATTACAGGTTTTGGCCCGGGCACGTTTATGTTTGAATACTTTGACTACCAGCGCCCCGAAAACATGACCCGCATCAGCGTCACCAAGCCGATTGAAAAACGCGGTCCAGAAAATTATGGCCGGGGAGGTGGCGCCCATTCCGAGTATTTCCAGGCATTGGCAGAAACAGGGTGGCCGGGTTTGTTTTTATGGTTTGTTTTTATTTTTGTTGCCCTATTGTCGATTTTTCGACAACCCATGCAGCCGCAACACCTATTTTTTGGGCTTTCATTGGTCAGTTTTTTACTTCACGGATTGGTCAACAATTTTCTGCACGATGCGCGTATGGCGTTGGTGTTTTGGAGTGTGGTAGCGCATCTTCGTGGTACCAACAACCTTTCACACCGTTTTGGACTTTTTGCGCGTTTTTAAGCGAATATTGACCATCTCCACCACCAGTGCAAATGCCATAGCGAAATAGATGTAGCCTTTCGGGATGTCGAAGTCCAATCCCTGACCGAGCAGTGCCACACCGATGAGGATGAGGAACGCAAGGGCCAAAATCTTAATGGCCGGGTGGTTGTTGACGAAGCGGCTGATTGGCCCGGCTGCCGCCAGCATCACCATCATGGACACGATCACGGCAGCGATCATGATTTCGATGCGGTCAACCATACCCACGGCCGTGATGACCGAATCGAGCGAAAATACCAGGTCGATGAGGATGATTTGTCCGACTACCGAAGCAAACGAAGCCCTTTTGGGAGGTTCCGATTCCTCTTCGGACTCTTCCACTTTGTGGTGTATCTCATTAACGCTTTTGTAAATCAGGAACAAGCCACCCAGGATGAGGATGAGGTCGCGGCCAGAAATATCCACATGCAACAACGAAAAAAATGGTTCGGTGAGCTGCATCATCCAAGATATGGAGAAAAGCAGCCCAACGCGCATGATTAGTGCCAGCATCAGACCGAGTCGTCGGCCCTTTTCCTGCTCTTCAACCGGCAATTTGTTGGTGAGGATGGATATAAAAACGATGTTGTCAATGCCCAATACGATTTCGAGGGCACAAAGCGTTAAAAAAGCAATCCAGGTATCCGGGTCGGCAAGCCACTCCATGGTTTATAAATTTGAGCCAAACATACGGCATCAGCGTTGAGGTTGCGAACCACAGCCATTTTTATCGAACATCCTTCACCATGAGCCGCAGTTTCGATTCATCTTTCCACCATTCTTCCCTGATGTAAAACGCCATGTCGAAAGGCCGGTGCCGTATTTTTTCAAAAGCGTCGCCCAGTCCGAAGCCAATGCCCGTTAAAACCGAACCGTCTCCCTGCCGTACGCTGAACCGCACATGGTTGTTGGCAAGTTGTCGGCTTTCGCCGGTATCGGTTAATTGTTTTGATACAAAAATAGGCTGCCGGTTTTGAGGTCCGAACGGTGCAAACCGTTTGAGGATGTTCCAAAATCCAGTGTTTATCTGTTCGAGCTTGATTTCCGCGCTTACCTCAAGCTCCGGCACCAACGAGGTATCGATTAGGTTTTGCGAGGCGATTTTTTCAAACCGGTCGGCAAAAGCAGGCACATTTTCCACGGGCATCTGCATGCCTGCGGCAAAAGCGTGACCGCCAAAACTGTAAAAAAGGTCGTCGCACTGCTGCAAGGCATTGTACAAATCGAACCCTGGCACCGATCGCGCCGAACCCACCGCCCTGCCTTCGCTTTGGGTAAGGATCACGGACGGACGGTTGAACTTGTCCACCATCCTGCTCGCCGCGATACCGATTACGCCTTTGTGCCATTCTGGATCGAACAACACGATGCTGCGTCGGTCGGCCCAGTTGTTTTTTTCCGTAAACAGACGCTGCGCTTCGCCGGTCATGGCAAAATCCACTTCACGACGTTCGCGGTTGCGCTGGGCGAGGCGCGCCGCCTGGTCGAGCGCAGGCAATTTTTCGGTGGCCAGCATGAGGCGTACGGACTCGCGTGCATCGCCCAACCGTCCGGCAGCATTGATGAGCGGTCCCAAACCAAAAACCAGATCATTCACTTCAAGCGGAAAGCTGCGGTTGAGCTGCCGGATAAGCGCCCAAAAACCCGTACGCGGATGGCGGTTGATGCGCTCCAGTCCGGCCTGGGTGAGGGCGCGGTTTTCACCGGTCATGGCCACGATGTCGCACGCCGTGCTCAGCGCCACGAGGTCGAGCAAGTTTTCGGCTTGTTCTTTGGGCCAGCCCCTGTGCGTCACAAGGGCCTGCGCTAGTTTAAAAACGATGCCGCAGCCGCTAAGTTCCTTGTACGGGTAAGGACAATCGTCGCGCCTCGGGTTAAGCACGGCCAAGGCTGCAGGCAAACCGCCCTCGGGCAGGTGGTGGTCGCACACTATTACATCGATGCCGTAGCTGTTGGCCAGGTTGATTTGTTCATGCGCTTTGATGCCGCAATCCATCACCACCAAAAGCGTGGCACCAGTGGTTCGGGCGTATTCCACGCCGGCTCGACTCACGCCGTACCCTTCCTTGTCGCGGTCGGGCAAATAATAATCTAAGGCCGTATGGTGGGGCGACAAAAGTGCGTACAGCAGCGTAACACAGGTGGTACCGTCCACATCATAATCCCCGTACAGCAGTATTTTTTCTCCGGCATCCAGAGCTTTGCCAAGGCGTTCGACAGCGCGTTGCATGTCGGCCATCAGGAAAGGATCGTGCCAATCGCGGCCGGGTTTCAGGAACGCCCGCGCTTCTTCTTTGGTGCGCACACCACGTAGCGCGAGCAGTCGGCAAAAAAGCTCGTCAATGCCCAGTGCTTCGTGCAGGTTTTGCACGGCTTGTGGGTCGGTGGTGATGGTTATCCAGTTGTAGAGCGGCATGGCATTCGAAAGTAGTTGCGAGGTGCGCTACGAAAATACGGGGAAAGATGGGGAAAGCGGTGGTTTGGAAAGACGGGGAGATATATTTATTTTAATTTAAATCGTTGTGTTTCTTTATTAAATTTATACCTAAATCGCTTTTTATAAATATTTTATAAAATAATTATTTTATTAATAATGCTTAAATCAGGCGTCAAAATCAAAAACATGGGTCATTTATAATTTTTTCAGGAGTGACTCATGTTTCAACTGGTCAGCGTGCATGTACTCCGGAGCTCTTCGGTGGAAAAAACACAACTCCAAAACAAGCTGCGTACTTTGCACGTAAAAGGGGCTAAAAGCTTAACTTTTAACCCCTTAATTATTTCTTGTTGCTCGTCGTGGAGCTCTCCGGAGCTGGAGCTCCGGAGTACATGCGCACTGCCTGCTGACCAGTTGAAACATGAGTCACCCCTGAAAAAATTCGGGATGATTCATATTTTTAATGTTTACAGCTATGGCGGGACTTTTACAACAGCGCCTCCACAATATTTTCTTCACTGATGCCCTCGGCCTCGGCTTTGAAGTTGCGTACGATACGGTGGCGGAGCACCATGTTGGCGATGGCCTGCACGTCTTCAATATCGGGCGAATATTTGCCGCTGATGGCTGCGTGGCATTTGGCGCCAAGCACGAGGTATTGGCTTGCGCGAGGGCCTGCTCCCCACGTAAGGTAGGTATTGGCTTCTTTGGTAGCGCGGTGGGTGCCGGGGCGCGTTTTGGAAACCAGGCCTACGGCGTATTCGAGCACATTGTCGGCCACCGGGATTTTGCGGATCACTTGCTGGAACTCGAGGATCTGCTCGGAGGTGAGGATGTGGCGCAAATTCACCTCGCGCGACGAGGTGGTATTTTTTACCACTTCCACTTCTTGCTCGTACGAGGGGTATGTAAGTGGAATGTTGAGCATGAAACGGTCGAGCTGGGCTTCCGGAAGCGGGTAGGTTCCTTCCTGCTCGATGGGGTTCTGGGTAGCTAACACAAAAAACGGCGTAGGCAAAATGTGTCGTTGTCCGCTAACGGTTACGGAGCGTTCCTGCATGGCCTCGAGCAGTGCGGCCTGTGTTTTGGGAGGCGTACGGTTGATCTCGTCGGCCAAAACGATGTTGGCAAAAATCGGTCCGCGGTTGAATCGAAAGTGCCGGTCTTCGTCGAGAATTTCCGAGCCCATGATGTCCGAGGGCATCAAGTCGGGTGTAAACTGGATGCGTTTGAAGTCGAGGTCGAGCACTTCAGAAATGGTGCTCACGAGCAGGGTTTTGGCGAGGCCTGGCACGCCGACGAGCAGCGAGTGGCCATTGGAAAAGAGGGAAATGATGACAGCTTTGACCACGTCTTCCTGACCGACGATCACTTTGCCTATTTCTGCCGATAGGTCCTTGTAAGCCTGGGCCAACGCGTCTACGGCGGCCACGTCCGATTGATACTGCGACATGCGGGTTTGTATGGTTAAATTTTGAAGTAGAAACAGTTAAGCAGGCTCTAAACGCGCCACGGCAGGCTTTGTTTTACCCTGCAAGGGGCAAAAGTAGTAAAAAGCCGCAGACGACCGGAATTTGCCGACAAAGGCTTAGTCCTTCTCCCCTTCTTTTTTCTTTTTGAAATCGCCGTCTTGCCAGGCTTTGAAAAACTGACCCCATGCAAGCGGACTAAAAATGTTCATTGGGGGTGTTTGGCCGATGAAGTAGTATTGGCTGGTTTGCTGGCGCAGGTAAAAGTTGGCACTTTCGCGGCCAGAGTACGGCACCATGTCGTCACTTTTACGCGCTTCGGCGAGGTAATCGTTGGCGAGGTTTTGGGTAGCACGGCGTTGCAGCTCGGGCGTAACGTCCATTTTCAGGAACTCAATTTTGAAATGTTCCCTCGAAGGCCAAGGGAAAATGACCGTTTCGGGCAGATTGATGGTATCGGTCGTCATAAGTTGAACGATCGAGTACCTGTCCTGCGTTAGTGTATCGGGAATGGTGATGGTTACTTGTTGAAATCCGAGGCAATTGAACCTTACTTTATCACCTCTTTCCACCACGAGGGAAAAAAAACCACGGTAGTCCGCGTAAGTTCCCCTACTTTTTCCGGGCAGGAAAACGCTGGCGTAAGGTATGGGCTGGAGGCGACCATCCGCATCGGTGAGCAGCATGCCAGAGAACTGGATCAGGTTTGCTTTTGGGTCTTTTTGGCTCCAAAGCAGTACCACAGGAAGGCAAAATAGTATGGCGAGTAAGAGTTGGCGTTTCACGACTTTTTCAATTTTTACAAACGATCAAACAAAGGTACGGGATGGAAACGTATGAATCTGCATTTTTGCCACAGCGATCTTTACAGGCTTAACATTACATTAACAACATAAAATATGGACAAGAACGGTACCTTTGCACCTTGTTTACGTCTTGAACTCAAAACACATTCCTACATCTGATGTTGCAAAAAACATTTTTTACCCTTTTGGCCGCCTTTTTTCTAAGCGCCGCCACCCTTTCGGCACAATCCACAACTCCGAAATACGGACACCTCAACCTGGGCAACCTGCTTGAAGAAATGCCCGACACCAAACTGGCCAACGACAGCTTGAAGGTGTTTGCCGACAAACTTTCCGCCAAGGACGACTCGCTCACCAAGGCTTTCCAGGAGGCTTACGTTCAACTGGAAAAGGAATACAATGCAGGTACACTCACCGCTGTTCAGGTGCAAACACGCCAGGCCGAGCTCCAAAAACAACAGGAGTTCATCCAGAAATTTGAGCAGGATGCTCAAAAAGAGCTGAGCGCCAAACGCGAAAAATTGCTTTCGCCCATCCTCACCCGTGTAGAAGATGCTGTTAAAGCCGTCGCTACTGAAACCGGCTATCTCATGATTTTCGACACCAGTTCGGGCGCCATGCTTTTCGCCAGCGATACCGATGATGTTACCAAACTCGTGAAAGCGAAGCTGGGCATTTAAATCAGCTGGCAGCATTTAGCAGGTAGTAAAAAAAAGGCGTCATTCCGGATTCGGGGTGACGCTCTCTTTTTGATGGTCCGGTGAATTAAATGAGACGGGGTACCAAATGATAAAACCCTCCTACTGAACAAGACAGCAACAGGTTGTTTTTCGTAAAATTGAACGTGTTTTTTATGCTGTTCACTGTTTTACCAACACCACCGTATCCGTTCTTTTGCCGTCCAGAACAATATAGTAGGTTCCGTGCACAAAGTTCCGTAAATTGATTGTTGTATGTTGACCCGCAAGCGTTCCTCCGGCAACGAACTGGCCCGAAGCGTTCACCAATACGTACTGCTTACCCACATCGGCCGGATCGCAATAGAGTGTGCAACCATCATCTGTGGCCGGATTGGGGAAAACACGAAACGCTTTATTTTGTGCCTGTTGATCGGCAGCCTTTGTGGAAGGTGATTGGCTCCAGTCCCAAATCCCGCGCGCATAGGTGGCAAAACGCGCCGTTTTGATTTCTGGTAGGTACTCAACATCCATGTAATGGACAAGTGGCGCGGCGATGCCTGCAAGCAAGGCCCAGGTGCCTTCGGATGTTTCGAAAGCAAAAGGCGCGATACTCGTTGCCGCAAACAAAATGGTTTCGTCGTCGTTGGCTGCAAGGGCTTCCACCAAACATGATGGCATTCCTGCATCAAAAACTTCCATCGAGCCGCCGTTGTTGATGGTGTGGAAAACAGGTGCGTTGGAGTAACCGCTGCCTCCCACCCACACCTCACCGAGGTTGATTCGGGATGGATAAATGCACCTTGCGTAAAAATATGGCGCCGTGTTGTGGCTTTCCCAGTTCAAACCGCCATCGGTTGAGGTAAAAAAGTACCCGTTGTTGGTGGCTACATAAAAATACTGACTGTTGATGGGCGATTGGGCAATGGCGGTAATACGCCCCCCACCAACTGCGTGAAAATCGAAAGGATATTCGGTACCTACAGCATCGGCTCCGGGCATGGCCTGGATGCTGAGCAGGTGACTGCCTGTTCCACCGTTGAGGGTGCCTGCCGAAAAACACCTGTCGGGCTGGTGTGTGGAGACCCAGATCGGCGCTTCCCAATAAGGGATGGAGCCGTTTTGCCAAAAAGGCGACCAGGTGGAAGATACGCCGTTGTCGTCGGGACTGGTCACGTAGTTACAGCCGTCGCCCCACCACCAAACCCAAAAAGACTGGCCGTCGTCGCCGGAAGCCATGTTGGTCACGTCTCCTCCCCACACCGTAGTAAAATCAACTGCGCCAGTTTGTTGTTCACCGAGCAACGTGGTGGCGTAGCCGTTGTCTTGGGTACCGATGAACATTTTACCCGGATTTTCGCGGCTGCTCACCATTTTGTAGATCTGGGTACAATTGAGCCCGGGTATGCTGAGTTGCTCGAAATGGTCCGTGGCTGGGTCGCGGCGGTACAAACCGCCGTCGGTACCCATGTAGGTTTCTTCTTCCCCGGTATTGGTATTGATGATGTTGAGGGTTTTGGGCACATCACCGTGGTAAAGAGCGAAACTTTGGGTGGGATCGAGGTCGGGGATGGTCCAATTCACACCTCCGTTGGTGCTGCGCGATGTAAGGATGGAGCCGAAGTACATGGTGTCGGCCGAAACCTGGGAGCAGGAAAAGGAGTTTTGTCCAAAGGGGCCGGAAAGCCACCAATCGTACAGTGAACCCTGGTGTTTCCAAACCTCTTCGTTGCTGTTCCAGGCATAAAAAGTACCCGAATCGGGTACAGCGGCATAAGCGCGCAGTTCCGTCTCGCCATTGGTGGTAAGGCCGGTGAGCAAGCCGATGATAAGCTCCGGGTTCCCGGTGATTGTGCTGTTGAAAGTCCGGTTTCCGGTGTATTTATCAACCAGGAAAAGGCTGTCCTCAAGCGACAAATACAGGAAAGAATTTCCCAAATCATTGGAAACCCACATGTCGCTTTTGCCATGCCGGCCACCATCCCCCACCGGAATGGTGGAGCGGTACAATATTTCGAAATCCGAAGCGCGGCTGACCGACCGATAAACGGTGTAGTAATCAACAGGCGTCTGCGGATTGTATTCGTGTACAAAAAGGTAAGCCGTGTCGCCCTGAAACTGCATCCGTTTGATGCCCATCAAAGGGATATCTTCGAATCCCGTGGAGGCCTGCCATGAAACGCCGGCATTATCGGTGTAGTACACGCCCCAATCGTTGATGGCTTTGAGGTAACCTGCCACCACCACGCGTTCGGGTACGCCTGGCAGCACCTTGATGGAGGCCGAAACGTCGAGTCCCAGTGGGAAATGGTCGTTAAGACTTATCCAGTTACTGCCGTTCAAGTCGTCGGACCGGAATACCAATCCGTGATCGCTCAAAGCGTAAATGCGGTTTTGAGTGTAATCGATGTCAACATCGGTGATGCGGCCGGGTACGTTCGACGGACCACGTTCCATCCAAGTGCCATTGAGGTTTCTGCTGTTGGCCAAGGTTCCGAGTTGTTGCAAACTTTGTGCTTCAATAGTTTTCCAATCGTGCCCCGGTGCTGCCCGATGTATTTGTTCGATCCATTCGGAAGGCACTTTTTTGCCTTTGCGTTTGACCGGAATGTCCGTACAGTCTTTTGGTCGGGTTGGCGGCGGCGTAAAGCGATGCCCTGTTTGTACGGCAACTGCCGGCAGTTCATTCGACGCTGGGGGAATTTCGGTGGGCAGCCAAACAGTTAATGTGCTTTCGAATGGCTGTTTTTGAAAAATATTAGGTTCTTTTTTTTCATGTTTTGAAAAAAAAGACGTCGCAAAAGCAACGCCGGCAACAATACATACGGCGAGAGAAAAGGTGACTGTAAAAAACTTAATGGTCATGTCCGGGAGGAAAAGATTGATTCGGTGGCAAGATAGATGCCTGGAAAGCAAACAGTGCCGTTTAAAAATCTGTTTTTTTACAACATACAGGCACATGCCCTTGGGACCTGCCAGCAACATTCGGGCGCCATCATCGAAAAAACTGCCTGCCGCCTGCTGCCTGCTGACTGCTTTTATTAGCTTTGCGCTTCCTAAAATTATGCACTGGCATCATCCAATGGGTGATCTAAGCTCTACAATCTGACACAACTACCTAAAAAATGAATTCTTTTAAGACGCTGAACAACATTGCCGGATGGTTCACCTTTGCCATCGCGGCCGTTGTGCTTGCTGCCTCAGCCCAACCAACAGGCAGCTTGTGGGACTGTGGCGAGTTTATTTCCGGTGCATACAAACTTCAGGTCGTGCACCCTCCCGGCGCCCCGATCTTCCTGATTGTTGGACGCCTTTTTACCTGGATAGGCTCCATGGTTTCGAGCGATCCTGCTGACATTGCCTACAGCGTCAACCTGCTTTCCGCTCTTTGTACCGCTTTTTCAGCCCTTTTTGTGTGTTGGAGCACCACCATTTTGGCGCGCCTCTCCCTTGTGGGTCGCGAAGAAGAACCCACGGGCGCCGACGCCATCGCAACGGTAGCCGCCGGTGTTGTAGCTGGACTATCCACCGCTTTTACGGTTTCCATCTGGTTTTCGGCTGTGGAAGGCGAGGTGTACGCCATGTCGACATTTTTTACCTGTATGACCCTTTGGGCCGTACTCAAATGGTACAACCTGCCCGATAAACCCGAAAATGACCGCTGGCTCATTTTTGCTTTTTATTCCACTGCTTTGTCCATCGGCGTGCACTTGCTCAGCTTGCTGACCTTTCCGGCGCTCGCCATGTTCTATTATTTCAAAAAATCAAAATCACCCAATTGGAAAGGCGCCTCTGTTGCAGCACTGGTGGGTGTAGGTTTCCTGGTGGGTGTTCAGGCCCTCATCATTACGGGCGTTCCCAAACTTTGGGTAAGCCTCGACCGCTTCATGGTGAACAGTCTGGGCATGCCTTTCCACACCGGCCTTATTCCGCTGTTCCTTTTGATTGCTGGCGCCATTTGGTACGGACTTCGCCACGCCCGCCGCACCAACAACGGTTTGTTGCAACAGGTGGTGGTGGCCCTCGGTGTTACGGTGATCGCTTACATGTCATACGGCACGGTAGTGATTCGCGCCAATGCCAATCCGCCCATCAACATGAACGACCCCAGCGACGCCACGCGCTTGCTGCCCTACCTCAACCGCGAACAATACGGCGAACGTCCGCTTCTGCGCGGCGCCCACTTCGACGCGCGCCCTGTGGATTATGCTACGAAAAAACGCTACGGCCGCGTAGGCGACCGTTACGAAATGGTGGATGAAAAAGTGGATTACGTGTACGACGGTTCCGACATGACGCTTTTTCCGCGCATGAGTGACAACTCGCAGGGACGTCCGGCCCTCTACCGCCGCTGGATCGACAAACCTTCGGGCGAACCTACCCTCGGCGACAACATCGAATTTTTTGTGAAATACCAGTTCAATTGGATGTACTGGCGCTATTTTATGTGGAACTTCTCGGGTCGCCAAAACGGCGAACAAGGCCTTTATGGCTGGGATCCCAGCGCTGGCAACTGGATTTCCGGATTCGACGCCTACGATTCGATGCGCCTCGGCAACCAGTCTGAACTGCCCGAGTTCCAGGCCAACAACCAGGCCCGCAACAAATACTACATGATTCCTTTCTTCCTGGGTCTGCTGGGCATGTTTTTCCACTACCGACGCCGTCCAAAGGATTTCGCCGCCCTATTCGCTTTGTTCATCATCACCGGTGTGGGCATCATCGTGTATTCCAACCAGCCGCCAAGTGAACCCCGCGAACGCGACTACGTTCTTGCAGGCTCGTTTTTTACCTACACCATATGGATAGGACTGAGTGTTTTGGCCTTGTACGACTTGTTTAAAACCCGTCTCAAACTCGGCGGTATGCCCGCAGCTGCCGTCGCAGGCGTGCTCGCACTCAGCGCACCGTTGCTCATGGTGACTGAAAATTGGGACGACCAAAGCCGCGCCCGCCAGTACGCCAGCCGCGACTACGCCCGCAATTTCCTCGAGTCGTGCGCACCCAACGCCATCATCTTTACCTATGGCGACAACGATACCTACCCACTCTGGTACTGTCAGGAAGTGGAAAACATCCGTACCGACATTCGCGTGGTCAACTTGTCCCTGATTGCCGTAGACTGGTACATCGACCAGATGCGCCGCAAGGTGAACAATTCGCCAGCCATCAAAATGAGCATCCCACAGGAGAAAATTCGCGGGTTCAAACGCATCCAGAT
>JBBSDH010000117.1:0-13184 GCA_038249605.1 Chitinophagales bacterium | reverse complement strand
TTTTATCCGTAACAGTTGTGCGGGCAGTAAGCATCACCACGGGGATGTGGCTTGTGCGTGCATCGTCTTTTAGCGCCTGGCAAAAGGTTAAGCCGTCCATGCCGGGTATCATCACGTCGCTGAGCACCAGGTCGGGCTGGTGCTCGAAGGCTTTGACCAAGCCCACATGACCATCCGTAGCCGTTAAAAGGCGATATTGACTGGTGAGCAAGCGGCATAGATACAGCACTAGATCGGGATTGTCTTCAACGAGTAACAGAAGAGGCAGATTTGCGGAAGATGGTTCACTCGCCGCAATAATCGGCACCGGCGAACGTGGGATTGGCGACGGCATGTCGTTCGTCTTGGGCACTGCCTGATTTTTCACTGGCAAATACACCCGGAAGATGCTGCCCACACCCCCTCGACTTTTCATGGTCACTTTCCCTTCCAGCAGCGTGACCAGTTCTTTGGCTAGGGTCATACTCCTAAAACATGCACGCCATTTTATGAAATCGAGATTGCATAACCTCAAATTTATCATTATCAATACCCCAAAAGCCAACAGCACCAAGCCAAACACTGAGTTCAACTTGTCGCAACTATACAGCAATAACATACACTGGGAATGGGGTTTCATGGGGTTTCATTTGGCGTTTTTGGTTATACAAATATATTGTTACATTTTAAACTTTCAAATTATTTTTCGGGCATTCTTTCTAAACACAGTTTTTTTTATTGTTATATGCAAAAAGCTCAATCGTTTTGCTGCTTATGTGCCCCAAAATCATACCCCCCTCCCCATTTCGCCACCCCTTTCCCAAACCGCATTTTCCTTAACAATGCAAACGCTTTTTTCCGATCTTGGTGCCCTTTCCTAACCCATTTTCCTTCCAATTGTATGAAACCTGTTTTCCGCCTTCTTGCCCTGCTGCTGCTGGCCTCCGGCCCTCTTGCAGCTCAATTCTCTTTTACCGACCAAACACCCCTGCTCGGCCTGTCGCCCAACTACAGCGGCGTAGCCATGTCGGTGTGTGACCTGAACGGCGACGGGCGCGACGACATCGCCCGGCTCAACAACGGCCAGGTGCTTTCGTTCGCTTTTCAAACGTCGCCCAACCAACCGTTCCAACTGCTCAGCCACGGCGACCTGCCCGGCGGCATAGAGTGGGGCATGTGCGCTGCAGACATCGACCAAAACGGTAAAGCCGACCTCCTCGTCGGCGGCGCGTACAATGGCATGAAATTCCTGCGCGCCAACAACGACGCCAGCGCCTGGAACCTCGAAAACATCACGAACCCAGGCACGTTTGTACAATGTGTGAACTTCGCCGACATCAACATGGACGGCTGGCTCGATGCCTTCTTGTGCCACGACGACGGTCCGCCACGCATCTTCGGCAACGACGGCGCAGGTGGTATGGTGTACCAGCCCAACTGGATGAACTTTTTTACCCTGCCCACTTCCGATAACTCGGGCAACTACGGCTCGGTGTGGTGCGATGTGGACGGCGACAACGACCTCGACCTCTACATCGCCAAATGCCGCCAGGGTGTGAACGACCCCAACGACGGTCGCCGCATCAACCAGCTTTTCCTCAACAACGGCGACGGTACCTACACCCAGGATACCGCCAACGTGGCCGGTCTGCGCATCGGTGCCCAAAGCTGGACGGCCGATTTCGGCGACATCGACAACGACGGCGATTTCGATTGCTTCGTGACCAACCACGACGTGCTCAGCCAATTGCTCATCAACGACGGTACGGGCCATTTTACCGACATCTCCGTTTCTTCGGGCATCCAGGTGGTGGGCGGACTGGTGATTCAGGGCGTTTTCCGCGATTTCGACAACGACGGATGGGTGGACATCATCGTCGCCGGCACCGAACACTTTATCCTGCACAACAACGGCGACCAAACGTTTACCAACATCGAAGGCGTGTTTGATAACCGGGTGATGGAATCGTACGGCATCGGCGACCTCAACCACGACGGCTTTTGGGACATCTATGCCGGTCATGCCCAGGCGTTCAATACGCCTACCACCACGGCCGACGCCCTGTGGATGAACAACGGCAACGACAACAATTACCTGGGCTGTTACCTGCGCGGTACCATCAGCAACCTCGACGCTGTAGGCGCCAAACTGACGCTGTACACCAGCGCCGGCATCCAGGTGCGCGAGGTGCGTTCGGGCGAAAGCTACGGCATCATGAACTCCATGCAGCAGATCTTTGGCCTCGGCGCCGTTGAGGTGATCGACTCGCTCGCCATTCAATGGCCCTCGGGCGCCCGCAACGTTTTCACCAATTTGCCCGCCAACCAATACCACACCATCCAGGAAGGTGGTTGTGTTATCCCTTCCATCTCCGTTGAGGCCGCCGGCGCTACGGTGTTTTGCACCGGCGACAGTGTGGTCATCAGCGCCCCGGAAGGTTACGATTACCTGTGGAGCAACGGCGCCATCACCCAAACCATCCAGGCCACCGAAGATGGCAGCTACAACGTGACGGTGACCGCCATCGGGGGTTGCTCGGCGGTGTCCAATGAAATTTCAGTTTCGGTGGATCCCGTGGAAATCCCTTCCATCACCGCCATCGGCGATACGGTGTTTTGCGCCGGCGGACTCGTTGTGCTATCCTCGGCGCCCGCCACATCTTACCTATGGAGCAACGGCGCTTCCACCCAAAACATCGAAGTGAATGCCTCGGGCACATACACGGTTTCGACCCAGGGCCTGTGCGCAACTTTCACGTCTGTACCGCAATCGGTTACGTTGATTGATGCTCCCGCGCCACAGGCAACAGGAGATACCATCTTTGTGGGCGAAACCGCCGTGCTTACTGCCGTTGGCGACTCGCTTGTATGGTTCGGCGCTTCGTCGTCAATGGTGCCCCTGGGCAGCGGCAGCACCTTTACCACCGGAACGCTCACGGGAAATACCCCATTTTATGTGGAACAGGTGGTGTTGTACGACCAGCCCAACGCCTTTGAAGGCATGGTGGACCACCAGGGCAGCAACTACAGCAGCAATACGTTCAACGGATCGATGATTTTCGACGCAGATGCACCGTTCAGACTCGCAACGGTGAAAGTGTACACCGACAAAGCGGGCATCCGGAAAATTGACCTGCGCGATTCGGATGGTGGTGCCATACAGTCTGTCAGCGTGGACATCCCCGTCGGCACCTCGGTCATCAACCTCGATTTTGATGTTCCTGTGGCACAAAACATGGTTTTGACCACCGACGAAATCATCAACCAGCTCAACCTCGGTTACGTAAGCTCCCGTCTGCGCCGCAGCGATGCGGGCGTGGTGTATCCTTACACCATCCCCGACGTGGTGAGCATCACCGGATCGAACGGCGGAGCAGACCGTTACTACAATTTCTTCGATTGGGAAATTGATTTTTACGGGTTTGCCTGCACCAGTCCGCGCACGCTTGTAACCGTTCAGGTGGATTCCATGGTGAGCAGCCAGGAGCCTTTGTTTGCAGGAAAGCTGGAGCTGTGGCCCAGTCCAACCACCGGTACTTACCATCTCGATCTGAAAAGTGTTCCCCACGGCAGTTATGATCTGATGATCACCAACGCCCAGGGCAAACAGGTGTCGTTCCAAAACATTCAGGCGCAGGGACAGGTGTTCCAAAGCAACATGAGCAATTTGCCTGCGGGATTGTACACCGTGCAGTTGCGTGGGGAAAAGGGGATTTGGGTTGAAAAAATTGTGCGGATTTGATTTTCCAGATTAAAAAAGAAGGTTTCACGCAGATTTAGGCAGAAATTTTTCAGTACACCGTCTATCTAAAATCTGCCTGAACCTTCTGTGTGCCCGGGCTTAAAGTGAGGTGTCATCTCCGAGGAACGAGGAGGTGACATCTCATGTCACCTCCTCAGCGATGTGTGAGATGTCACCTCCTTAGCGATGTGTGAGGTGTCATCTCCGAGGAACGAGGAGGTGACATCTCACTTAGAAGGGATCTATGGGAGAGGTGGGATGCCACCTCTTCAGCAAAGTGTGAGGTGTCATCTCACACTTTGCCCTACACTTTTTCAAATCCTCCAAAATCCCTTAAAATCCTTTAAACCTGTTTAAATTTGCTCCATGAAAATCCTCATCCTCGGCGGCGGCAACATGGGCCTCACGTATGCCCAGAGTTTGCTCCGCAACCGCATCGTTACGGCCGACAATTTGATGGTCCTGAGCAGGACGCCGGAAAAAGCCGCACAATTGGCCGCGCAATACGACGGGCAGTTTTTCAGCGACCCGGCGCAATGTGTGCCGTTCGCGGACCTGGTCATTCTGGCCGTAAAGCCGCAGGATTCGGGGGCTTTGTTTGCATCGATAAAGAGCCTCACGGCGCCCGGACAGGTGTATCTCAGCATCATGGCAGGCGTGCGTATGGAGAGCATCGCTTCGGCTCTGGGGGTGGATAAAATCATCCGCGCCATGCCCAACCTGCCTGCGCAAATCGGGTCGGGGGTGACGGCATTCACGTCCACCGACCAAGTGACGCGCATTGAGCTGGTGACGGTGCAAAACCTGCTGAGTACCACCGGAAAAACCTTGTATGTGGAAAAGGAGCACAGCATCGATGCGGCGACCGCCATCAGCGGTTCCGGACCGGCGTATGTTTACTTTTTTATGAACGCCATGATTGATGCGGCCAAAAACATGGGCTTTTCGCCTTCCGAGGCCGAATTGCTGGTCAGCCAGACCTTCAGTGGCGCGGTAGACCTGTACCACAACGCCGATTTGAGCTGCGAATCGTGGATCAGCAGGGTAGCGAGCAAGGGCGGCACCACAGAGGCGGCGCTGCGGGTTTTTTCACAAAAAGACTTGCACGAAGCCATTGTGGAAGGCGCCCAGGCAGCGCTGCAACGCGCAACCGAACTCGGGCGCTGAAATTTTATCCAATTGAATACATGCTCGTTAAAAAATTTGGTGCGGGTGCCGGAAAACCCCTATGTTTAGGCTCGAAAATATCTACAGTCGAATAAACCGAAAATCTTAAAGCTTATGATGAATGAATACGTCCGTTCGGTGATGACAACGAACGTGATCACACTCACTCCCCGCAATACCCTTGGCGAAGTGCGCGAAATTTTGATGCGCGACCACATCCACCACATTCCGATTGTGGAAGGCCACAAACTGGTTGGTATGATTTCGTCGTGGGATCTTTTTAAACTCGGCAAATCGGTCGAGGAATATGAAAACATGGCAATTGGTGATGTCATGGTTACCAAACTTGCCACCATGGAGCCCGATCAACACCTTGGCGCCGCCGCCGAAGTGCTCATGGCCCACCGCTTCAATGCCGTACCCATCGTAGATGATAACCACGGCCTTATTGGCATCATTACAACCTACGATATTCTGAAGTACGAGTACCTGAAAGAGTATCCTGAAAATCTGGAAAAATTCATTCCGGAAAACATGTAAGAATCCAGTTGTAAAAAGCTGTTCTAAAAATTCGTTTTTTATCCGTGTTGCTTGTATCCGTGTTCTTTTGCGATGATCTTGATAATTTGAGATCTACTCTTTTTGAGGATCATATTGAAAGAAATCAGATGTAATCAACACGGATTGGAACGGATTTTTTTGAACTACACACCGGGCATGTTGTTGTTTATCGCCTAAAGCAAACACAACATGTCGGTACATACGCTCAAACGCGTTCAGCGCCTTCCCATAAGCGTCGATAAGGCTTGGGACTTTTTTTCTTCCCCACTCAATTTAAAAGACATCACCCCCGATTACATGGATTTTAACGTGACCTCCGACAAGGAGCTCCTTAAAAACATGTACCCCGGACAAGTGATCACCTACACCGTAAAACCCATCCTCGGCATCCCGCTTTTTTGGATGACGGAAATCACACAAGTGCGCGATCTGGAGTTTTTTGTGGATGAGCAGCGTGTTGGTCCCTACAAAATCTGGCACCACCAACACCACTTCAAAGCTGTGGATGGCGGTGTGGAAATGACCGACCTGGTGCATTACCAGCTTCCTTTCGGTTTTCTCGGCGACATCGCCAACGCCCTTTTTGTGCGCCGTCAGTTGGAAGGTATTTTTGAATACAGGGTTAAAAAGCTGGAAGAAATGTTTTTAAAATCCGTTTAAATCCGTGTTGCTTGCATCCGGGTCATCCGTGTTTTTTTACGATGATCCAAAAAATTTGAGATCTGTACTTTTTGACGATCATCGCAAAGGAACACGGATGCAAGCAACAAGGATTTAAACGGATTTCAGACTGCCTACCGCCAGTTGCACGGCAATGCTTTCCTGGTGCACGGCGCTCAGGATTTTTTCCACAAACTGCTCCCCTAAACCCCTTTCGCGCGCCTGCACGAATGCGTTTTCCAACACTTCGTTCCAGCGCGAACTTTGCAAAATGGCGATGTTGTTGCGCTGTTTGTATTGTCCGATCGACTCGGCACAACGCATGCGTCTTGAGAGCAGGTTGAGCAGTTCCATGTCGATTTCATCGATTTTGTGCCTCAAATTTTCCAAATTTTCAAGAAAAACCGGGTCTTCACTGCTTGCCGCGCGCAGGTTCAGGCTGCCGATCAGTTCGGCGTACACGGTGGGTGTGATTTGTTGTTTGGCGTCGCTCCAGGCCTGGTCGGGATGGGGATGCACTTCGGTCATGAGTCCGTCGTAGTTCAGGTCGAGGGCGTGCTGGGCGATTTCCAGCAGATCGTGGCGGTTGCCGCAAATGTGGCTGTTGTCGCACAGCAGCGGCAGTTCGGGCATGCGGCGGCGCAGCTCGATTGGTATTTCCCACCAAGGAGCGTTTCGGTAAGTTGTTTTGGCGTACGCCGAAAAACCACGGTGGATGGCGCCGATCTGGGTAATGCCTGCATTCCGGATGCGTTCGATGGCGCCGATCCACAATTCGAGGTCGGGGTTAACAGGATTTTTTACCAAAACCGGTATGTCTACGCCGCGCAACGCATCGGCGATTTCCTGCACTGAAAACGGATTCACGGTGCTTCTGGCGCCGATCCAAAGCACGTCGACGCCGAATTTCAAAGCTTCGTACACCTGTTGTGCGTTGGCCACTTCGGTACATACCGGGAGTCCGGTTTCCTGCTTCACTTTGCGCAGCCAAGGCAAAGCGGTAGCACCCAGACCTTCAAAAGCGCCCGGGCGAGTGCGGGGTTTCCAGATGCCGGCGCGGAACAAATCCACGCCTTGCAAGGCGAGCTCGCGTGCGGTTTGAAGCATTTGTTCCTCGCTTTCGGCCGAGCACGGACCGGCGATGAGGAAGGGGCGGGAACCAGATTTTTGAAACATGGTTGTGTTTGTTTTTTATCCCTTTAGGGTAAATTATTTTGAAATGAGCACTGCGTAAATCCTTAAAATCCAGAAATCAAATCATGTAAATCCTCAAATCCTTGAATCCTGATCGAGGATGCGGCGGATGTCGTTGGCTTGTTCGATGAGTTGGTGAAAGGTGTTGAAATCCTGTTCGATGAGCAGGGAGCGGAAACGGCTCACGGTGTTGATGTATTCGTCGAGCACGTCGAGTACGTTGTCGCGGTTTTGCCGAAAAATGGGCACCCATGTTTCCGGATTGCTTTTTGCCAGCCGGACGGTACTGCTGAAACCACCACTGGCCAGTTCGAATATTTTGTCTTCCTCTTTTTCTTTCGCAAGCACCGTAAGCGCAAGCGCAAAAGACGCAATGTGTGAAATGTGCGACACGTAGGCCACGTGCAGGTCGTGGCCGGCGCCGGGCAGTTCGCTGAAGTGCATGCCCAGGGCTTGGTACAACAACCGGGTGGCTTCCACAGCATCGGTATCACTGTTTGGAAGGTCGCACAAAACGCAACATTTGCCCACAAACAAATCCTCGCGGGCAGCTTCCGGCCCCGAATATTCGGTGCCGGCCATGGGGTGGGTAGCCACAAAACGGCGGCGGTTGGGGTGGTTTTTAACAGCATCCAAAACGGCCGCTTTGGTGGAACCCGCGTCGATGATGGTTTGATGCCCTTGTATGCCGTCGAGGTAGTGGGGCAGCAGGGTTGTGAGGGTATCCACAGGTGTGGCCAGGATGATGAGGTCCGATTGCCGGAGCGCTTCCAATTCATCCACGAGGGCATCCACAATGCCCAATTCGAGGGCTTTTTGGGCATTTTCAGGACGGTAATCGATGCCAAGCCGACGAACGCCCTGCATGTTTTTGCGCAGCGCCAGTCCGAACGAGCCGCCGATGAGTCCCAATCCTATGATGCTAACGGTTTTCATGGACGGTCTGATTTTCAAGTGTTTGTTCCGAAAAAGTTGTTAAAAGTTGGTGCGCTTCGCGCAAAATTTCTTCATCACTGCACAGCGAAATGCGCACGTATGACCTTCCGTTTTTTCCAAAAATACCACCCGGTGTGATGAACACGCCTGTTTGTTCGAGCAAGGCGTCGCTGAGTGCAAATCCGTCGGTGTGGGTTTCGCACACCTCGCCCCAAACAAAAAGTCCCTGCTGGATTGGGTCGAAACGGCAGCCAAGCGCGGACAAGCATGCCAAGGCCAGTTTTTGCCGCTGGCGGTACACTTTGTTGAGTTCAAAAAACCAGTCGGCGCCCAGCGAAAGCGCTTCCACGGCAGCTTGTTGCACAGGTTGGAATTGTCCGGAATCTAGGTTGCTTTTGAACTGCAGGACCCATTGCAACAAGTCTTTTCTGCCCAAAAGAACACCACAACGCCAACCGGCCATGTTGTGCGATTTGCTGAGCGAATTGAGTTCCACGGCGTGTTCCAGGCCTCCGTCGCACGACAAAATGCTTTGTGGCGAATCGTTTAAAATGAAGCCATAAGGGTTGTCGTGAACGATTAAAATGCCGTGTTTTTTTCCAAAATCCACCAGTTTTTGAAGCGTTTCTTGATTGGCTGCTGTACCGGTTGGCATGTGTGGGTAGTTTGCCCACAACAGTTTCACCTTGCTCAGATCTGTTTTTTCCAAAGCTGCAAAATCCGGCTGCCAGTTGTTTTGCGCCGTCAAATCGTACGTGCGGGCGGTTGCACCGGCGAGCCTGGTGGCAGCGGCGTAGGCAGGATAGCCGGGGTCGGGAACCAGCGCTTCGTCGCCCGGACCGAGCAAAGCCATGGCCAGGTGCAGGATGCCTTCTTTGGAACCTTGCAGCGGCAAGACCTCCGAAACGGGGTTCAGCGTCACGTTAAAATGCCTTTGGTACCACGTTGCCCAGGCTTCGCGCAGGGCGGGGATACCGCTGTACGACTGGTAGCCGTGGTTGTGTGGCGAAGTGCTGGCCCGGTGCAACGTTTCGATCACACGGGCGTGTGGTGGCAGGTCGGGACTGCCGATACCCAAATTGATCACCGCACGGCCTTCGGCGCGCATTTGGGCAATTTGCCGCAATTTTCCGGCGAAATAGTATTCCTGAACACCGTCGAGGCGGCTGGATGGTTGCAGGTTCATAGGGCCGATGTGTTTTCTTTGTACACACCGAGCACTTTGCAGGAGGTGGTCATGATGTCGATCAGCCGCAGGGTTTCGGGCAAAATGGCCGGATTGGCTACCGTGAAGTCGATGAAGAAAAGGTATTCTCCTGGCAGGTCGGTTTTGGGTACCGACTGAATTTTGGTCAGGTTGGCGCTTTGGGCGGCAAGCATGGCCAGCAGTCGGCTTAAACTGCCGCTTTCGTGTGGAATGCTGCAATGCATTGACACTTTGTTGCCGGTTGTGGTCAATAACTCCGGACGGCGTTCGAGGGCCAGGAAACGGGTGACGTTGGTGTCGTGGGTTTCGATGTTGGATGCCAGTATTTGCAGACCGTACACTTCGGCGGCCAGCGCGCTGCCCACGGTGGCGGTGGTGCGCAGGTTGTTGGCCGCTATGCGTTGGGCACTTGCGGCAGTGTCGTCGCTTTCCACCAGGCGCAGGTGCGGGTGGCGGGCGAAAAAAACGTCGCACTGGGCCAGCGCCATGGGGTGGGAGTGCACTTCCGTAAGGTCAGCAAGGTCAACGCCGGGCAGGGTGAGCAAATGTTGTTCGATGCGCAGGGAACATTCGCCGGTGATGTACAATCCCGCA
Source organism: Chitinophagales bacterium (assembly GCA_038249605.1). Taxonomy (GTDB): domain Bacteria; phylum Bacteroidota; class Bacteroidia; order Chitinophagales; family Saprospiraceae; genus M3007. The sequence goes on along the minus strand of JBBSDH010000117.1, from coordinate 3,144 downwards.
TCCTGAAGCAGCAGGTAGTTGCCGAGGATGGTGCCTGCGATGCTGTTTTCGATGGCCATCACGGCGGCTTCGGTGGCTGAGGGTTGTGAACAAAGCGCAACCAGTTGGTTGAACGTTGCGGCGGGCACGATGTCGATGCTGTTGCCGAACAACTGCCGTGCAGCCATTTCATGGAAAGCGCCGCGCACGCCCTGGATGGCAATTCGGGATCGCTCGGGTACCGTCGATTCGGAGGGCATGGGTGTGGTACGTTGATGTGTCATGGTGAAATGAAGGATAAAAAAAAAGCGGGAGTTCCTGATGGTCAGGAACTCCCGCTTTGGTGGTTGAAGAAACGTTTGTTTTTCGTTACACCGTTAGGGCATGGCTGTTCCTGTTCTTTCTTTTGAAAAAGAAAAAATAAAAGGAATAACCAAAATAAAGGGCGCTCTGAAGCATGTCTCTTGTATTATCGTACTGATACGGTGCAAATATGCAGGGAGTTTTTGGACGATGCAAGGGGTGTGTAAAAAAAACTTCCTACTTTCGTCACTATTCTTCGTTGGTATCCTAATCGACAAACAGCCATGTGTTATTCCAAATTCTTCGGCAGCCTACGTCTGCTCCTCTTTTCAGCCACCTTTTTTTACGGCAGCACAGCTTCCGCGCAAAATCAATCGCCGCCCGCTGCGTACCTGCCCGAATGGCAATCGCTCGATACCCGTCCCACGCCCACTTGGTGGCAGGACGCGAAATTTGGCATTTTTATCCACTGGGGCGTGTATTCCGTACCGGCTTTCACCGCAAAAGGCAATTACGCCGAATGGTACCAATATGCCCTCGAAACCGACGGCCACAACGGCCAGGTGCGCGATTTTCACCAAAAAAACTACGGCAAACGCACGTACTACGACCTTGCCGACGATTTTAAAGCCACGCAGTTCAAGCCCGAAGAATGGGCCAGCCTGTTTGAAAAAGCAGGCGCGCGGTATTCTGTGCTTACCTCCAAACACCACGACGGCTTTTGCCTTTGGCCCAACGCTCAGGCGTCCAAAACCTGGGGATTTGCCTGGGACGCCAAAAGCCGCGGTCCACAACGCGACCTGGTAGGCGAATACATGGCCGCTTTCAACAAATCCAAAGTAAAACCGGGATTGTATTTCTCGCTCTACGAATGGTTCAACCCTTTATGGAAGTTCGACAGACAACGCTACGCCCGCGACCACGCCATGCCGCAGTTGTACGAGGTGGTTAAAAAATACAACCCGTACATCGTTTGGGCCGACGGCGACTGGGACGCGACGCCCGAAACCTGGCAATCGCAGCAGTTCTTGGCGTGGCTCTACAACGAAAGTCAGGTGAGGGAAGATGTGGTGGTGAACGACCGCTGGGGCTCCGGTGTGCGTTTCAACCACGGCGGCGTTTACACGCCCGAGTATCAGCCCGACCTCGAATTCGACCATCCATGGGAGGAAAGCCGGGGCATCGGCCACTCGTATGGGCTCAACCGCAATGAGGATGCCTGGAATTACCTTTCCGGACAAGCCCTGGTGCTGAACCTCATCGATAAAGTTTCTCGCGGCGGCAACTTCCTTTTGGATGTTGGTCCGGATGCTTTCGGACAAATACCTCCCATCATGCAGGACCGTTTGTTGGAAATAGGCCGCTGGCTCGAGGAAAACGGAGAAGCGATTTATTTCAGCCGCAAATGGCGCATGAGCAACCAGTGGAGCGAAGGCAAACTCGATTACCAATTGCCCGAAGGCAGCAAAGATGATTTGCTGTTGAAACAAACCATTGATCCGGAGGCAGGATTTGCGGTGAAAGAAGTGTTTTACACTTGGAATCCGCAGTCCAAAAGCCTCTACGCCATGTTGCCCAAATACCCCGCCGACGGACGTGTTGTTTTGAAAAATGTGGAATTCCCTTCCGGTACCGAAGTCACCATGCTGGCCACGAAAGAAAAGCTTCGTTTTGAAACAGGCAACAACCAAACCACCATCAATTTACCGGCTTTTGTGTTAGGAAAATACAAATCCACCCACGCTTTTACCCTCAAAATCGTCGGATACGGAGCTTTTGCCGAAAAACCGAAAATCGAAGTGGTGTATGATCCCGCATCCATGAAAGCCAACGTGGAGATGGCCGCGGTAACGCCTGGCGCTGTAACTCGGTTTACGGTCGACGGAAACGATCCGGGTCCCAACTCCCCGCTTTATGAAGCGCCGTTTCAACCCTCCGGCGATGCTACAGTGAAAGCCAAGGCTTTCCGCAACGGCATGATCAGCAGTGATGTAGCTGTAGCTGAGGTGAAAACACACACCATGATGCCCGCTGTGTCGCTGTTCCAGCAGCCTTCGCCGGCACTAACGGCGCAGGTTACCCGTTCAGCAGGCGATAAATACACGGTGGCCACTTCAGAAAAGGGCACCGTTTTAAAAACCTACGACGCCTCGGAAATCCAGCTTGACCCTTCGTGTGAAACCGGCCCTTGCGGCATGGTTTGGCGCGGTTATGTAAAAATTCCCCAAACGCAAGGTTACCAGTTCTGGCTCGAATCCGACGACGGCAGCATGTTGTACCTCGACGGCGACCTGATCGTCAACAACGACGGCGACCACGGTATGATTGAAAAATCAGGAACTGCTTTCCTCGCCCAGGGTTGGCACAACATCCGCATCGTGTATTACAACAACGGTGGTGGAGCAGGTCTGCGTGTTTGGTATGCCCCCATCGGCGGCGCCAGACAAAAGCTTGAAGGTGATTTTATCTGGCATTGAAAATAGTTACAAGTAGCAAGTAGCAAGTTGCAAGTAGCAAGTGTGAAAATGGATCATTCCAATTTTTTTGGGATGATCCATTTTTGTTTAGTGTATTTTTGTATGTATACCTGTAAATCATATTGTTGGGAGGATTAGCGCCTTATCGTGTCGAGAAATTCTTTGGCACTTTTTGGGCCTTTTCAAACCGAAAATGAACCTTTGTCGCTCGCGGTTCCTAGAGCGCGTTAGCGAGACACAACACATCCGGTATGTTTCTCCTAAGTTTCCGTTGAATGATTGAGAAAAACGTGATGCGGTTCCTAGGGAGCGTTAGCGAAACAACCCTATCCATTCAACGGAAATGATTGGGAAAAACGTAACGCGCTGTCATGTCGACCGATAG
>JBBSDH010000116.1:0-13219 GCA_038249605.1 Chitinophagales bacterium | reverse complement strand
GAAAACCTGTTGCGCAACGCCATCGATTCGATGGAAGAAGGCAAAGGCGACATCAGCTGCAAGGTGTATACCGAAGGAAACTACATTTGTGCCGACATCTCCGACACCGGCAAAGGCATACCTTCCGGGAAGTTTCACACGGTTTTTAAACCCGGCTATTCCACCAAAAAACGCGGCTGGGGATTGGGATTGTCTTTGTCGAAACGCATCGTTGACCAATACCACGGCGGTAAAATTCTGGTGAAACGATCGGAGCTGGGCAAAGGAAGCACCTTCACCGTGAAGTTACCCAAAATCAGGTAGAACTACCTGTTTTTATATTGTTAGGGAAAAAATCGGTCATTCGTTTTACCTTGGTTCGTGAATCGCCGAACACAGGCTTTTCTTTAAATGGCCATGCCAGCAAACGAAACGATACCCAAGCCTTTACTTAATGTAAGCGACGAATGCAAAGAATGCATCGAACGTACCCAAATCCGTTACAACCTCAACCGCGAGGTTTGGCACCCTCGTCTGCGTTCGTACAACCACATCGAATTCCATAAGTCGCGAACGTATGGCGGATTTCTGGCCAGGTTGGGTTTGTTTTTTCTTGAAGGTTACGAATGGTTAAACAGACATTACAACGCCTTGCTACGTTGGCTTTTTCCCAAGCGCGACAAATGCTACGGCATACCCTCGCCTTATGAAACCATTACCGGCAGGATTACGTTTGGACAAAAACAGCATGACCTCGATGTTCCCATCAACAACATGCACGTCGAATTGTGGGGCCGCGCTTTTTGGGGAGGTTACCGCAAACTCAGCGAAGGACTTACCAACGCAGACGGGCATTTCTCGCTGCCCTATGACCTGCATTTCGCCCGTAGCTGGTGGATGCGACGGGTCTGGCTGGGCATTTATCACACCGGACACGAACATTACACCCGACGAGAAGAGCGTTTGCCTGATTTTACCTTGTTTAAAAAAATACCCATCCTCAAGGGCGACCTGGTGGGCACCGAAATGTGCCTCAATACCATCCAATTGTTCTATTGGGAATACCGTTTGGACTCAACCGTGCCGCGTGTGTCAATCAAAGACCACGACAAGGAAGCGCCCGACCACTACTCGCCCGGTCGTTTGGCCACCATCGAACGGCAGTTTGTACCCATCGAACTGATCAAGATCAAACACCTTGACATGATTCGTATGGCCCCCGGCAAACTCAACTACGACGTCATCAAGGAAGATTATCCGGAAAACCTGACGGTGTGTATGGAGAAGAAAAGGAAGGGCGTCACACGCGGCGATGTTTGGTTCGGCCAACGAATGATGAATGGCATGTATGCCTCCGATTTCGACCGCGACCCGCGCGACCCAGAACTGTACTGGATCCATTACCACTGGAACTCGTACGACAAAAACCTGCACTACCATGCCATGCCGGATGTCGACATCTGGTTCCGGCTCAACGAAGATGGGGTGCCGCTGCCTGTGCGCATCACCCTCACGGGGCCTTTGCGCTCCGACGAAACCGATCCGCGCGCCAAACGCACCTTCACCCCCGAAGACGGCGAAAAATGGCTTGCCGCAAAACGTGTAGCCAGGGTGAGCGGCTCCCTGTACACCGAAGTAGCGCACCACTTCGCGGGAACCCACCTCAATGTGGAACAATACGCCATCGCCGCATTCCGCAACCTGCGGCTCAACCCCGTTGCCGGCCTCCTTAAATCATACCTGCGCAGCGTTGTGCTTGTAAACCATACCGCCGACCGCATCCTTGTTGGCAAAGGCTACATCACTTCAGCCTGTGCGCTCACCCCCAAAGGAATCAACCAGGTGGTGGAAAATGTGCTGGGCACCCACGATTGGAAACATTTCCGCCCCATGAAACCCATCAGCAAAGCGCATGTTTTTGCACACGCCGCTAACCTGTACTGGAATATCCTGGCCAACTATGTTTCAGAATACATCGACCATCCTCCCTACAGGGAAAAAATCATCGAATACTGGCATGAGGTTTACCGTTTTTCGGAAGACCTGCTAAACCACAGCGTACCGATGTTTTTGTGCAACTACCTCCGAAGCGCTGTGCTCGACAAATCGGGTAAACCCCGGACGGGCCAGTCAACCGAGTGGTTCGGTACCGAAAGCCGCATGGACCTGAATGAGGAGCGCCCGGTGGTAAACGGTGTACCCAAAGCCGTGTCGCGGATCACAACGGCAACTTACCCCGAAGCCGTGACCGAAGCCGACCTTGACAACCTCAAACAAGCCTGTACGTACATCATTTACCAGGCGACATTCGGCCATACCTGGGCCAATTCCAAACAATACGACGACATCGGCGATGTTTTGTACAGCAGCCTTGGATTGCGTTTCGGAACCGGTCCCGACGGCGTGCTCGGCCCAGAGTCCGATACGTCCATCGCTCCCGATCTTACCCGTGCCACCCAGATGATGTGGTGGAGCAACATGCTTTCCCGCACCGGGTACGGCTTTATTACCACCAATGAAGACAACGATGTGAGCCCTCATTTCATAGAGGCTCTGGAAAAACACCGGGCCGATTTTGATGCGCTCGGCTTTAACATCGACACCATCCAGTCCCGTACCAACATATAACCGCTCCAGCGATGGCGAAACACCTCTTCCCTTTTCTCAGCGCCTTGCAAACCTTGCTGGTACGCTCCGGCAACCGGATCATTTTGTGGTTGTATACCGGTGTTTTCAATCTTGTCCTTACCATTGTGGGCAGCCTCATGTTCCGTACACGCATGTCGCACAACAACGGCATTGCGGCAGTTGGGTCGTTTAAATTCGTGGACCATCCGAAGTTTCCCCTACATCCTTTTTTTGAACCCGGAAAAATTTTACCCTGCCGCATCCGGCACGGCGCTGCATCCTTCAAGGACGACGCCATGCGCGCCGTGCGCAGTCTTTCGATCAAACTCGCCGACGAACGGTACAAAAGTCCGTTCGACCTTGAGCTTAACACCGGCATTGTGGCCCTTTTCTGGTCGGCTGCAAGTTTTCTGCGGTTTGCCAAGTACAAAAAAACCATGTACGGCATTCAATACCACCAGTATTACCGCAACTACCCGGTGGGCGCCCGTGGCGCCTACGAAGGTTTGCGCCGCAACCCTACCTCGTTTTCCAACCTACATTACTACAGCCAGACACCGTTTTGGTACATCGCTTCCGACCAAGTAAAGCGGTACGTAAAATACCGCGTAATACCTGCTTCGGATGTGCCCGAAACCGGCATCCTCGATGCGTATGACCGCACCATACCACCCGAAAACCAGCGCACCCTCCCAGGAGAAACACGTACGCGCAATTACTTGAAAGAAGAATATGCGCAGCAGATCAAAGAAGGGCCAATAACCTATAAGGTTCAGCTCCAGTTGCAAACGGCAGCCGACGACGAAAGTCCGGAAATTTTCAACTGTTGCCGTGCCTGGGACGAAAACGCACACCCCTGGATGGATCTGGCTGAAATCCGGGTGGAGCGTGTATTGGACTGGCGTGAAAGCACCATGATGGTGTTTTCCATGAACAACATGCCCAAGGGTTTGGGCGCTCTTCCGGCTTACTCTATCTTTGATTACAATTCGTTGAATTACATGCGCAAACACTCCGATATGGCCCGCAAGGCACGGGTGCTTGCCATCAAACTTTTCGGCCTGCCTCCAGAAATACCAGATGATGACAACCGGAACCAATAAACAAGGTTAGCATGACCGAAGAACTCATTTTTGAAAGCAAAAATTCAAAAATCATCCTCAGCGACACGAGTGAATGGGGCTTTCCTGTGGTGACCAAAATACTCAACCAGGAGTTCCCGTCGCCGCAGGCCATACGCCATTTTTACAACGAATACGGGATCACCAAAGACCTCGACATCCCTGGCGTTCGTAAAGTTTTGCGCATGGGAAAAATACAAAATCAGCATGCTTTGGTTTTCCAGTATGCCGCCGGAATACCTTTGAAAAAAAAGGTAGCCGACGGCCCTTTGTCCATCGGCGAATTCCTGCACATCGCCATCAACACGGCCCGCATCCTGGCCGACATCCACAGGATGAACATCATCCACAAAGACGTAAACAGCCAAAACATCGTGGTTGATGAAGCTACGGGTTCGGTTACCCTGCTCGACTTTGGCATTTCCACCCAACTCAACATCAAAGAACAACAACTCGGCAACCCCGAGCGCTTGGAGGGTAGTTTGAATTACATTTCCCCAGAACAAACGGGACGGATGAACCGTATGGTGGATTACCGCACGGACTTGTACTCTCTCGGAGTTACTTTTTACGAATTGCTAACTGGCAAACTGCCTTTCTTGCGCAAAGACGCCATGGAACTCGTGCATGCCCACCTGGCGCAAAGACCGACAATGGTGCGGTCTTTAAGGCCCGAAATTCCGCAGGTTTTGTCGGACATGGTGGACTGTCTTTTGGCCAAAAACGCAGAGAACCGATACCAATCGGCCAACGGTTTGATGCACGATTTACAACGTTGCCTTCAGGACTGGGACAGTCTTGGCGTCATCGATTTGTTTCCTCTTGGAGAAAAAGATTTTTCCGGAAAATTTCAGATTCCTCAAAAATTATACGGTCGCGATGGTGAACTTCAGCTGGTCATGAACGCCTTCGAACGTGTGGCCCGGGGAGGCCTGGAGACCGTGCTTGTGGGCGGTTATTCCGGAACAGGCAAATCGGCACTGGTACATGAAACACACCGCCCGATCACCGCAAAGCGAGGATATTTCATCGAAGGCAAATTTGATCAATTCCAGCGTTCGGTGCCATATTTTGCATTTATTGAGGCATTTCGCGGCTTTGTAACCTTGTTGCTTACCGAAAACGAAGAACGCCTTAAGCCACTCCAGGCACGTATACAGCTCTCCCTGGGTGCTGAAGGCAAAGTTTTGACCGACGTATTGCCCAGCCTAGAGCTCCTCATCGGACCTCAGCCGGAAGTGCCGGAGGTAGGCGGAGCAGAGAGTCAAAACCGTTTCAATTACATTTTCAGAAGGTTCGTGCAGGCCATTTGTAGTCCCGACCACCCCATCGTATTGTTCATCGACGACCTGCAATGGGCCGATTCGGCGTCGCTTTCTTTGTTTCAAGTGCTCATGACCGACGTCGACACGCGCCACCTGCTGTGTGTTTGCGCATACCGGGACAACGAAGTGAATGGGGGGCACCCTTTCATGACGACGGTGGATGAAATGGAAAAAAAAGACGCTGCCGTGAGCCGCATCGAAATTGATAACTTGTCGCTCGCAGATGTTCACCACCTGATTTCCGACGCCACCGGACTGCCCAACGACCGAACCGAAACACTCGCCAAACTGGTGTTTGAAAAAACACACGGCAATGCGTTTTTTGTTACCCAATTCCTCTCTTCCCTTGCACGCGAAAGGCTGCTGAAATTCGATTTCGATTTGCATCGCTGGGATTGGGATGTAGAGCAAATCCAGGCAAGCAACATCACCGACAACGTGGTGGAACTGCTGGCAGGCAAGGTGTCGGGGCTGCCCGACAACACACAGCAAGTCCTTAAAGTGGCCGCTTCCGTGGGCAGCCATTTCGACCTCGACACCCTGGCTGTATGTTGCGGTAGTTTGTTCAACGCGGAGGCGTTGTCGGATGCCGGCAACAACACCACCGACGCCGTGGAAAAAGCCTTGCATGCTGCCCTTGCCGACGGATTGTTGACGCCTGTTGAAGACCGCTACCGCTTTGTACACGACCGTATTCAGCAGGCGGTGTACTCACTCATTCCGGCACATGAGCGCGCCAGGATGCATTTGCGCATCGGCGAATTGCTTTGGGAAAAAACTTCGGCCGACCAGCAGGAAAACCACCTGTTCGATGTTGTGAACCAATACAACCAGGGTCTGGAACTGGTGACCACTTCGGAACAACGCGACTTGCTGGCCGAACTCAATTTGCGTGCCGGCAGAAAAGCTAAATTGAGCTCGGCCTTCAAACCTGCCTCTGAATACCTCGAAACAGGCATTGGATTGTTGAGGCCCGACCAATGGCAAAGCCAATATGATTTGAGCCTGCACTTGTACACAGAGGCTGCAGAAACGGCTTACAACATGGGTAATTTTGACCTCATGGCGCAAAAAATTGATGTCGTGTTGCAAAACAGCCGCGACCTTCTGGATACCATTCGTCCGTATGCCATCCGCATCAACGCGTACAAGGCACAGAATAAGCTCCAGGAAGCCATCGATACGGGACTGGAAGTGCTTGCACGTTTGGGTGAAACTTTTCCCAAAAAAGGCGCGCTGCCGCTGGTCATGGCCGACCTTTTGAAAACCAAATTTCAGTTGCGGGGCAAAGATCTGCTTACCCTTACCAATTTGCCGGCCATGCAAAACCCGCACAAGGAAGCGGCCATGCGCATGCTCAACGACATCGCTTCACCAGCTTACTGGGCCCGGCCGGGCATCCTGCCCTTCCTCATTTTCCGGATGGTGCAGTTGTCCCTGAAATACGGCAATACCTCCATATCTGCCTTCGGATTTGCTACGTACGGCCTGCTGATGTGCGGCGTGGTGGGCGATATGAAAGAAGGTTACAAATTCGGGCAACTCGGTTTGGCGCTGCTTGATCGGTTCAGGGCCAAAGAATGGCTTTCGCAGGTTTACACGCCCGTTTACGCCCTCATCAACCATTGGAGCGAGCACGTGCACAAATCACTCGAACCTTTTTTGTATTCCTACCGCGTTGGTTTTGAAACCGGCGCCATTGAATACGCCTGCATCAACATCAACATTTATTGCAACCACATTTACCTCGGCGGCAAACCGTTGGTGAAAGCGGAGGAAGAAATGCGGGCGTTCAGCCGAACCATGGAGGAGTACAAACAGGAAACCAATTTGAACTACAACGAAGCTTACCGACAAGCGGTATTGAACCTGTTGGGGCGATCGGAAGACCCCACGCGGTTGATCGGTGAAGCGTACGACGAGGAAAAAATGGCGGTGCAAAACCAGGAAAGACAGGACAGGGCAGGCACTTTTCTCATCCATTTTCACGGGATGATCCTCAATTACCTGTTTCATAACTTCGAAATGAGCCTCAAGCATGCGGAACAAACACGGCCGATGCTGGATGCCGTGTTGGCCAAATACGATGTACCCGTGTTTTGGTTTTACGAAGCGCTGGTAAGCATGGAAATGGCCCGGAAACGCAAGGGCAGCGAGCGCACCAGACTGCTAAGCCGGGCAAGCAAAAACATCGCCCAGTTTAAAAAATGGGCTAAATTTTGTCCGGAAAATCATGCCCACAAACTCGAATTGCTGCTTGCTGAGCAGGCATGGTGCATTGGAAAAGTTGAATCTGCCAGACTGCATTTCGACCGTGCTATCGCAGGCGCTTCTGTGCAGGAATTTATGAACGAAGAAGCCCTGGCACACGAGCGCGCCGGAACCTTTTACCACAGCACAGGACAAGTTATAATAGCCGAACATTTTTTGAAAAAAGCGTACCAAACCTACCGGGAATGGGGCGCGTCGGCCAAAATGGACGACATACGCAAGCGGTATCCGCAGTTTTTGAGCGCCATTCCCAAGGGGAAAAGGACCATTTCGCTCAATACCACCAGCATTGATACCACCAACATAGGTTTGGAATCGTCGCTTGACCTCGAAACCGTGATGAAAGCATCGCAGGCCATATCCGGAGAAATCGTGTTCAACCGTTTGCTGCGCACCCTACTCAACATCGCCATCGAAAACGCCGGCGCTGAAACTGGCTGTCTGATCATGGAAGAAAATGGCCAGTGGATGGTACAGCAGGCCGATACCACCGAAGCCGAAACGCGTGGGTCGGGCAGTGGTCCTACCCCATTGTCGGGCAACAGCCATGTGCCTGAATCGGTCGTGCAGTATGTGATCCGTACCCGTGAAAGTCTGGTGCTGGACAACGTTTTAGACGACGACCGCTTCTCCTCCGATCCGGTTGTGCAGGAACGTAAGCTTTGCTCCCTGTTGTGTCTTCCGGTGATGAACAAAGGCCTACTTTCGGGCATACTATACCTGGAAAACAACCTGCAAAGCGGCGTTTTCACCGAGAGTCGTGTGCATTTTTTACGACTGCTTTCGGGACAGATCGCCATTTCCATCGAAAATGCTCTTTTGTACGAAAACCTCGAACAAAAGGTGGTTGAACGCACCGAGCAAATCGCGCGGCAAAAAGACCAGCTGGAACAGGAAAAACACAAATCCGACAACCTGCTGCTCAACATTTTGCCCGCCGAGACGGCAGAAGAACTCAAACGTTTCGGAAGGGCCAAGCCAAGGCAATACGACAGTGTGACGGTGTTGTTCACCGACTTCGTCAACTTTTCCCACGCAGCCGAACGCCTGAGTGCTGAAGACCTGGTAGAGGAAATCCACAAGTACTACAGTGCTTTCGACGCTATTTTATCCAAATACAACCTTGAAAAAATCAAAACCATCGGCGACAGTTACATGTGCGCAGGCGGCTTACCCATGGAAAACATTACCCACGCCTTCGATGCGGTGAGCGCAGCTCTTGAGATCCGCGCCTTCATCGAACAGGAAAACACCGAAAGGAAAAGCAACGGTTTGACTTCCTTTGAATGTCGCATCGGCATACACACCGGACCTGTGGTGGCGGGAATTGTAGGTACCAAAAAATTCGCCTACGACATCTGGGGCAACACCGTGAACATTGCCTCCCGCATGGAATCGAGCGGTGCTCCGGGTAAAGTCAACATTTCACAAGCCACGCACGCTTTGGTCAAGGAACTTTTCCATTGTGAGCACCGGGGTAAAATCGAGGCGAAGCATGCGGGGCTGGTGGACATGTATTTTGTGGAGGCGTAATGTTGCATCAATCCATGATCAAAACAACATTGCCCACTTTTTGACCTGAAGCAACGTAGTTAAACGCCTCCGTGATTTGCTCCAGTGGATACCGCCTGTCGATAAGGGGTGTAAACCCACCTATTTTCCACATTTCCCTGACGTATGCCAAGCTTGCCATGATGTCGGTGGGCAGTGGGAAAATGACCTTTTTCCCGCCGAACAAAGGTGTTAAAAGCGCTAAAAATGGATTTTGTACGCCCGGACCGAGTTCTGAGGAGATGTATACGCCACCCGGTTTCAGCAAACGTTTGCATTTGCCAAATGTGCTTTTGCCAACGGCATCAAAAACGTAATCATACAACTGCTTGTCCTGTGTAAAATCTTCGCGGGTGTAATCGATGACCGTTTGAGCGCCAAGCGACCGTACCTGTTCCATGTGTTCCGTTCGGCAGGTAGCAGTAACCGTGGCTCCTTTGTTTTTTATCAATTGTACCAGGGCCGAACCAATCGCGCCTGTTCCGCCGTTCACCATCACGTTTTGTCCTGCCCGCAGTTCCAACTTGTTCAGGAAATTGATGGCGTAATGCGCGGCTTCCATGCTGGCAGCGGCTTGTTCGAAGGCCATGTTTTCGGGAATGGTGATGATGGCTTTGGTTTCCGGCAGGGCGAGGAATTCTGCGTGCGAACCGAGCCCCTGGTCGTAAAACCCGCAAACACGGTCGCCTGGTTTGAATGTTTGCACGTTGTTTCCCACGGCTTCCACGATGCCGGCGAAATCTGTTCCTGTGCTGGGTAAAGTTGGTTTGAACAGCCCCGTAAACAAACGCATGATGAATGGCTTGCCGGTGAGCACGGCACAGTCGGTGCGGTTTACAGTAGCTGCGTGTACCCGGACGAGGATTTCGTTGTCACGGGGTACGGGCTTTTCAACTTCCTGAATGGATAAGGTTTCTGGCGGACCGTAGGTGGTGCGGATGGCTGCTTTCATTTTCATGTTGGGTACTTCATTAAATAATGGACCCAATTGTAGGTGTGCATCTGCCGGAATTGAAAAATAATCTACAAACGTTGCCTTTGCTTATACCATATTGCGATTCTGGCAACCTCAAAGCTTTTTCATTTTTTTAAGGATCACATCCTCCTCAGGCGTTTTGAGCTCAACCACTGGTTCCATCACGCTGTTGGGCACCGTCATAGACAAGACGTATTGCTGCACTTTCCACACCCCTTTTACCCGCACCATCACGCCGGAGCCGCGGCACAGTTTCATTTGCGTGTCGAGCAGTTCATCGAACCAGGCGATGTCTTTGTTTTTGCCCGCATAAATGTGGCGTTCGAGGGATTTGAAGTTCCAGGTTGTTTTTTTATCAAAATAGGGTTTTGCCCAAACCATGTAGGCTTTTTTATCCCAAATTTCGGTGGCATCGGTGCCAATAAAGGTAGCGTCGTCGGTGTAAAAGGCGAAGTAAGCGTCGTAATCCGCACTTGCGGCTGCCTTGTTGAATGCGTCGAGCGTGGCACCTATCTGAAGGCTGTCGGAGGGCGTAAGAGAATTGATTTTAAAGGAACAGCTTGAAAAGAGGGCTATGGCGACAATGACCGGAAGCAAAAGAATGGTTTTCATCAATGGTGGATTTTGACGCAATGTATAAGATCCTCTGGTAAATTGCTCCTGTTTTTCACTGTAAAAAACGCCTACCTTCGCAACTCAACCACCATAATGTTTATGCTTCGCAACATCCTGTTCGCCCTCGTCCTGCTCCCCACCCTGCTCCTAAGCCAACCCACGCCCGGGCTCGTACAACTCGGGTTCCTGCAATACAACCCTGTAACCCTCGCAGGCGTGTGGCACCATGTGGATGACTTCGGAAACGAATACGCCCTTGTGGGTACGAGCCAGGGATTGAGCATCGTGGACGTGAACAATCCGGCTTCGCCGCAGCAAATGTTTACAGTACCATCGTTGCCCAACAACTGGCGTGAGTTGCGCACGTGGGAAGGTTACCTCTACATGGTATCGGAAGCCGATTCGAGTGCGGTGACCATAGTGGACCTCAACAGCCTACCCGACACCATTTACTCCAAAGTCTGGCGCGGCGATTTTCCCAACGAAGGCAAACTGCGGCGTGCGCATGCCGTACAATGCTTCGAGGGCTACCTCTACCTTTTCGGCGGCAGCAACCTGGGCAACGGTGCCACCATTTGCGACCTCACCGATCCATGGAACCCCGTCATAGCAGGCAATTACAACCTGGAATACCTGCACGACGGCTTTGTGCGCAACGATACGTTGTGGGGAAGCGAAATTTACAAAGGCCGCTTCAGTGTGGTGGACATCAGCGATAAAAACAACCCCGTCCTGCTCGCCACCAACCCCACACCCGGCAATTTCAACCACAACAGCGAGCTCAATCCGGCAGGCAATGTGTTGTTCACCACCGACGAAGTCCCTTTTGCACCCTTGGCCAGTTTCGACGTGAGCGACCTGGAGAACATCCGCATGCTCGATACGTACAGGTGCAGTCTGGAACCCGACGGTGAAGTACACAACGTGCGCGTTTTTGGCAATTTCCTGCTTTGTCCATCCTACAGAGGTCAGCTCAGCATCGTGGATGCCACCCAGCCCGACAACCTGATCGAAACGGCTATTGTTGACACAGGCAATGCGCTCATCTGGGATGCAGACCCCTATTTGCCATCGGGCATTGTGCTTGCTACGGACAAAAACGCGGGATTGTACATTTTCCAACCTACCTACATCCAGGCTGCTTACCTGCGCGGTACCGTTACCGATGCCGTCACAGGACTCCCCATCAACAAAGCGGGCATCAACATCGTTTCGTTGCCGCCTACGGACAGCAGCGGCGTCGACGGCGCCTTTAAAACTGGAGCGGCGCAGGCGGGCGCGTACAATGTATTGGTGACCAAAATGGGGTATTTCCCCAAACAAATGGACGCCGTGCAGCTTGTTACCGGACAAACAACCACGCTCAACGTTGAACTCACGCCCGAAATGGTTTCTCAACATGAACCCAGTTCAATGGAAGCCAAATTTGATGTTTTGCCTACAATGTTCAACGAAAAAATAACCCTGCGTTTGCCCGCAAACAGCGCATGGGAAAAGGTCATTTTGCGCGATGCACAGGGCAAAACGGTGTTTGAACAAAACGTGCAAAGTTTGGAAACAACATTGTATTTGCCAGCAAATCTGAATGCAGGTGTTTATTTCATCGGTCTTCAAAACGGGAACGTGCAAAGCATTGCCAAACAAGTGGTGAAAATAAAGTAGCGCCTTACCCCTGCCACCAACTTCGGACTTATACCTATCTTTGCCATATGTTGAACATGTTGCAACCTGAAAAACCCATTCCCGACCCCTTTCCCGAAGGCGGCGTTATGCTGGTGGACAAACCTGTCGGATGGACGTCCTTTGACGTGGTGAACAAAATCCGACACCATCTATCCAAGCGCCTGAACATCAAACTTTACAAAGTAGGCCACGCCGGCACCCTCGACCCACTGGCTACCGGACTGCTCATTTTGTGTACCGGCAAATACACCAAACTCATCGACTCTCTACAGGTGCAAACCAAAGAATACACCGGTACGATCACGTTTGGCGCCACAACGCCTTCGTACGACCTGGAAAAAGCACCTGATGCTTTTTTTCCAACCGAGCACCTCACCAATGAGTCCGTGCAAACCGTTATTCCGCAATTTCTGGGTCAAATTGAACAATATCCGCCTGTATTTTCGGCCGTCAAAGTAGAAGGCAAACGCCTTTACAAAGGTGCCCGAAGCGGCAATGAAAAAGAAGTTCCCAGCAGAAAAGTAGAAATCATGGAGCTGGAGCTCGGTCCGCTGCGACCGGTACCTTCGAGCGACGAACCGGCTAAAGTCGTCAGCGACAAAGGTGCGCCCATTTACCTGCATCCCGAATATGCCGAAGGCTTGCAATGCGACTTCCGGGTGGTGTGCGCCAAAGGCACCTACATTCGTTCATTAGCCTTTGATTTGGGACTGGCGCTCCATTCCGGCGCTTATTTGAGCAGTTTAAGACGAACAGGCAGCGGGGAGTTGAGGGTGGAAGAGGCAAGCTCGCCGGAGGAATGGGTTGCGTGGGTATTGTCTTGACCCGGATTTTTGGGATTTTTAGATGGGGATTTTATTGGGATTTGAAAAAGATTGGGATGATTGGATTGGATTATACCGAAATGATTCTGTAAGGAATTGAAGATTTCCCAAATGCTATTCTCAATCTTACGGTCGTTTGGAATCAAGTCCAAAATAATACAAACCAATCATCCCAATCTTTTTAAAATACCAATAAAATAACCAAAAAAAAATACCAAAAATAACGGGTAAGAAAACTTTATAGAT
>JBBSDH010000115.1:0-13461 GCA_038249605.1 Chitinophagales bacterium | reverse complement strand
TCCTCGGCCTACGGCCTCGGGAGTGTTCAACCATCTGTATCAGATTTTTCATGGAAGCCTACCAGATCCTGAGGCCGTAGGCCGAAGAGCCCTGCCTGCTGCCTGCTGCCCGCTGCCTGCTGCCTGCTGCCTGCTAAAAGCTTTCTAAACACCAAAACATCCTCCAGTTTCAACATTTCCCGCGAGCTGCGCATTTCTGCCGGCAGTACCGACAGGGCTTTGCGGCCGGAAATGGCAGGCGCGTACCAGGCAGCTTTCGAAAGGGCGCCTTGAAAATGAACGCCATCATCGCCTCTCGGAACGTTCATGGTCATGGTTTGTAACAATAAAGGCAACAAACTTTCCGGCCAGGGATTTTCATGGGCTGCTAAAACTTCCCACAAAACACCTGGTTTGACGGCATCGGAGCGCCAGTTTGCATGCACCGCCATTTCCGGAAAAAGACAAATCAAACGGTAAAACGACGGAGAAAACCACAATTCCGGTGCTTTGTTGGGCGCAAGCCAGTCCATCAATTCCATTGCTCCCGCCTCATTTTCGTGCAAAAAAAGCCCTTCCACCGCAAAGGACAGGGTTGTGGCGGGATCCAATGTTTCGAACAAGGCCGCGGTTGACGGCAGTTGAAGATCGGTGCACAAATCGTCGGCGTGTAACGTAAGCAGCAACAAGCGCAAAGCTTCCCCGGGCAGGTGCGCGGAGGTTTCCTCAGGCGAAAAATACACCAGCGGCGCAAAGTCTTTCAGGGTAACCTGCAGCATCTTGTGTGCAAAACTGCCTTCGTCCGAAAGGCGCCTGGCGGCGAAATTCCTGAACTGAGCGTAGGCAGAACCAACACGAAGTTTGGCGCACAACAACAAGGCGCCGAAACGCACTTCACGGTTTTTATCGTTCCGTGCCAACTCCAGCAACGGCAGGTCGGATGTGGACAAGCCGTTTTCCAAAACACCCAGGAAAAGTCGTTTTTGCTTGGCACTTTCTTCGGACCAGGTGGTTTGCAGCCACGAAAGAGCTTTCCCGGGATCGGCCAATCGTGTAGCTCGTAAAAGGCGCATGCGTTCGTCGGCTTTCGCCCGAAAAAAATCGGCATTTGCCCAATCATACAAGGTTTTCCACTTAGGATTTTGTGTCATAAGCCACGACGCGCGTGCGCCCGGCAAAGGGTAACAACGCTCGGCAACAGCGGGATTGCGCAGGAGAAAATCGAGCAAATCGGGCAGGTATTCGGGCGGCACGTCAAGTGCCTGTTCGCGCAGGTGGTCGAGGTATTCGGGCAAAGCAGGAAGATAAACACCCGATAAAATGTGTTTGAGGGCCTTGCCGAGTTCCGTATCGGGGAAGTTCCCTTCCGGAGCAGGAATAGGTTTAGAAGCTACATTTTCGAGCTTCAACAATGCAAAACCTGCCCGTCTGCGCAGGTTTTCGGCGGCGAGCGCAGCTGTTACCGTTGTGGCCGGCAGTTGTTCGTGTGCTGGCAGCCGGTCGGAACCAACCAAAAGACGGCGTATTAAGGATTCGTTCAATAGTTTTTTTTCCATGAATCAAAAAACCAAATCGGCGATGGGCGCCAGGGCCCAGGTAAAACGATCGGCTTTGCGTTTGCGTTTCATTTGTTCTTTCGAAGGTGGTAAAACCGGCGCTTCAGTTACGGTTTGTCCGCTGCCCACAAGTAGTGAGTGACGGAGGTTGTTTTGCAAAAGATTCAGGTTGGCTTTTGCGATGGAATTGTCGCTTACGCAGGCGGCAACCTCGGTGTTGTAGTTTTGCGATTTGATCTCGAGGTTGTAGCTTCCGATGACGGAAAAGGTGCTGTCGATCACCATGGATTTGGTGTGCAGCATTTTTTGTCCCTGGTATTCCCATAGTTCAATGCCTGCTTTCCGGTATTTTTTGCGTTTCATTTGGTATACGGACTGGACGATGGGCACGTCGTTGGTGTAACCCGAGTTGGTGAGCACCCTTATTTTTACACCCCGTTTGTGCGCTGCTTTAAAAGCTTTGAGCCAACGTTTGGTGGGGATAAAATAGGCATTTTCGATGTCGATCGATTTTTGAGCATTGTTCACAAAAGCGATGAGGGAATCGGTACAATTTTGGTCTTTCCGGTTGTGTTTGACGTATTTTTTACCTACTTTTTTTACAAAATTATCGTGCAGAAATAACACAGGCGCAGATGTTTCGGTTACGCCGTGCGACCAGTCATTGTTGCCGTCGAATACCACAAACAAACGTTTGCACAAAGCATCTGGCGCGTTTTTCATGGCTTCGTACCAGTACCTTCGTTTTTTTTCGGTCAATTCGTCGCGCCGCCCTCTTCTGGTAAGTTGGTCGTAATTCCACATGGTGTAAAAGTGTGTTCGGGCTGAATTAACGGCGCCTTTGCCGCACACGTACACCTCGCGGTCGAGAAAATTGTTGTGCGCGTCGAGGGAAAAATAGTCTTCCTTCAGGTTGCGT
This sequence comes from Chitinophagales bacterium, assembly GCA_038249605.1. Classification (GTDB taxonomy): domain Bacteria; phylum Bacteroidota; class Bacteroidia; order Chitinophagales; family Saprospiraceae; genus M3007. The sequence goes on along the minus strand of JBBSDH010000115.1, from coordinate 11,007 downwards.
CCGCCGACAATAAGCTGCCTGTTTTCGGTGATGAGCATTTTTCCGTGCATGCGGTCCACCACCGTGCGTATTTCGGGCAAACGGGTGGGGTTAAAAATGCGCACTTGGACACCGTTTTCCTCAAGAAACAGCAGCAGGTCGTAAGGAAGTTTGTTGCCGAAATCGTCGACGAGCAAACGCGTCAGTACGCCCCGTTGAGCAGCATCGATCAAAAGTTGCAAACTCGCCAGACCGATCAGATCATCTTTGATGATGAACGTGGAAAGCAGGATTTCCTCCCTCGCCTGGTTCATGAGTTCAAAACGACAACGCAATGCTTCCCGTTCGTTGCTTAGGATGCGGTAAACATCCTGGGCCATGGTTCGTGAATTAGAAGCTCCCAGAACCATCAACAATAAAAATGTTCGGGCAATGTTTAATTTAAACAACAAATGCATCTTGACAATTAAGGCATTTTCGAAGACAAGCCAGCAATTGGCAGCTATTTTTTCGATCTTTGTGCAGCCAATGTACAACCAAACTACTCAAAATATTGTGACCCGCATTCCGATCGCCCTTTTGCTCTTGCTCGCTCTCTTCGCCCTGAGCGCCAACGACAACCACAGGTTTAACTTTTCGCGGGCACTCGACCAGCGTGAAAACGACTGGGTCGATTCGGTATTCAACAGCATGACCGAGAACGAAAGGCTCGGCCAATTGCTCATGATCAGGGCGCATTCCGACAAAGATTCTGTTTACGAACAACAGGTTGAAGACCTCATCCGTAATTTCCACGTGGGCGGTTTGTGCTTTTTTCAGGGCACGCCCGAAAAGCAGGCAGTACTCACCAACCGTTACCAGGCCGCAAGCGGTAAAATGCCGCTCATGATTTCCATGGACGCCGAATGGGGCCTCGGCATGCGCATGCGCGAAAGCACCATCTCTTACCCCCGTCAACTCATGTTGGGGGCCATCCGCGAAAACAAACTCGTGTACGAAATGGGCCGTGAAGTGGCCCGGCAATGCCGCCGAATGGGCGTGCACATCAACTTCGCACCAGTTGCCGACGTGAACAACAACCCTTCCAATCCTGTCATCAACGACCGTTCCTTCGGTGAGGACCGCTACAATGTGGCCGCCAAATGTTTCCAATACATGCTGGGCATGCAGGACGGCGGCGTGATGGCCTGCGCCAAACACTTTCCCGGACACGGCGATACCGACGTGGATTCGCACTATGACCTGCCCGTCATTTCCCACAACCGCAAACGCCTCGACAGCCTCGAACTTTTCCCTTTCCGCGTGTTGTCACAATACGGCGTCGCTTCGTTTATGGTGGCCCACCTCAACGTGCCGGCCCTGGATGTACGTCCCAAACGACCCACCACACTCAGCGAAAGTACCGTGTACGGACTGCTGCGCAGGCAAATAGGTTTCGACGGACTCATCTTCACCGATGCCATGGAAATGCAGGGGGTGGCCAAATATTTCATCAATGGCGAAGCTGAAAAAGAAGCCCTGCGCGCCGGCAACGACATCATCCTGCTACCCGCCAATGTAGAACAAACCCTGGAAGCATTCCGCCGCGGACTGGCAGACGGCACCCTCGACCTCGATCGGGTGCATGCAAGTGTGCGCCGCGTTTTGCGCGCCAAATACCGTCTGGGACTCACCGTGCCCCAACGCGTGGAAGTGCAGGGCATACGCGCCGAACTCAACCGACCCGAAGCGCAGGCCCTCAAACGCCGCCTCATCGAAAATGCCCTCACTTTGGTGCGCGACAAGCAAAATGTGTGCGGTTTTCCCAAACTCAATGGCCTTAAAATAGCCACCCTCGCGCTCGGCGATACCAACCTTACCGTTTTCCAAAACACTTGTGGCCTGTACGCGCCTATGCATCACCTACAGGCGCCCAAAACCATCGACAGCACCCTAGGACAACGCCTGCTCGACACACTGAAAGGTTACGACATGGTCCTACTGAGCCTACACAACATGAGCTCACGCGCCTCCCTCGAATATGGCATCTCGCCCGAACAAAAAAAACTGATTCAGACCATTATTGCACGTCAACCAACCGTACTCACGGTGTTCGGAAACCCTTACAGCTTGCGCTGGTTCGACAATGCCCCTACCCTCCTGGCGGCCTACAACGAAGATCCCATGACCCAGGAACTGACTGCACAGGCGCTTTTCGGAGCCAACAACCTGCGCGGACAATTGCCAGTCACGGCATCACCAATGGCACATTATGGACAAGGCGTAGTCAAATCCTTTGAAAACCAACGGCTGGGTTATGAAGTTCCGGAAGCCGTCGGACTCAGCACCGATACCCTGCGGCTGCTCGACACTTACCTTGAAGAAATCGTTCGCAAAGGCGCCGCGCCAGGTGGACAAATCCTCGTGGCCAAAAACAACCGGATCGTTTGGCACAAAGCGTTCGGCAGGTTCACCTACGACAGCACCAGCACACGCGTGACTACCGATCACTTGTACGATATAGCCTCGGTAACCAAAGTAGCAGCATCTACCCTGACAGCCATGCGTTTGTATGAGCAAGGGCAACTCGACCTCCAACAGACCCTAACCTGTTACGTGCCCGAGTTGGCCAATACGAACAAAAAAGACCTTCGGGTGGACGAAACCATGATCCATCAGGCCGGACTTACACCCTGGATTGCTTTTTACAAAACCACCCTCGATCTCAACGGATTCCCCGACCGGCATATTTACCACGCACAGGCCGATGGCGACTCCGAATATGCTGTTGCGCCGTCCATGTTTATGGACAATACACGCGCAGACACGTTGTGGAACACCATTTTTTTCTCTCCGTTGCGCGGCGTGAAGGATTACAAATACTCCGACCTCGGCCTTTACCTGCTTGCCAGGGCCATGGGCAACATCACGGGTGAAAGTCTGGACGTGTATGCCACCCGTAATTTTTACGCACCCATGGGCATGAAAACCTTGTACAATCCCTGGAAAAAAGGTCTGTCGGATCAATGTGCCCCCACCGAAGAAGACCGTTATTTCAGGCAACAACGCGTTCAGGGTTATGTGCACGACATGGGTGCGGCGATGCTGGGCGGTGTGAGCGGGCATGCCGGTTTGTTCAGCAACGCCAACGACTTGGCCAAAATTTTTCAAATGCTGCTCAATGGCGGCACGTATGGTGGACAGCAGTATTTCAAACCCGAAACCGTGCAGATGTTCACGAACCGTTACGGCGGCAGCACCCGTCGCGGCTTAGGTTTCGACATGAAGGAGCTCAACCCCGAAGCTTCAGCCAACATGGGCAAACTGGCCGGTCCGAATACCTTCGGTCACCTGGGTTTCACCGGCATTTGCGCATGGGCCGATCCCGACCAGCAACTTATTTTTATTTTTATATCCAACCGCACCTATCCTACCATGGAAAACAACAAACTCATCAACGGTGATTACCGGCCGAAAATGCAGGATGTTGTTTACCGAGCACTGCAGAAAAAGTCTTAGATCTTTGGAAATTGATTGACGAGATACGACATACGATTTTTTACAAAAATTCAACTTTCCCATGTCCGACGATAGCCCTCACATTTCCCAGGAAGATCTTGATGAACTTTCGAACCTGAATTTCGAAAAAGAAAAAAGCACCAAGAACCGCATAGTGCGGGATTGGCTGCCCCGGTACACAGGCATGCCTTTGGAAAAGTTTGGGGAATACATTTTGCTGGTGAATTTCAGCACCTATGTGCGCATGTTTGCCGATAAAAACGATGCGGCGGTGTTTGGTGCCGACAAACCCATGCAATCCTGTACGGCACACAACATCACGATCATCAATTTTGGGATAGGCAGTCCAAATGCGGGCCTCATCATCGACATGCTGGAAGCCATCCATCCCAAAGCCGTATTGTTTTTGGGCAAATGTGGCGGATTAAAAACAGGAAAAAACCGTGTAGGCGACCTGATGCTGCCCATAGCAGCCATCCGCGGTGAAGGAACAAGCAACGACTACCTGCCGCCCGAAGTGCCCGCGCTTCCGGCCTTTGCTTTACAAAAAGCCATTTCAACCACCATACGCGACTACGAAAAAGACTATTGGACCGGCGTTATTTACACCACCAACAAACGTCTGTGGGAGCACCGGGAAGACTTCAAGCAACGCCTGCGTGATTTGCGTTGTTACGCCATTGATATGGAAACGGCCACCATTTTTGTTGCGGCCTTTAAAAACCGCATGCCCGCAGGCGCACTCCTCCTGGTAAGCGACATGCCCATGACCCCCGAAGGCATCAAAACCGAAGTCAGCGACAGGCAGGTTTCCGCCAATTTTGCCGATCTGCATCTTTCCATCGGCATTGATTCGCTCAAGCAATTGATCAACAAAGGGCTTACGGTAAAACACCTGAAATTCGAATAAAAAATGTCGGCAGTTGGCATTCGACTGCCGACTATTTTTTTTCCCTATCCACCAATCCCGCATCAATTTTTTTTGCCTTTAGCGCATCGCGCACCTTGTTGGCTTCTGCGAGGTTGTTGGTGCGCACCACCACCACTTGTGCCAGGGAGGCGTTGCGGATGCTGCCGATTTCGGCGTCCTGGTAACCGAGTTGGATCACTTCTTCGAGGCGGCGTCGGGCGCCATCTATTTTGGAAAATGAGCCAGCCACCATGCGGTAGCGGTATTTGCGGGTATCGTTGTCGAGGTCGCGCAGGTCGCTGAGGGAGCCTGACGGCGGCGTGTAGGTAGCCTGCGCAGGCGCCACTGAGGTGGCTTTGGATTTGTTGACTGCGGCTTTTTCCTGCACTGCTGTTTCTCTTACAGGTTCTTCGTCGTATTCGATGCCGTTGTTGTCGTTTTTGGAAGGAGGCGGGGCACCGTTGTCGTCTACGTACATGCTTTGGCTTGCGCTGTCGTTTTCAGCATAGCCTTTGTCGCTAAGCGTCCGATCGAGCTCCTGCTGTTCCACGGCTGTTTTTTGTTGGATTTTTTTCATTTCGCAGGCTTTGTAGCCGGCCGAAACGATGAGTGCGGCAAGTATGCCGTAGAGCAGGTAGGTAAGGGTGTTGTTGGTATTCATGGTGGCAGCGGGTGGGTGTTAAACAGGCACAAGCGACTACAAACATCTGCTTTTTCTGTTCTTCAACATCAAAAACACGGGTTGATTTTGAAAAAGTGTATCCAAAGGTACGTTCTACCAGAACTTCTTTGCGAAGTTAGAATAAAAAAAAGGCGTGGTTTGACCGGCGGAGGCTGCTTCATGCCAAGGAAAAAATGGTAATTTGCATCATGTATGAACACCGTAAACAACCCCTGCTGACGCACCAGCAGTTCCTCCTGCGCGCTTTGCGATATGCTTTGGTATAGAAGTCCATCATCGTTTTGTCTTTGTTTTTGGGCATGGCAGGCTACCACCATGTTGCTGGTATCACTTGGATGGATGCCTTTTACAATGCTTCCATGATCCTAACAGGTATGGGTCCGGGGCTCGACATTGAGGCGTTGCCTGAGGAGTACCGAGACCCGGCAAGGTTGTTTGCCGGTTTGTATGCCCTGTACAGTGGCGTGGTGTTTTTAGCCGCTACGGGTGTGTTGTTTTCGCCGTTGTTGCACAGGTTGTTGCATAAAATCCATGTGGATGCGGAGGATTAAAACGATTTTTTCGTTAAATAACTAAATTTAAGTTGCACAACTAAAATTTAGTTATACCTTTGTTTGCACAACACACAACGTATGAAACGACTCACATCAAAAGAAGAAGAAGTGATGACCATCCTTTGGGATCTTGGCAACGCTTTTGTAAACGACATCCTCGAACGTTTGGACGAACCCCGTCCGCCCTACAATACCGTTTCCTCCATCGTACGCAAACTCGAAGCGGAAGGCGTGGTGGGTTACGAAGCCTTCGGCAAAACCCACCGGTATTTCCCCATTTTGAAAAAAGAAGACTACCGCGCGGGCGTGCTCCATTCGTTTGTGGACAATTTTTTCGACTCCTCCCCTGCCGCCTTGCTTTCCTATTTTGTAAAAGAAGAAAAAATTGATCCTGAGGAACTGGACAGGCTGCTGGAGAACCTAAGGAAGAGGTAACAGATCCCACACCTTCGCTGGGATGACAATTATGCATGGGGTATGCGATGATGCCCCTCCGAACTCCGAACTCCGAACTGCAAACTGCATATTCCGAACTCCGAACTGCAAACTCCGAACTTTCTCATGCAATACTTGCTCGAATCGGCTTTTTGCCTCGCCCTTTTGTATGCGTTTTACCACGCATTTTTGCACCGCGACACGTTTTTTCAGCGCAACCGCCTGTACCTGTTGCTGGCGCCACTGGTTGCCTTGTTGCTCCCTGCTTTGCATGTGCCTTTGAAAAAAAAGGCGCCGGTGGTAGACCAGATTTCCACAGCAACTTCTGCTCCGGCAACGGAGGGTGACGACGCCTGGTATTCCCTGGTGGAAAACATGAGTGCGGCGCCTGTTGTGGTGGAAAAGGTTTGGGAAAAACCTGTTTTTTCGGTCACTCTTGGTTTGGTTGCCTGGTGGACGTACCTCTGGGTAGCCGGGTTACTGATGTTGCGTTTGTTGTTTCAACTGGCGCGCATGCTGATCTTCCTGCGCCGCTGCCGACTTGAAAAATCGGGCCGAGCGGTGCTGGCTACCGGACCGCAAAACACCCCGTTGGCCTCCTTTTTCGGTTTTGTTTTTTGGCATCCCGGCAGCGCCGACACCAAAGAACAATACCTCATTTTCGAACACGAAATGGTGCACGTGCGGCAGTGGCACAGTATGGATATCTTGTTCATTGAACTGCTCATTGCACTGCAATGGTTCAATCCGTTGCTGCATTTGTACCGCCGGAGCTTGCGCGAAGTGCACGAATACATCGCCGACGAGCAGGTGGTGCGCAAAACAGGTTCGGCGTACAACTACGCCAAATTGCTTGCGCAAAGGCATGTTTCCCGAACAGCCGTAGAAGTGCGGCCCGTGCTTGTCAACACCTTCCACAGTGAACTTAAAAAACGCCTCATCATGCTTGCTCAACAACCCACTCCGCCTGCGCAACGCTTCAAAATGTTGCTTGTATTGCCCATTTTGATTTTCCTGATGTCTTTGTTTTCTTTCCGTATGGTGGAAGAAATACCGGCAGCCCGCGAGCTGGTACAAACCATGGAATCGTACCAACAACACTTGGCCGAAGTGGTGGTCGCAGCCGAGAAACCTGCCGAACCCCTGCCGTATACGCTTTATTGGGGCGCTTTGCAGATCAAACTTGAGTTCAACCCCGTTACCGGCCAATACGCAGGCGAGGCCTTTGTTTCACCTGAAGTTTTCCGCGAAGCGGTAAAGCGTGAACCACGACTGTGGAACGGCAAATCACTCGAACAACACCTGAGCCTTCACGTCAATGGCCTGGAAGTGCGCTCCGACTATTACAACGAAGAGGTCTACCTCGCCTGCAAATCCAAACTGGTGGAACATACCGCAGCCCTTTCCGAGGAGGACATGGTTACCCTTACGCTGGAACTTCCGGGTAACCTGAAAGCCGTGATGCGCGTTGGTTTGGGCGAACTGTCACCCGATTGGATAAAGCAGAAAGACGGTCAGCAGACCAACTGGGGCGACGATCCGCTTGGCATGTTCTTCGATTTTGGTCCGCTTTTGCAATCGGTGCTTTGGGACAAGCGCGACATGACCACCAAAACGGCCGTATCTGAAAAAACGTTTTGGGAGCTGATGCAAACGCCGCCTGTCATGGTATTCACCGACGGCAGCAAGGAAACAGTGACGCAAAACCTTGCATTGTGGCTCATCGACGGTGAGGGAATTGTATTGTCGAGGGTGCCCGACGGCCCTTCAGGTCTGGACTGGCAGGGTATGGCCGCCAAACTTGAAAGTCTGCGTGACAAACTCAAGCCCGGTGTCAAGGTGGGTATTTACCGCATTTTTACGGCCGAGGAACGCAAATCTGGTGATGAAACCCGCAGCAGATTGCTGTTGGCGCTAACAATCGTTGAGGAGATCAACCCATTGCTTTTTGTGAACCGCAACGACAAAAGCAATTACCAACTGATATGGGGCGATTACAGCCGTAAGTTCACCAACACCTATGGCATGTCGTTTTGGGACGGTGTTTCTCAGGAAAGCAGGATGTATACCTATGCGCCTTCTACCGCCCATCCATGGTACATGTCGAAAAAAGATTTTGAACGGTTGTTGAAGGAAAAACCGGCTTTTTACCATGAAGATTCTTTGGTTAATTCTTTCACCTTCAAATTAGTACACAACGGGAAAACGTATATTTACCCTCCTGACAAAACGTACAACAAAGATTTTATCGAAATACCCTCCAACCTTCGTTTCGAAAGGCTCGCGACAGAAGTACAAAACGGTGACGTTATCCGCCTGGAAGGCATGTCTGCAAATAAACACCCTTACCGTCACGTGGTAGTTCCGCAAAGTTTGTTAAAAACCTTTGACGAAACGCTCATAATCACCGAATACAACGCCATCGACGTGGCTCACGACAAGGGGCCCGTGCGTCTGACACTGTCCACAAAGGAAGCCAAACGTTTGCAAGGAGAATGGAAAGGCAAGTCGGGTGCATGGTTTCAGTACGGCGACATCGACCTGAGTCTCGCTACGCAGGACATCATCATCCGCGACGATCCGCCGAAAGCGCCGCTGCCAAGCGCAACGGCGGCAATTGGAAGCATGAAACTCAGCGTTTCACCCAACCCCATGCGGGAAAACGCAGTAATCACCCTCGTGTCGCCCTCGACAGGTGCAGCGTACCTAAACATCTCCGATGCCGCCGGGCGCGTGGCGTACCGTCAAAAGGTAACGTACGACCGTGCAGGCGAACCGGTCACGTACGTTGTGCAACGCGACGATTTGACGGTGCCGGGCATGTATGTGGTCACGGTGGAATTGGGTAGAAAAGTGGCGTCGTGCAAGCTGGTGGTGGAATAGTTTCCTTTCCCTTTTACTCAATTAACGGCACCACTCACGTAGTCAGGATACCTGTTTCGGGAAGTCACCCGGTGATAGAAAAGTCATTTATTGTTTTCCTTGTTCGTATCCGGAATGGTGTTCGCTCCCAGCGTCACGGTTTTCACCGTTTTGCCGGCAGGCGCCGTGTAGCGCCATTGCGATTTGCCATCTTTCCAAACAGAAGATTTTTCATGCACAGTTTGTTTCGTTTCATCGGCGTATTCTATTTCCATGTGTATGGGAATGGGTATGTTTCCGAGGCGGTTCACGATGATGACCGATGCATTGGCGGCTTCGTTTTTTTCCACGCCGCCGATGCCGAGGTCGGGGTATCCCCACTCGAAAAACCAGGGCTTCCAGTACCAGTCGAGGTTTTGTCCCGACACGTTGTTCCACGTATTGAAAAAGTCCTGCGGAATGGGGTGTTTGCCTTTCCAGCGGTCCATGTATTCCACCATACACTTGTGGAAGGTTTCGTAGCCCAGCAAATCGAGCAGTCCCAAATAAGCTGCTTGCGGGCGCGAGTAGGAAGCGTTACGGTAGGCGGAGCCCAGGTTTTTTGAAAGCACCATGGGCGGCACGTCGTTGTCGGTACCGGCGACAAAAGCGTAACCGCGGGTACGTGCATTTTTGGTATTGTTGAGCGAGTCGGTGAGCAGCATATCGAATGTAGAGGCCCAACCTTCGTCCATCCAGGCGTATTCTTGTTCGTTGATGCCCATCATGAAGGGGAAATAGGTATGGGAAACTTCGTGCACCGTGAGGCCCGTTGGGTCGCGGTCGCCCTGACTGGCATCGTTGCACATCATGGGGTATTCCATGCCGTCGTTGCCGTTGAACACGGTCATGCTTGGGTATGGGAACGGGTAGCCTGGCAACCATGTGCTCATGAGGCGTATGCCTTTGGCTGCGATGCCGGCCACGCGGTAGTAGTCTTTTGAGTCGGTGTTGTAAGCTGCCTGCACAAAGGTGCGGCGTCCGGTTTTGTCGTCAACCACCACCGAAAGCGCATCCCAGTTGAAGTGATCGGAGGATGCGAATGCGAAGTCGGGCACGTCTTTGGCGACGAAGTGGAACGTTTGGCGATCCCTTTTTTTGAAAACGCCGCCTTCCTGCAGTTCTTTTTCGGTAAAAACAGAAACAACTTCGTCGCTTTTTTGGGCTTTCTGGAAACGTTCGAAGTATTTTTTATTCAAAACATCTTCTGCATTTTGCAACTCTCCGGTAGCCCACACCATAAATCCGCGGGGCATGGTGAAGGTCACGTCGTAATCGGCAAAATCGTGGTAAAACTCTTGCTGACCTGTGTACGGGAACGATGCCCAGCCGCGGATGTCGTCGTAAACGGCGATTTGCGGGTACCAATAAGGCACAAAAAACGTGGTGGAGTCGCAAACACATTCACGCGAGGCATCTTCACCGGCGGGCAGGGTGTACGACCAGCGCATGCTGATGGTGGCGCTTGCTCCCGGTGGAAGCGGCGTTTGTTTCACATCCAGGTCGAGCCAGGTAGCCCGGCGGCTTTGTTTTTCCTTTGCCACTGCCGTGCCATTGTAGATGATGTTTTCCACGCGCACACCTTCGTCGGTCACGTCGGAAGCCGTCACATCGCCCGAGCGCTGGGCGCCTTTGCGGTAGCGGTCGTGTTGCAGTTTGAAACGGATGTTTTTGAGCGTGTCGGGACTGTTGTTCACGTACGTCACGGTTTCTTCGCCGCTCAGCAGGAGGGTTTTGGGTTCCAGACTGGCTTTGATGTTGTAGCTCGCCCGGTTTTGCCAGTACTTCGCGCCCGGTTTACCATCAGCGCTGCGGGTGCCTTCACGGTAGTTTTTTTCAAGGTTGCGGGGAAGAAACAGGCTGCTTTGTGCAAGCAGGATTTGTGATGAAAGGAGACCGAAAAGGAGTAAGGGAAATCTTATCATGGTTGGATTGAATTTATTATGGCAAAATGAATGGCGTGCAAATTTATGGGTCTCCGGCGTAATTTGATTAACGAGACTTCGAACTATTTGCCTTCCATCAACAATCTAAGCAAAACCCCGTTC
>JBBSDH010000114.1:0-13472 GCA_038249605.1 Chitinophagales bacterium | reverse complement strand
TTAAACTTCTTAATGCTCCTAAAAACCTTCTAAAATTTTTTTTCTTTTTGTTCTTAACCTAAAAACACTACGGGGGTTTAAAATTTTTCCATTAAATAATTTTCACACCCCCCTTTCGTCTTTTCCAGTTACAACGTGGATGCTTGGGATGTCGGGCGTTTTCAACCATCAGGTTTTTCGTTAATCGACAGATTGCCGACTGTTGACTACCGACTGTTGACTAAAATACTGACAACTTTTTTCGACCTTTAGCGCTGTCAAATCCTATACCTGACGAAACCATGCTTTTCCAACTCTTCGAATCGACCCAATCCGAAGCAGCATTCCATGAACTGCTTCAGCTCACCTTTACCGAACACGAACGCGCAATGATGCTTGAACGTTGGCGCATTTTTGATGCCCTCGACCGTGGCTTGTCGCAACGCGAAGTAGCGCGTGAAGTGCCTTGCAGCATCGTTACCGCCACCAGAGGCGCAAAGGTGTTTAGGGAAAACAAAGAAACCATTCAGAAATACCTTCCGCTTTGGCGTGAGGCTCCATAAAAAAATACTCCAACTACTTGACTGGAAGGAGTTTTTTTATGCACCTTTGCATCATCGTATCAGTACATTAATACAAACATGATGCACTTCCAAACTGCCCGACTGCCTTACCGCGACGCCTTGAGTTATTACCAGCAACTGCGGGGCGAATTGCCTTCCTGTTTGTTCGAATCGGTTTCGGCTGTCGACAAGTCGGGGCGTATGTCGCTCATTGGACTTGACCCAACGCTTGAGTTTTCAGGTAAGGACGATCACTTGCATATTCGGTTACTGCGCCCGCGCGGACGTGTTTTTTTCGATTATTTGCGCAGCATGTTTGCTTCTTTTTTGGAAAAGGAGACCTCGTTGGAGCTTTTTTTCAACATTCCAAAAATCCCTTTCCACGGTCCGGAATCCGAACGTCTTGAACGGCAAAACATCGTACAACCGTTGCGAAGTCTTTTGCGTGATTTTCACCTTGAAGAAAAAAACTTCTGCGGACTTTACGGCGCCCTGGCCTACCGTTTCGTGTACCTTTTTGAAGATTTAAAATTCGAAAAACCGAGCGAAGAGCCCGATTTTCATTTGTTTTTGTTCGACAACATTTTGCTTTTCAACCACCTCACGCAGGATTTGAACTTGTACGTGACCCGTCCGGAAATGTTGGACGCTGAGCGGGATTTGGCTTTTCTGTTTCACGAAATCGAAGTGCACAGTCCAAATTCCGAAGTTGAGGAACCGTTGCAGGTAGGCGCCATCACCAGTTCGCCGACGGATGAGGAGTTTAAAAAACAAGTGGCCTATGGTGTACAATTGTGCAACGAAGGCGAACTTTTGGAAATCGTTTTGTGCCGCAAACTCACGGCTCCGGTGCGAGGCAATTTGCTGAGTTTGTACGAACACTACCGCCGCGTTAATCCTTCGCCTTACTTATTTTATTTCGATTTTGGGAATGAAACATTGCTCGGCGCCAGTCCTGAACTCATGCTTCGTTACGAAAACGGCCGCGCCACCATACGCCCCATCAGCGGCAGCATACGCCGTTCGGAAAATCCCATCGAAGACCACCACCTGATGATGGAACTGCTCAATTCGCCGAAGGAAAACTCGGAGCTCGACATGCTCATCGACCTTGGGCGCAACGACCTGGCCCGTATTTGTCGTCCAGGCATCAGCATCGACCATTACCGCATCGTGGAAAAATATTCGCATGTAACCCACACGGTGGCCCAACTCAGCGGCGAACTCGAAGACCGCTACACGGGCTTCGACGCGCTCATCGCGAGCCTCAACGCAGGTACCCTTACTGGTGCTCCCAAAATTGCGGCCATGGAATACATCGAACAAATAGAAACCCACACGAGGGGCTACTACGGCGGCTGCATCGGCTGGCTGTTGTTTAATGGTGAAGTGAACACCGCAATCACCATCCGCACGGCCCATGTGCGCGACGGTGCATTGAGTTATTGCAGCGGCGCCACCATCCTTTACGAATCGGTGCCGGAAAACGAGTGGAAAGAAACGAACATCAAAGCGGGCGCCTTTATGCAGGCGCTATCGCAAGCGGAAAGCAGCATGCAAAGAGGGGAGGGTTGAATACAGACGATTTCCGCTACTTTTTCAAACCAATTTCACGCAACCGTTCATCCAAATACTCCCCTGCTGTAATCGGATCGTAATGCAGCGGATTGTCTGCCGACACGCACGATTCAAGGCACGAAAGATCCATGTTGCTCACCGGATGCAGGAAGAACGGGATGCTCAGGCGCGGGTTGTGCCACTCTTCGCGCGGCGGATTCACCACACGGTGGGTCGTACTTTTCAAGTAATTGTTGGTGAGGCGCTGGAGCATGTCGCCCACATTGATCACGATTTCATCGGCTTCGGGCATGATGGCCGCCCATTTGCTTTCGGAGGTGAGCAACTCCAGTCCTCCCGCGCTGGCGCCTACGAGCAGGGTAATGAGGTTGATGTCTTCGTGTTGTTCGGCGCGGATGGCGCTGGCCGGCTCCCGGGTAATGGGGGGGTAAAAAATGGAACGCAGGATGGAGTTGCCGTTTTCGATTTTTGAGGCAAAATAGTTTTTCTCCAGTCCGAGGTACACCGCAATGGCTTCCAGCAAAATGCCGCCGGATTTTTCAAATTGCTGGTACAATTCGCGTCCCAGGCGTGCAAAATCCGCAGCTTCTGCGACGTGTACATTGTGGGGATATTGGTGCCTGAGCGGATGGCCTTCGGGCGCCTCCTGGCCGATCTGGAAAAACTCCTTGAGGTCGGCCACCTGCGATTGTTTGGCGTGTTCTTTACCGAAGGAGGTGTACCCGCGTTGTCCGGCCAAACCTGCTATTTCGTACTTGCGTTTCACGTCTTCAGGCAAGGCGAAAAAGGCTTTGGAAGCGGCATAAAAATCGTCGATGAGTTTTTTAGGTACGCCGTGGTTCACCACAGCTACAAAACCTACCTCGTGGAAAGCTTTGCCGATTTGTTGAACAAAGGCACTTTTATCGGCTTCTGAGCCTAGGGCGTATTGACCGAGGTCGACGGTGGGGATACCTTTTTCCTTCATGGGTTGAATGCGTTTGTACCGGCAAATATAAAGTTTAGCGGCGGCGCCGTGCCATTACCAATCCTTTTTTGATCGTGTTCTTACCGGATCAGCTTTGTTTTCCCGGTATTTTTGAGCGTTTTTCTGATCCTGAGGCCCTACGGCATTGTTGAGCATCTGCGACGCCTGTTGTTTCGACATGCGTTTTTGCCGTTCTTCTTCCTGTTGTTGTTGCTGTTGTTTCTGCTGTTGCTCTTGTTGTTGCTCTTGCTTTGGCTTCTTCTGTTGTTGCTGTTGTTGCAGCAACTTGCGTTTGGCGAGTTGCAGGTTTGTTTTGGTTTCGCTTTTGTTGGGTTGCAGGCGCAGACTTTGTTCGTAGGCTTTTACGGCTTCGCCCCATTGTTTTTGCTGCATGTGGGCATTGCCGAGGTTGTGCAAAACATCCGATTTTTCGCCAGGGTCTTTGGCCGCAGCAGCAGCAAGTTGGTAAGCAGTAACCGCTTCACCGTAACGGCCCTGACGGTACACCGCGTTGGCTTTGTTGTAGTGGGTAGCGGCGTTTTTCGGAGCTTCTTTTACGGCCTCGTCGTATTTTTTTTCAGCATCGCTGTAGTTTTGATTGTCGTACATTTTATCGCCCTGACGCAGTGGTTTGTGGCCGTCGGGCTGGGCCTGTATGGACAAAGCCAAAACAAAACAGGCAACCGACAAGGTGATTTTTTTTGAAAAAAACATGGTCTACGCTTTTCTTTTGGGTCTCCAGTAAATCCATTGTTCCACCAGCAGCAAAATGATGGCGGGCAACAGCAGGAATTGAAAAAACGACTCAAAATCGGTGGTCGAACGCATCTCAACATCGCGTTTTTGCAATTGTTTCAGGTCGTTGCTCAGTACTTCGATGGCCGCCTGTCCCTGGTTTACAAAAAATGCTTTACCGCCACCGGCCTGCGCCAGGTCGCGTATAAGTTCCTCGTTCAGGGCTGTTTTAACCACCTCATTGTTTTCGTCGCGTTTTTGCCTGCCGCCAGGCATGGGTATGGTGCCGCCTTCGGTAGTACCCGCTCCCACGGTGTAAATGACGGTACCATCCTCAAATGCCGATTCGGCATGCCGGAGGGCATCTTCGTCGTGGTTTTCACCATCGGTGATGATCACCACGGCCCTGCCCGCACCAGGATTGGCGTCGAAGGAACGCACGGCCAGGTTGATGGCTTCGGGTATGGCGGTGCCTTGCTCTGTGACCAGTTCCGGATTGGCGCTGCGCAAAAACATGTTGGCGGCCTGGTAGTCGGTTGATAACGGCATTTGCAAAAACGCCTCCCCGGCAAAAAACACGATGCCGATCCTTTCTCCAGCCAACGCCTGCACCAACCGTCGGGCAAAAATACTCGAAAGCTCCAGTCTGCTGGGCGTCACATCCTGGGCCAGCATGCTGTTCGAAATGTCGAAAACGATCATGACATCGGCGCTTTTTTCCGCGATGGTTTTTTGCCTTACGCCCCTTTGCGGATTGGCGGCAGCCATGGCCAGCAAACCCATCGCGGTAGCCAGCAAACCGTTTTTCACCCAAAACCTGCGTTTCGACAACGGATTCATCACGCGTTCCAAGGTGGCAGTATCGCCCAACAGCTGCATTTTCTGGCGCCGCCAAAACCAATACCATACCATGGCCAAAAGCACCAGAGGCAGTACTTCCAACAAAAACAGAAAGTCGGGATGTTCGAGTTTAAACATCAGGATGGCGTTAAGGTGCGGAGGAAAAGCCAGCGCAACAATATTTCGAGTACCAACAACACCATGGCCACACTGATGAACAAGTAGGCCATTTCGGTGAGGTGGCGTTTGGTGGTTACGGTGATGTTCGTTTTTTCCAGCTTATCGATCTCGTCGTAAATGGTTGCGAGGTCTTTGGCCGATTGTGCCCTGTAAAATTTGCCGTTGGTGAGCCTGGCGATGTGCTCCAAAAGGTCGGTGTTGAACGACAGTTGCCGTGGTGCAAAATCGTAACTGCCTTCGGGGTTGCGCCGCCACGGACTCATCACAACACCGTCGCTGCCGATACCCACCGTATACACCCGGACATTGAGTGTGTTGGCAATTTCGGCGGCCTGCATGGGCGCTATGTAGCTGTCGTTCACGGTGTTTTCGCCATCGGTAAGCAGGATTACCACTTTGCTGCGTGCAGGACTGTCTTTCAGCCTGTTCACCGCAGTGGCCAGGCCCATACCGATGGAAGTGCCGTCCTCCAGCCGGCCGGTTTGCAGGTTGTCTACAAATTGTTGCAAAACGGGGTGGTCGGTGGTAAGCGGACACTGCGTGAACGCTTCCGCTGAAAAACCCACCAGACCCAGGCGGTCGTACGGTCGTTTGGAAATAAAATCGGTCGCTACCTGCTTGGCCACGGTGAGGCGGTTGGGGTAAAAATCGCGGCTCAGCATGCTGGGCGATATGTCCATGGCAAGCATGATGTCCACCGCATCGGCCTTGATTTTTTGCTCCTGCCATTTTTTTTGCGGGCGCGCCATAGCCACAACCAGCAAACCAATGGCTAAAAAGCGGATGAAAGGCAAAAGCCGCTGCGCTGCACTGCGCCATGTATTGCCGCCACGCAGGTGAGCCGACCGTGGCAGACGGATGCTGATCGCCTGGTCGTCACCGCGTTTTTGCCGCAGCCAGGAAAGCAGCGGCAAAAGCAGCAAAAGCAAAAACCATAAGGGCTGGGCGAAGATCATGTTTGTTCGGCGGTTGCTGGAGTGCTGGGCTGGGTTTGGCGAATGATGTCACGTGCCGATGCAAGGGCGGCAGTATGGAAGTCTGCAGGTGGTATGGCTTTGGCGAACTTGGCAAGATCGGCTTGTTGCAACATGCCTGCAAGTACTTCGCGCATGTCTGGACCCAAGTCGGTTTTTTGCTCAAGCAGGCGCAGGGTTTCCGAAGTGGTTGATTCCAGCACGGGCACCTGGTAACGCACGTCGAGGTACCGGCGCACAATGGTGCTGAGGCCGTCGTAATAGGTCTTAATTTGGCCTTTTTGCCACAATTCCTGTGCTTCAAGAGCGTCAAGTTGTTTCAATGCGGCTTCGTGGGGCGGCAAAACAACTACCCGGGTTACCGGTGCAAGGCGTTTTTTCCCCCTGCCCGCACGCCACCACCAGAACAACAAGGCGGCGATGATTAAGCTGGCTACACTGAGGATCCACGGCAGATAATCGGTCCAGTGCGAAGGTTCACGGCGTATGTCGCGTATGTCGGCCATGTCCACGGGGTCCTCCGGACTGGGCGTTGGGATCACCGTTATTTTTACAGAATTGGTGTACACCACCCGGCCGCCTTTAAGGCTGACGGGCAGGGGCGGCAATTGTACTTGAAGGGAGTCGAAGGTGATGAGGGTAAAATTGTTTTCCCACTTCAGGTTGGCGGTGTTGAATTTCCAGCCACTTTCCGAAAGGCGGTTGTCTTTGGGAAAATAAGCTGACCACGTTTGCCAAACAATGCTGTCGGGTTCGCCTGCACGTCCTGAAACACTAAGCGCGAAGGTAAAATCGTCGCCGGTTTCCACCACGGCGCTGTCAAAACTGGCTTCAGCCATGTCGTTTTGTGCCGTTGCGCCCAACGGGAGTAACCATACGAGGAAAAGTACCATGCGGAAAAAACGATCAGCCATGGTGCACGGTTTTGGAACGTTGTTCAAAAAAATGCAACAAAGCTTGTACGTAAGGCTCATTGGTTTTCAGACTTAAAAAATCGGCGCCAGCGCGTCGGAACGCCGTTTTGGTTTGCAAAAGATGGCTGTCGAAATCGGCGGCCAGTTGTTTTCTGAAAGCAGGGTCGGTGGTATCGATCCAGCGGTTCTGACCGCTTTCGGCGTCGGTGGCGTACAAAAGGCCCACGTCGGGCATGTTGCGCTCGCGGTCGTCCCAGCAATGGATACCGATGAGGTCGTGCCTGCGGGCTGTTACGCGCAGGGGGGCTTCGTAGTTTTGAGCCTGGAAATCGGACAATACAAAACAAACGGCCCGTTGTTTCAGTACGTTTCGAGTGTATTGCAGGGCGCCCGCCAAGTCGGTGGTGCGGCCGTGGTTCAGTTCGCTGGCGTTGAGCAACTCACGGATGATGCGCAGGATGTGTTGTTTGCCTTTTTTGGGTGGTATGAAAAGTTCGGGACTGTCGGAAAAAAGCAACACTCCCACCTTATCGTTGTTGGCGATGGCGGAAAAAGCCAAAACGGCGCATATTTCGGTAAGAAAATCCTGTTTCAAGCCTCCTGAAGATCCGAAATAGGCCGAGCCACTCACGTCGATGAGCAACATGACGGTTAGTTCGCGTTCTTCTTCAAAAATTTTCACATACGCCTCTTCGCTGCGAGCCGTCACGTTCCAGTCGATGCTGCGCACGTCGTCGCCGGGTTGGTAAACGCGCACTTCGCTGAACGACATGCCCCTGCCTTTGAAGGCGCTGTGGTAGCCTCCGGTAAAGAGGTGGCGGCTCAGACCCCGGGTTTTGATTTCAACTTTCCGTACTTTTTTCAGCAGTTCGGCCGTATCCATACGTTGCGTGTGTGTGTCGTGGATTATTTCTGGTAAAAAACAGCCACGGGGCTGTCGCGTTTCAAATAAGGTTTCAACAAGTCGTAAGGCGCCAGCAGTTGTTGCCTTCCGTATTCGGGATGAAAAAGGGTGCTGAACACAAGTCCATCGTGGCGCAAGGTAATCAGCGGAAAACCTTCGCGCACCAGCCACTCGCGGAAAACGGGGTCGGCGGCGAAAGCAGGCAATTTGGGCGATTCCTTTTTGATGTATCCATCCATCCAGTTTTTACTGTTGAAACTTTTTACAAAAAGGTCTTGCACCGTGATGGCTTCGCCGGTTTTCAGGTCAAAATTAAAAGCGATGCCTTCGGCTTTGCCGCTCCAGGTGTCGGTAAAAGTAAACAAACCGCTGAACATGTCTTCCGTCCAGCATTCAACGTCCATCCAGCCGCTGGCGCGTAAGGTTGCCCTGTTGTTTGCATTGGGCTGTTCTTTTTTGGCTGCCAGCGAACTTTTGCATCGTTCTACCCAGTTGTTTACACAACGGTCGAGTTGCGTATTGCAGCTTTCGCAGCGGGTGCGCGGGTAAAGCACGTCGTAGCTCGAACGGTAATCGGCGTGATCGAAACAACCCGTCACGAGCATGTCCTTAAACGACAAATCAAAGGTTCTCATTTCACCGCCACCACGCCAATTGCAGGTCATTTTGCGATCGGCGCCAAAGTTGCCCATTAGGGTAGCTACTGCTTTGCCAGTATTATTCAATGCATCGAGCTGGTAGCTTTGGTCGTCGTTCATTTTGCCGCGCAAAACATGTGTTTTTCCATCAAGTCCAACCCAGAGGTAGCCACTCAAGGCGCCGTTGTGCGCGCGCGAAAGCACCAAGTCCACCGGAGCATTGCGGAAACGTGCGGTGTACCGGTTGGTCCATTTGTCGTCGCCGCAGTTGGTGGGGTTCATCCTGCCCACACCTACTTCCACGGCGGTGATTTTGCTGCCCAGGGCGCCGTTGTGGTTGCTCCAGTCGAGTTCCATAAGCTCGCCTTTGAGCGTACCGGTGAGGTAGCCTGTAAGCGCGCCTTTGGTGTCGTACTCACGCAGTTCCAGTTTTTGGGCGTTCAACACGCCGTCGAGTTTGAATCGGGTGCGTGTTTTGGCATACGTGAACCAGCCCCGGCAATTTTTGCCGTCGTAAGCCAGCGATACCTGTACTTCCGACACGTCGTCGAGGCGACCGCGAAAATAACGGCCCCACTTGATGTCGGCGGGTTTTTCAAAGAGCTTCGTCAGAGCAGTGTCTTTTACAGCAGGCGCGCTTTTGGCGGTTTGTGAAACGGTTTTGGCAGCGGGCGGCGACTGGGCGGCGGCTGCGGCGCCCGACAAAATCGTCAGGCTCATCAGTCCAAGGCGGATGAGGGAGGAAGTGAACACGGCGGAAAGAAGATTAAGTCGACAGTCGGCAGTCGACAGTGAGTGGTTAGTTTTTAAAAGTCGGCAGTCGATAGTGAGTGGTTGGTTTTTAAAAGTCGGAAGTCGGTTGTAAGTGGTTCTTTGACTGTCGACTGCCGACTATTTTTTTTACGGCACATTAACAGCATTGAGTATCGCGCCGATAAGGTCTTCCGGGGTAATGTTTTCCGCTTCCGCTTCGTAGGTAAGTCCGATGCGGTGACGAAGTACGTCGTAGCAGATGGCGCGCACATCTTCGGGCACCACGTAACCGCGGCGGTTGAGGAAAGCCATAGCACGGGAGGCTTGTGCGAGTGCGATGCTGGCGCGGGGCGAAGCGCCGTAGCCAATGAGGGGCGCGAGTTTGGGCAGGTTGGCCTCCGTGGGTTTGCGGGTGGCAATGACGATGTCGAGGATGTACTGCTCAATTTTTTCGTCCATGTACACCTGGTGAAGCACCTCGCGTGCGCGCATCAGTTCGCGGGGGTGTACCACCGGTTTCACCTGGTATTGTTCGTTGGCGAGGTTGCGGCGGATGATGTCGAGTTCTTCATCACGACTGGGGAATCCGATTTTTACTTTGAGCAGGAAGCGGTCCACCTGAGCCTCGGGCAGCGGGTAGGTTCCTTCCTGTTCGATGGGGTTTTGGGTGGCCAAAACGAGGAAAGGTTCTTCGAGTTTGAAGGTTTCGCTGCCGATGGTCACCTGCCGTTCCTGCATGGCTTCGAGCAGGGCGCTTTGCACCTTGGCGGGTGCGCGGTTGATCTCGTCGGCCAACACAAAATTGGCGAAGATGGGACCTTTACGCACGGTGAAGTCGGCTTTGGCCGGATTGTAAATCATGGTGCCGAGGATGTCGGCTGGCAGCAAGTCGGGTGTAAACTGGATGCGCGAGAACCGTGCGTCGACGGCCTGGGCGAGGGTTTTGATGGCGAGGGTTTTGGCCAGGCCGGGCATGCCTTCGAGCAGGATGTGGCCGCGGGTGAGCAAACCGATCAGCAGACGGTCGAGCATGTTTTCCTGTCCAACAATGATCTTAGCGGTTTCGGTGCGCAATTGGGCCAAAAAGGCACTTTCCTTATGGATCTGCTCGTTCAGAGCCTGGATGTCGACGGTTGTTTGCATTCGAAGCGGTGTTTTGTTTCGGATAAGAGCTTGTTTGAGAATTGTTTCCGAGGTGAAACTGAGCAAATTTTATTTTTAGCAAGGCAAATTTTCAGTCGAATACGGGTGATTCGGCGAAAAATTTAACGCTGATAAAAATTAAATTGGCTGGTTGCAGCCCGGAAAGCAATTCACGAACAAGCTCTAAGGAGCGTAAAGATCGAAAAAACGTCGCGGTTATCGTAGGTGTTGTACGATAACCGCGACGGAATTTGGAAAACGATGGACTTGGGTAAATGTTGCGCCTTTAAGCGGAGCTTGGAGTTACCCGCCCATCTTCACCTTCCGCCCCGGCAAACCCACCCACGCCGCATGCCCCACCGGCAATCCCTGCCGGGTAATCAGCCACAACACCGGCACCCTCGGTGTCACCCGTACAGTGTCGGCAAAACCGTCGGTAAAATAAACAAACGCATCGGGTTTTTCCAGGTTGGCGAGTTCGAGGGGCGGCGCAAAATCGGTGCCGCCGCGGCCTTGTACGGCTTCCGGTGTCACGCCTTTGTACGGGTACCGCCGGGTAATGCGTGTGTCGCATTCCACCACATCAATCTGAGCGCCTGCACGCCACAGGTGGAACATTTCACCAAAAAACAATTCCAAATCTTCGGTGCCGATGCTGCCCGAAGTATCGATGGCCACCAAAATACGCTGCCGCCGTTTGATCTTGATGCCCGGCACGGTGCCGTAACGCCTGCTGGGCCGACGAATGGTGTTGTGCAACCGCGTCCTGCTCGCGCTGCCGGCAAAACGCCGAAGTACCGTAGGCCAATGCAACGTGGGCGCCGGCCTCGTGATGCTGCCCTGCATGGCCTCGCGCACATCTCCTGGCAAGGCGCCCCAAGCATGCGCGCTCGAACGTTGGTGGGCCGTGCGCAGGAGCGAGTCGAGGTGGTTGTCCACCACGCTTTTTTCCAGTTCGCTGCGGCTCCTGATTTCCTGCCAGGGTTGGTGGCGTTCCAAACCGTGCGAATCGGATTTGATTTTTTGCAAATTTTCGGCGCTGGGCGTGCCCGAAAACTCCCCGGCCGAACCTTCGCGCAGGTCTTCTATTTTTTTGTAATAATAAAACCACGTTTGTCCAGGCTCAAGTTGCAGGTCTGGGAAAGCGTCGAGGAAAATGCTGTCGTCGGGCAACTGGTTGCGTTCGATGTACTGGTTCACCACGAGGTCGAACGCCACGTTCATCAGCATGGCGTCCAGGCGTGGCTCGTCCACAAACAAATGCCGGAATATCAGGTGCAGCATCTCGTGTTTCAAAACACCGTAGCGGTGGGTGGGCGTGGTGAGGGTTTGGTCCCAAAAATCGGCGTTCACGTACAAGGTGAGCGTGTTGGCGCCAAGGCCCACGGCAAGCGTTTCCACGGGGTGACCTTTGCCCACCACCGATTTGTTGATGCCGGAAAAAAGGTGGGCATAAAACGGCTCGCGCAAAAGCAGCTCAATGCCCGTTTGCGACAGCTCGTCGAGAATGCGTGGTGCCGTCATGGTCAGGGACGGGGGATTTGCAGTTTCAGTTCCAGTTCTTCCAGTTTCGTTAAGTTCTCGAGGTTCAAATTGATGTTCCGGAACGGATTGCCGCTGAAATCCATCGAGCGCAATTCGGTGAGGTTGCCGAGAAAATCCGGCAATGTTTCGAGGTGGTTGTAACGCAGGGTGAGGCGTTCAAGTTTGGTGGATTTTTCCAAAAAATTGACGGTGTCAAGGGAGCAGCGCACCAAAAAAGCTTCCCGCAAGTTGGGGAAAAAACCGAGGCGTTCGGCGCCGGAAAGCGGCATGTTTTCGATCAGGATTTTTTCGAGGCTTGTGCTGCCAAACGGTCCGCCCTCGGGCACCTGCATGGAGTTTTTGGGCCTCGACGTGCCGCGTTTGATGCTCAGGGTGCGCAGTTTGGGCAAGGTGAGCAGGCAAACGGGAAATTGCTCGAGGCGCATGTTTTCCAGCAATACCATTTCCAGCGGCAGTTCAGCGAGGTAAGGGAACGACGCTTCGAGGTCGAAATGTTTGTTGGCAGGCAACGACAGGTGTCGCACGAAGTCGAGGGTGGCGATGGCTGGCGTCACCACGTTTTCGGGGTAAAACGTAAGGTCGAGTCGGTGGTGTGCTTGTAAAAAATTGTAGCTGTGGCTGCCTTCGGAGCGGTGCCAGTTGCACATTTTGTAGGCCAGTAAAAAATCAAAAAGGTCGAAATCCGTGTTGCTGTATTTGCCCAGGTATTCGGCTTCATTGTAGTAGTACGGCACGCTTTCCTTCAACTTTTGCATTTGCCGCAGGGTTTCAACGCTGGTGCTTTTTTCCACCAGCCGGGCGGCACGTGTTGCGAGTGGTTTGGAAGGGTGGAAAACCGCCAGTCCGAACGCATAACCCAGCAAACGTTTGTTGAGCCCGCCGCCTTCGAGCAGGGAAAGAATGAGTGCCGTGTTGTCGGTGCTTTCGTCGCGCAGCAAACGGGTGACTTGGGCGGTCAAAACTCCGCCGGCATCGTGGCTCAGGTAAGGCTCAGGTGGTTGTTTTTTTTCTTCCATAAGATATAGCTGTCTGTAAAACAGGCGTGGCGTGCATTTGGTTGTCTGTTGAAGAGGCGCCCACAAACAATGTTTCTTTTCATTTCAATGTTTTCAATTTTTTTTGAAAACATTATGCTTTAATTTATGGTTTAACCTCGTGTATGTTTGGTATTTCAACCAATACCTTTCCAAACTTACGGAAAATTAACCAAAAACAGTATTTTTTACCATTAATCAACTACATGGAAGTCACGGAAGGCAAAGAAAGATTCATCGAAGCCTGGGGCAAAATGGCTACAGAATGGGGCATCAACCGCACCATGGCACAGGTACACGCCCTTTTGCTCGTTTCACCCGATGCCCTTACTGCGGACCAGGTGATGGCCGATCTCGATATCTCGCGCGGCAACGTTAACATGAACCTACGCGCTCTAATGGATTGGGGACTTGTGCACAAACAACTTAAAGCCGGCGAGCGCAAAGAGTATTTTTTCGCCGAAAAGGACATGTGGATTGTGGTCAAGCAGATCATCATACAACGCAAAAAACGCGAACTCGAGCCCTTGCTCAAGGTACTTGATGAAGTGGCCTCGGTAGAAGAAAATTGTCCCGAATCGAAACAATTCAACGAAGTGGTGAGCGACATCCGCATGTTTGCCCACAAAGCCAATCAAACACTCGATACGCTGATCAAAGCCGATTCGAATTGGTTTACAAACATCTTTTTGAGGATGGTACGGTAAAAATAAAAACACATTAGG
>JBBSDH010000113.1:0-13508 GCA_038249605.1 Chitinophagales bacterium | reverse complement strand
GGCCGCACCCTCTTTGTTTCCACCCTAAAAGCAAGGGTCTGGGGGGATGGTTGGGATTCGCTAACCCCTTGAGGGAGGTGCCTTTGGTGAGGTGACATCTCCGATGCAGGAGGAGGTGTCATCTCACCAAAGGATTAAAGTGTTGTTTCAAGTTCAATTAAACACCACCTTTTTGGTCGTTTGGTTTCCTTTTTCATCGCTAATTTTGATGAAATAAAAACCGTCGCTCAGGTTTTGCCTTGCTATTTCAACTGCATCGTTGCCCAGTTGGTAGCCTTCACGTAACGATACGCCTGCAGTGTTGAACAGTTGGTACGACCAGCCACCGTCGGCCATGGGTACTTGTACACGAAGCACATCCGATGCTGGATTGGGCGAAAGCAGCACCTCAAGTTTTTGCACGGGCTGGCCTACCGATACTGAGGCGCCGAGTTGCAAAAGGAACAAACCGTTTTGCATGTCTCCAGCCACAATGGTGCCTGAAGGCAGCCAAGGGTAGTTGCCCCAGTTGCCGTAATAACCTTTGTATTGACCCACGTTTTGCGGATGGGTATCGTAATAGGCGATCAAAACGGGGTTGATGGGATCGGCGATGCTGTACACCAGCAAACCGTCTTCGTACTGCGAATTGAACAGCAGGGTATCTTTGATGTATACGTTGTGCGGAATGGCGCTCGGAGGTGCACCCGCGGTGAGGTTGTCGAGAAAACCGCCAATCACTTCAATTTCGGGCATGGGGTCGCTCAGTCCCTGCAGGTCTACGATCCGGATGGGTTTGCCGGCCGGAATTTCTTCGGTATAATAGGCATAATGGCCATCGGCACTAAGCCACGAGTTGTGGTTGTAGCCGCCGGTAGTGGCGCTGGCGAGGGTAACCGGGTTGAGCGGATCGGTGAGATCGTGTACAAAATAACCATCAAAACCCGAGGAGGCATACAAGGTATCGTTGCGCACATACGAATCGTGGATGTAGTTACCGGGCAAAAAGGTCCCATTAAGCAGTTGCGGTGCATCGGGATTTTGGCTTACGTCAAGGATGCCCACCGTACCCAAATTGGAACCGTTGAGGTAAATGCGGCCTGAAACCGTATCGAGGGTGATGGTATGGCTGTTGTTGAAAATGGCGTTGCTCCAATAGGTTTGAATGATGGTATCGGGCGCCTGGGAGAGGTCGAAAATCATCATGCCTTCCGTGGTGTTGTCGGAAACGGCGTAAATGCGGTTTTTATAGGATTTCATTTCGCGCCAAACCGTGGTTGAGGTGCCAAGGAATTTGCCGATGAGTTCGGGTTGTGCGGGGTTGGTAATGTCGAAAAACAACACATGTCGGGCACCGCCGAGCACCGCAATTTCACTGCCGTTGATGGCCATGGCCCAGCATCCGCTGTATTGCAGGTTGAGGTTGCCCGGAGAAGCGGTGGGAAGGGAATCGTCGTCCCAATGGCCAAGCAGGGACATGTTGAGTGATTCCTGGGCGGTGGAGTACAAGCCAGAAAAAAGCAATAAAAGTACAAGTAATTTTTTCATGAAAAGGTTGTGTGAAGAAAACATAGGAGGTTGTAGGGTAGCGCAAAGGTCATGTAAATCCACTTAAATCAGAAAATCCAATCCTGCAAATCCTGCCAATCTATTTAATCCTGGTTTACATTTGCCTTCAGGCAACCTTGTGTACCACAATCGACGTCATCTTTGCGCATCGGGGTTGGGCCATGGCGCCAAAAAGTCTCGCTAAAGTAGCACATTATGCCAAAGCAAACATTTCTACCCTTCCTTTTGCTCATTGTGGGCATTTCTGCTGTACAGGCACAAAAATACAGCAACGACTTTTTGGCCATTGGCGTGGGCGCCCGCGCCCACGGTATGGCGGGGGCACAAACAGCACTGGTGGACGACATCACAGCCGCCTACTGGAACCCCGCCGGACTGGCAGGTATAGAGGCACCATTTCAACTGGCCGCCATGCACGCCGAATGGTTTGTTGGCGTTTCGCAGTACGACTACCTCGGATTTGGCAAACAACTCAACAAAGAACGCGGCTCCTATATTGCGTTTTCACTCATTCGTCTGGGTATCGACAACATCCCCTACACCATCAATCTGGTGGATCCTGTGGATGGAAGCGTGAACTACGATAATGTGTCGCCATTTTCTGCCGCCGACTATGCCCTAATGGGCAGTTATGCTACCAAATTGAAAAAAAATCCCGCGTTTTCGCTCGGCGGCAACATAAAAGTGGTGCGCCGGGTTGTGGGTGACATTGGCAGCAGCTGGGGTTTCGGTGCCGATTTCGGAGCGCAATACCGAAAGGGCGGGCTCCGGCTCGGCATCATGGCACGCGACATTACCACCACCTTCAACGCCTGGTCGTTTACCCTCACCGAAAGGGAAAAAGAAGTTTACCAGCAAACCGGCAATGAGATACCTGTGAGCAATACGGAAATTACCAAGCCGCGTTTCATCCTCGGCGGCGCTTACCTCATTCGCCTGGGCGAAAACACGACCCTGCTGCCGGCACTCGATCTGGATTTTACCACCGACGGACAGCGCAACGTGCTGGTTAGTTCGGAAAGCATCAACATGGACCCGCGTTTCGGCCTCGAAGCCAACTACAAAGGGTATGTACAGCTCCGCGCAGGCGTAGGCAATTTCCAAAAGGTGAAGGATGATTTTGATCCCAACAAGGAAAACATGACCGTGCAACCCAACTTCGGTGTGGGTATGCGCCTGGGCAGGGTGCAGTTGGATTATGCCCTAACCGACATCGGCGACGTATCGCAGGTGCGGTATTCGCACATTTTTTCTTTGCGCATCGATTTCAAAGAGCGCAAAAAAACAACGGGGTGACGGAGGTTCAGTAAAAAATTGCACGAAAAAGTTGGGTGAAATATAAAACAGGTGTATGTTTGTGGCGCTGCTCTAAAAAGAGCGCGCCTTTTTTTTAATCGCTTGTCCTATCCATCCCAATATTTACAACCGAGATTTGCCCGATTTTAAAGTATTCATTCTTTATTAATACTTTCTTTCGAGTGGTTACACTTTGTAAAGTGTGATGTGCCAAGCTTTCGGTGCGGCCTTTCCACCTAACAATGGAACCATTATAATCTCATGGTTGCCCCTCCGGATAGGCTCGCGGTGAGGGGCTTTTTTTTGCCCATACCCCTCCTTTTTTTCGGGCTTATCCTTCCGGATCCTGCGTTGATATGCTTCAACGCCACATGTACAAGGCCTTTGGCCTCAACTTGTTTCCGGATGATACATTTCATTTTCCTGCTTCTTTTTTCTTTTCCTCTTTTGGCTCATGCCCAGGTATTCATGCGCCCATTCGACCATGCAGTTGCGATGGGGCTCGGCGGCGCTACCTTGGCTTATTCCGATCCCAGCGCCGGTTTCAGCAACGAGGCCGTTGCTGCTTTTGCACAAAAAACCTACGCGGGAGCGGGTTCGGCAGTGCCATACGGGATCACGGACTGGCGGTTTGCCCAGGCACAGGCACTTTTTCGCGTTGGCAGCAACAGCGGCGCCGGCATTGATGTCGTGCATTCCGGCATCGATGCATACAGCGAGCAGCGCTTAAGGATGCTTTATGGGCGGAGAATGGCTCAAAACTGGAGTTTGGGCGCCAGTGCTGATGTACTGCACCTATCGGCTGCGGAATACGGTTCGGCAGCAGGAATCACGTTTAGCATCGGTTTTTTGGCCAGGGTAATGCCGGAGGTGTGGCTGGCATCCCGCATACAGAATCCTTTGCAGCAAAAACTGTCGTACGCACCGTTGCCGACGGTGTTGTCCCTGGGCGGCGCCTGGCGGCCGGGCACAGTATTTACTTTGCTTGCCGAAGTGGAAAAAGAATTGGAGCGCACGGGACAGGTAAAATGCGGTTTGGAATACCGTCCGCTGGAAAAAGTGGTTTTCAGGGTGGGTGTACGCAGTCGTCCTGCCCGGTTTGCCCTGGGTGCCGGACTGCGTTTGAACAACGGTTTGAGCATTGATGCAGCTACCGAATGGCACCAGGTTTTGGGGCTTACACCGTCGGTGATGGTAGGTTGGGTGAAAAAATAAAACCGTGTTGAAATCCGAATGGGGTACCTTGCGGGCGAACGGTATATCCTGCAAAATGACGATTCCTATGGACACAAAACCTACGCCCAAGATTTTACGCATCATGGAAGCCGAACCATTTTGGGTTGCCGCTTTATGGGACACCGGAGAGATAAGGCTCAACGATTTTTCCAACCAATTGAGCCGGTGGTTGCTGGACGGATCAGCATCCTATCAGATATTTGCCAGCGAAGATACCTTTATGGAGGTTGAGGTTTCTCCAAAGGGTACTTTGATGTGGCCTGAAATCTTTGTTCAAAGTAAGGTAGACGGTGAGGTGGTTCAGACGCCCCTGGAAATGGATCCTGCTGTATTGTTTGAAGACAGTCAGTTTGTTGAAAAAGCACCGAAATCTGTTTCAGAAAAAAAGAAAAAAACGCCGTCTTAAATTCAACTGCAATACTGCACCTTTGCTGCCGTATTCAACCAACTTTTACCAACGTATGAAAAACATTGCGGTCATTGGCGGCGGCACCATGGGCAACGGCATAGCCCACGTTTTTGCCCAACACGGCTTTGACGTCACCCTCATCGATGTTGCTCCCGCAGCTTTGGAAAAAGCAGTGGTCACCATTTCCAAAAACCTCGACCGCCAAGTTGCCAAAGGGGCCCTGAGCGAGGATGACAAAACCGCAACACTCGCCCGAATCCGCACGGCAAGCGTATTGTCCGAAGGCGTCGCACATGCCGACCTGGTGGTGGAAGCCGCCACGGAAAATACGGCCCTGAAGCTTAAAATTTTCGCTGAAATGGACCAGCATGCTCCGGCATCTGCCATCCTGGCTACCAATACTTCCAGCATCAGCATTACCCAGATCGCAGCTGCTACCAAACGCCCTGCGCAGGTGGTCGGCATGCACTTCATGAACCCGGTACCGGTGATGAAACTGGTGGAAGTGATCCGTGGCTATGCCACCACCGATGGCGTGACCGCACAAATCATGCAGTTGTCGAAACAACTCGGCAAAGTTCCCGTAGAAGTAAATGACTACCCTGGTTTTGTTGCCAACCGCATCCTGATGCCCATGATCAATGAAGCCATTTACACCCTTTACGAAGGCGTAAGCGGCGTAGATGGCATCGATACGGTGATGAAACTCGGTATGGCCCATCCTATGGGACCGCTTCAATTGGCGGATTTCATCGGTCTCGACGTTTGTTTGTCCATCCTGCGCGTATTGCACGACGGGTTTGGCAATCCCAAATATGCGCCTTGTCCATTGCTTGTAAACATGGTCATGGCCGGTAAACTTGGCGCGAAGAGCGGCGAGGGATTTTATGTGTACACACCCGGATCAAAAGATCTTGTGGTGTCGCCACAGTTTGTTCGCTTAATGTTTAAAGCTTACTTTCCCGTATAGCTTCGACGCTGGCTCTAATCCGGCGTGTCTAATCTTTGCCTGATTCTTTTGTTCAACGGACCTGCGTCCGGGCTTTATGCATTTTCTACCGTGCCGTTAAATCGCCTGTGTAGCACATGATACTAAAGCTCCTGCATTTGAATTTTCGGCTTCCCGCTTTTGGCGTGTAGCCCTGATTATACACCCATGATTTTTTAATTAATCTTATTTTAAACATGTCCTATTTACCAATTATCCCTGCTGCGCCAACTTTCTTTCGGTGCAAACATTTGCAGCAATTCGGGCTGCTTTTCCTCTTTCTTTTAGTCGGGTTCAATGCCACGCTTCGCGCCGAAGCGCCGGTGACGCACATGCCCGGCGACACCATCATTGAAGCGAGCATCTGCTCCAACGAAACGTACAATTTCAACGGTGAACTGCTCGACCAGGCCGGCACCTACGAAGTTGTGCTTACGGCGTCCGACGGTTCGGACTCCACCGTGACGCTGATCCTGAGCGTATTGCCAACTTCGTCCAATGCGGTAGAAGTTGTGATTTGCGATGATGAGACGTATGCCTTCAACGGTGCGAACCTCAACATGAGCGGTATTTACGTTGCCATTTACCCGGCTTTCAATGGCTGCGATTCGACAGTGACGCTCAGTTTGACCGTTTTGCCAGTGGCCAAAACCGATCTGGATGTTACCGTTTGTGGTGGCGAATCGTACAATTTCGGCGGAGTAGACCTGTTTAACCCAGGCGTATACACTGAGATATACACGGCATTCAATGGATGTGATTCGGTGGTAACACTTTTCCTGGAGGTGCTTCCCACTTCCCAGACCGATCTGCAGATTGGCATTTGCATCGGTTCATTCTACACCTTCGACGGGCAACAACTCACCCAAAGCGGAATCTATACGGCGGTTTATCCAGCTCTCAACGGCTGCGATTCCACCGTAGTGCTTACACTTGAAGTCGTAGCTTTTTTCGACATCAAATTGCAGGAATCCATTTGTGAAGGAGAAACATACACTTTCGGCGACACCATTGTGGCCCTGCCCGGCGTGTATGTTGATTCGCTGAAAGCTTTCGGAGGTTGTGACTCCACCGTGACCGTTGCGCTTTCGGTGTTTCCCCACCTGTCAACGGCGCTTGACATCGTCATTTGCACCGGCGACTTGTATGTTTTCGGCGCCGATACCTTATCGGCTCCAGGAGTGTACGTCGATTCCTTATCCACCATCAACGGTTGCGATTCGGTGGTGACGCTTACACTTTCAACGTTGCCCATCTATTCGACCTCCATCGAAGCCACCATTTGCGCCAATGAAACGTACGATTTCAACGGAGATACCCTGTCCGATGAAGGCGTTTATACGCAAATTCTTGCAGCAGAAAATGGCTGCGACTCCACGGTCAGACTTACACTTTCGGTCCTTGATTTGTCGCAGACGGCGCTTGAAGCCTCTATATGCGACGGTTCGGATTATGATTTTAATGGAGACTTACTCACCGAAGCCGGTACCTACACCCAGACATATACAGCTTTCAACAGTTGTGATTCGGTGGTAACACTCACCCTGACCATACTGCCGCTTTCGGTAACCAACCTTTTAGCTTCCATTTGTGAAGGCGAAACATTTGTCATCAACGGCGAAACATTGAATACTGCTGGCAACTACACCTACCTGTTTACCGCAGCCAACGGTTGCGACTCCACGGTGACGCTGGCGCTCAGCGTACTGCCTGTGTCCGAAACCGCTCTTGAAGGTTCTTTCTGCGCAGGCGGTTTTTATCCTTTCAACGGTGAATTGCTTACCGATGCAGGTACCTACACTGCGGTACTCACGGCTTTTAATGGTTGTGATTCGACAGTAACCCTTACGCTGATCGAACTTCCCAATGCTGCGACCGCCATAGATGCTACCATTTGTGCCAACGATACCTATGATTTTAATGGTGACTTGTTGGACGAAACAGGCACCTACACGGTTGTTCTTCCTGCTTTCAACGGTTGTGATTCCACGGTAACCTTAAACCTCACGGTACTGCCTTTGGCTGAAACCAACCAGGCGCTTACCATTTGCGACGGCACCAGCACCGAGTTCAACGGAGAAACCCTCACACTAGCAGGCGTGTACACGTCAGTGCTCACGGCTTTCAACGGTTGCGACTCGACGGTGACACTTACGCTCAATTTTGTGCCGTTTTTCGCCCAAACCATCACCGCTGCCATTTGTGAAGGGGAGACTTTTGCGTTTGACGGCAACGACCTGACACAGTCGGGAACCTACACCCAGGCACTTTTTGCTGTGGGCGGTTGCGACTCCACCATAACCCTCGTACTCACCGTAAATCCGGTATTTGTTTTGGATGTGGCCGTTGCCATTTGTGATGGCGACACCTATACCTTCGACGGTGTTGATCTCGATCAGGCTGGTTCGTACACTGCTGTATTCCAGTCGGTTGATGGCTGCGATTCTACGGTAAACCTCTCGCTGACGGTATTGCCGGTTAGTGCTTCATCGGTGGAAATTACGATTTGCGATGGAGAAACGTATGATTTCAACGGACAAGTGGTTTTTGAAGCAGGTGTGTATACCGCAGTTTTGCCTGCGGCCAACGGCTGCGACTCCACGGTAATGCTTACCTTGAATGTGTTGCCCATTTCCGAAACACTGTTGCAGTCGACCATTTGTGCTGGCGACGTGTATGATTTTAACGGAGCAGATCTTACCGAAGCTGGCGTTTACATTGATGTGCTCGTAGCTTTCAACGGTTGCGACTCGGTAGTTGCCCTGCAGCTAATAGTCCTTCCGCAATCGTCGAGCAGCATTACCGCTCAAATTTGCCAAGGCACATCCTACACTTTTGATGGCCTACAGTTGGACCAGTCTGGCACCTACACTGCCATTTACACCGGCGCCAACGGTTGCGATTCTACTGTGACCCTTGTGCTGAGCGTGGATGAGAAACTGATTTCCTCGGAAGATGCCGTCGTCTGTGGAGGTGATACCTATCTTTTCGACGGTCAGGAACTTGACGTTAGCGGTACATACACCGCAATTTACACAGCAATTGGTGGTTGCGATTCCATCGTTACCCTCAATCTGACGGTTTTACCCAAGGATGCATCCAGCCTGAACATCATTTTGTGTGCAGGCGATTCCTATCCGTTCAATGGTGAAATCCTCGAACAGACTGGCATTTACACGGCTGGATTCACAAACGTGAACGGTTGCGATTCCACGGTCACGTTGAACCTTACGGTGCTTCCTGCGCTCAGCAGCGCGTTTGATGCAAGCACCTGCAATGGCGATCCGTTTGAATACGGTGGCTCCGTTTTGAATCAGTCGGGTTCCTACCAGTTTGTTTTCACTGCCGCCAACGGCTGCGACTCGATGGTAACGGTCAACCTGACCATTTACCAGGACGTTCCGCCAACGGTACTCGTTGTCAGCATTTGCCAGGGAGAATCGTATCCCTTCTTTGGACAAAACCTGACCAACAGCGGCGCGTACACCGAAATTTTGGCCACCGTGGCAGGTTGTGACTCCCTTATCGGACTGCTGCTCACCGTGTTGCCCAACAAAATAACAACACTCAACCAGAGCCTCTGTGAAGGCGATTCGACATTCTTCAACGGCAGCTTCGTAACCGCGCCAGGCGTGTATACCGCCGTATACCCTGCCGCCAACGGCTGCGATTCCACCGTTACGCTCAACCTGCTGGTAACACCAGTGAACAACAGCGTAACCCTTTCGGGCAACACACTGACGGCCACGGCACAAAATGCAACTTACCTTTGGATCAACTGCTCGACGGGTCTGCCTGTACCAAACGCCATTGGCCAAAGCTTTACTCCTGAAGCTACCGGACAATACGCGGTGTTTGTAACCCAAAACGGCTGTAGCCGCTTGTCGAACTGCATCCAGGTCATTGGCACTTCCACCAACGAACCTGAAAACGGCATCGTTTGGCAACTGGCGCCCAATCCGGCCGTTTCGGAAACCAACATCCGTTTTGAAGAACCCCTTAACAGTGATTGTACGGTAGACCTGGTTGACGCATCGGGCAAAATCCTGCGCACAGAGCACGTTTCGCAAGGCACAACGTTCGTTACCCTCGAACTTACGAACATGCCCGACGGCATCCTGTTCGTACGTTTGAACGACGGACAAAATGTGGTTGTTAAGCGGTTGGTGAAGGCTTCGCGATAAACTAAGTCGACAGTCGACAGTCGGGTTATTAGACAGTCGGCTGTTGACTGTTGACTTAGTTTTTTACCTTCGCCCCATGAGTTTTGAAGACATCCTGCGCGACATCAGGGCCAAGAGGTTCCACCCCGTGTATTTTTTGCACGGGGAGGAACCTTTTTTTATTGACCGTATAGCGGAAGCCATCGAAGATCATGCGCTTCCCGAAGCGGAACGTGGGTTCAACCAAACGGTGTTGTACGGCAAGGACACTGAGCCCATGCCCCTGCTCGATGCCCTGCGCCGTTACCCCATGATGGCCGAAAGGCAGGTCATTGTATTGCGTGAAGCGCAGGACATGAAAGGCATCGCCGATTTGGCGGCATACCTTGAAAAACCCATGGCGACAACGCTTTTTGTGTTGTGTTACAAGCACAAAAAGCTCGACATGCGCACCAAATTCGGGAAAGCTTTGGTGGAAAAAGCCCTCGTTTTTGAAAGTAAAAAGCTGTATGACAATCAGGTGCCCGATTGGATTGTGGGTTATTGCAAATCCCAAAAACTGGGTATAGAGCACGCCGCTTCGGCATTGATGGCCGAGTACCTTGGCACGGATTTGAGTAAAATAGCCAACGAGATCGATAAACTTGCTTTGAATTTGCCCAAAGGTGCTACCGTTACTGAGGCCAACGTGCAGGAATACATTGGCATCAGCAAGGAGTACAACACGTTTGAGCTGCAGAAAGCCATGGCGGGCCGCGATGCGCCTAAATTGGCGCGCATGGTGCATTATTTTGCCGAAAACATCAAGAAAAATCCACTAATTCCTACCATTGCGAGTTTGTACGGCTTTTTTTCCAAAGTTTACATCCTGCATTTTTACGTCGGCAAAACCGATGGCGAACAAGTGAAGGCTTTGGATCTGCGCAGCGAATGGTTTTTAAAAGATTACAAACTGGCGTTGCGGCATTATTCACTGGCCCAATGCGAACATGTTTTGGGATTGCTGCACGATTACGATTTGTATTCAAAAGGCGTAGACAACGATCAGCCCGAAGAGGAGTTGTTGAAAGAATTGATCTGGAAAATGTTGCACAACGGGTAAAAAAAACGGATTTTATCTTGTTAAAAATAGTGAAATGGCCATCCTAAGATACGTTCGCAAAGTCTTGCGCTATTATTTCGACCTGTCACCCGACACCGCCGAAAACGAACAAATTGACGCCAACATTCGGGGTGGGGTGGAGTTTAAAGGCACCTACCTTTGGGTGCTTATTTTTGCGACGTTTGTTGCGTCTATCGGATTGAATGTGAATTCCACGGCTGTTATTATCGGCGCCATGTTGATTTCGCCATTAATGGGTCCCATCATGGGCATCGGGTACGGCATCGGTATTGTGGATTTCGAATTGGTGCGCAAATCGGCCAAAAACCTGGGTGTGGCGGTTTTGTTCAGTTTGCTTACCTCAGCTACTTATTTTTTCATAACGCCGTTGAGCAATGCCAGTTCGGAATTGCTGGCGCGCACGTCGCCGGCGTTTTGGGATGTTATGATCGCGTTTTTCGGCGGATTGGCAGGTATGGTGGCAGTAACACGCCGGGAAAAATCGAATGTACTGCCGGGCGTAGCCATAGCTACGGCGCTTATGCCTCCGTTGTGTACGGCGGGTTACGGATTGGCCACCGGCAACATGTACTATTTCGGTGGGGCTTTTTACTTGTTTTTCATCAACAGTGTATTCATCAGTTTTTCCACCTTTCTTATAGTCAGGTATTTAAAACTTCCGTTGCGGGATTTTGAAGATGTGGAAAAAGGCAAACGTATGCGCCGTTACGTGTACATAACCGTTTTGGTTACGTTGCTGCCCAGCGTGTACCTCGGCTGGAGATTGGTGCACAACAGCTTTTTTCAGCGTGCTGCGGAGACTTTTGTAAGCAATGAACTCAAATTTGAACGCAGTTTTTTGTTGCGTTCCAACATCGATCCTGATAAACGAAACATCGAAGCGGTGGTGGTTGGACAACCTTTATCCGACAGCATGCTCAAAGAACTTCAAGCCAAACTGCCTTTGTACAATTTGGAAAATACACGTCTGACGGTTGTGCAGCAAGGACTCGACGACGACGAGCAGACCACAAAGACCATGCGCAGTACCATGTTGAAGGAAATTATTGCTGAAAACAGGTACATGATCGACCAAAAAGATGCCCAGATATTGCAATTGAAAAATAGGCTTAATACCATGGAGCAGCTAAAAAAAACGGAGGCTTCGTTGGCCAGTGAAATGAAAATTTTGTTTCCGGAAATCCAATCCGTGGTTATTACCGATGCCCTATCACGGCGGCAGGATGGCAAGGTGGACACCCTTCTGCTCACCGTCATTGAAGCACAAAGAAAGCTGGGCGACAAAACCAAAAATATTTCCGAATGGCTGAGCATGAAAACTGGTGTACGCAACGTTAAAATTATTTACCAGTAATACGTATTCATCCGCAATTCAAAACAAACAAAGCCTCACCAATGTACACAACCTACACCGTCGTCGCAGGAGACACCCTCTTTGGCATTTCCCGTAAATTCGGGATGAAAACCGATGAACTTTCCCGTATCAACGGACTTACCTCCACCGCCCTCAAATTGGGACAACAACTTAAGGTGGTCGCCCCGGCAGGTACACCAACAGCTCCTCCTCCTACCATGGAGAAAAAAGACAAAATGGCTTCAGCCAGCGGCACAACCGCGTCTTTTCAGGTAGCCAAAGTGCCCGAAGGCGATTTCCAGCGCATCACGATCACAGTGCCCAATTGCGGCGGACAAACCATTCAGGCGCGCATGCGCAACAACGTCAATTATTCGAGCCACCTCGTGTACCCCGAGGGTGTGTCGTACGCAGGATTGTCGAACCTCGAGCTCGACGTGGCGACCATCCAACAGGTGGGACTATCCACGCAACAGGCAAAAGCTTTGCAGTACGTTTCCACCCATGAGGGCAAGTTCGACGCCATCAACAGTTACGACAAGGCCATTTTTTCCTACGGATTCATCCAGTTTGTCGGTTCGGCTGCCGTAGGCGCGAGCCTGAACCGTGTGATGGCGAGTATGAAAACCAATGCTTCGGCGGCTTTCAACCGAATCTTTCAACGCGTAGGCATTGATGTTTCGGGCGGCGTGGTGACG
This sequence comes from Chitinophagales bacterium, assembly GCA_038249605.1. Classification (GTDB taxonomy): domain Bacteria; phylum Bacteroidota; class Bacteroidia; order Chitinophagales; family Saprospiraceae; genus M3007. Next base: position 693 of record JBBSDH010000113.1, on the reverse strand, counting down.
GTGCGGGATGCCTCCGGTGCCACCCTCAGCGGCGACAACGCCTGGCTGTACATCCAAAAAACATTGCCATTGTACGGCGCTTTCATCCAGGCAGGTTTCGACCGGGAACTGGTGCGCGAGCAACTGCGTATGGCCAACGACCTGTACGTGCAACCTGCGCTCAATTGGAAACTCGATGTGAATGTGGGCGGCATCAACGTGGCCATCCCGAAACTGAACAGCATCCTGAAATCGGAAGCCGCACTCACCATCGTCATTGCATTAGCGATCAACCAGGGTAACGGCGGTATGGGCCGCATGGTGGCCGACGCCGTGGGCAGGGTAGGGGCGCAATCGGGCCTAAAAACCGCCGCCATGCTCGCACAAGTAGACGAGAAAAAAGTATTCGAAACTTTGGTTCAAGTGCAAATCGACAAGCGGGTATTGGACAGAACCAATGGGGTTTTGAGTTCGGGGTTGAGTTTTGGGAAGGTGTGAGGGTTTGCAAATTGAAATTTCAATAAAAGCGCCTCAACAATGCGGATTTATTTTTTATTAATAGTTATCTTATTTGGTTTGAATTATAGTCAACCCTATCTACCGCAACCATACCTGCCACCAGTTCTGCTTGAACTGCAGCGTGGCACAGTTACTTGGCAGGAGAGTGATATGTTCAAAAGGGATATCGTTCAAAAGCCTTTTCGCGATCATGCT
>JBBSDH010000112.1:0-13599 GCA_038249605.1 Chitinophagales bacterium | reverse complement strand
CGTAGAAGGAAGAGTAGTTCAAAGTTTGAAGTTTAAAGTTTGAAGTTTAAAGTTTGAAGTTTAAAGTTTAAAGTTTAAAGTTTAAAGTTTGGACATGGCGAGTGAGCAAATCATAACTCTGCATTCAATTTTGCGTCAATTTACGTGGTATAACATGAGCAAGCCAGCGTCACAGATCTAAAACGTTTGCTGTCTTCAAACTTTAAACTTTAAACTTCAAACTTCAAACTTCAAACTTTAAACTTTAAACTATGCTTTGACAAAGTTCCACGAGCACGCCGTTGCTTGATTTGGGGTGCAGGAACACGACCCATTTGTTGTCGGCGCCGCGTTTGGGTTCGGTATTGAGTGCGATAAAACCTTCGTTGATGAGGCGTTGGGTTTCGGTGCGGATGTCGTCCACTTCGAAGGCGATGTGGTGGATGCCTTCGCCGCGTTTTTCGATGAATTTTGCGATGGGACTTTCCGGGTCGTCGGCTTCGAGCAGTTCAATTTTGCTTTCGCCGATGTTAAAAAAGGAGGTGCTGACCTTTTCGCTGGCCACGCTTTCCAGTTTAAAGTGGGCTTCGCCGAGCAGTTTGCGGAACAGTTCGTTGCTGTCGGCCAGACTGCGCACGGCGATGCCGATGTGATCGATGCGAAGCATGTGGGAGTGGTTTATTTTTTCTTGATCCAGATTTCCCGTTGTCCGGTGAGTTGTTGCAAGGTTAATATGTTGTCTTGAACCTCAACGATGTTGTTGTAATTGAAGCGGATGCCGATTTGGCGGCCTTTCCCTTTGGGGCTGTCGTACACGGTAAACTGGTTGTCGGTCAGTTTGGTTTTCAGCTTTTGGATGTTGGTTGCGTCGCTCAGGGTAGCTACGATCAGGATGCATTCCCTGCCTTTGCCTGCTGGTTTGGCCTTTTCAGCTTCTGGTTTGCCCAAAACAACTTCCTGAGCCTCAGGCGTCAACACGATGGTTTGTTCTTCTTTTTTGGGTTCGGGTTCGGTGAGCATTTCCACTTCCATCGGACCGTCCGAATCGTTGTTGGCTGGTTGACCGCTGGCCGTGGAGCCGTCCGTTTGGTTGTTGGGTTGTGCCACATTTTCGGGTTGTGTCACCACTTGCTGGGTGGTATCGGGCGTGGTTTTGCTTGCACCGCGCAGGATGGACATCAAACTACGGCCCTCGCCTGCGCTTTGCCAGCGCCATACGGCTGCTGCAGCTGCTAGGAACAGCAGCGTGACCAGCAGGAGTGTTACCCAGCGACCGCGTCGGCGCCCGGGTTCCGGCAAGATAGTTTCGTAAGGTGCAGCAGTGGGTGTGGGGGTAGAATAGGCGGGGGGGGCGTAGGCCTGTGAGGGCTGTTCGGTTACTTCTCGCGATCGGGCGATGGTGGAAAATTGCAGTGGGGGCAATCCGTACGATTCGGTGCTGAAGTTGGCTGAATCGGGGAGGAACTGAATTTTTTGTATGTAGTTTTTGTACAGGCGACCAATGCCGTTGAGCGAAACGATCTCGCGTTGGTTGAGCCGGTTTTGAAGGTTTTCCACTTCTTTTTGCACAGCTTCACGTGCATCCTCGGTGGTGATGCCAAGGGTTTGCACCATGTCGTTGATCAGCAGGCCGTCGTCGTACACCAGGGTCTCGTTGAAGGCCAATGCCCTTGTGGGCGGATTGATGACGCCGCCGGCATTGTGGTCCAAAGTTGAAGGGACTCGGCTTGCTACAAAACCGCCCAATTGGGGAACAACCACCGTATCGTGTAAAAAAATCAGTTTTTCAATATGTGATGCGAGATCGATCTGCATGTAGGGTGTTGGTTAATGTATTGGGGGCGATTATCGTGCCACAAAGGTAAGTTAAACTGTGCTATGATACGATTTTAAGGCAATTTGGTTTCATAACGTGGTTAAAATTGGAATATTTACGATTTTTGTCTGTTCTGTGGTGCAAAACTGTCCTTCAAGCTCCTAAATGTGAAAATTGTTTGATTTAATTGGTGTTAGAATAACAATAACCATGTAATTTTGGCCAAACTGGCGACCCTATGAGTGAAGTTGAAAGCTTTTTTAAGTCTGCTTTCTCCGTTGATAACGTTATTTTCGGTTTTGACGGCGGCGACCTGAAGGTGCTGCTGATACAACGCGGCGCAGCGCCTTACCGCGGCAAATGGGCATTGCCCGGCGATTTGGTTTATCCGAACGAAGATCTGGATACCGCAGCAGAACGTGTACTGGAACAATTAACCGGTTTGCGCGGCGTGTACCTCGAACAGGTGCAAGCGTTTGGTGCCGTGGACCGTCACCCGCTGGGCCGTGTCATTACCATCGCCTATTATTCACTGATTAAGATAGACGATTATACCGTGACTCCGGCGTCGTTCGCCCAGTCCGCCCGCTGGCACGGTTTTGCCCACATCGGCGAACTTGCTTTTGACCACAACGAAATCCTCGAGACCTGTCTCAAACAGCTCAAGCACAAGGTGCGCATGGCCCCCGTAGGTTTCGAATTGCTGCCACCCAAATTTACCCTCACCGAGCTTCAGCAACTCTACGAGTCCATCCTCGAAACCGAGCTCGACAAGCGCAATTTTCGCAAAAAAATACTTTCCATGAACCTGCTCATCGACCTCAACGAAGTGCAGGAAGGCGTGGCCCACAGGCCTGCCAAATTGTACCAATTCGACCGCGAAAAATACGAGCAGTTTGTAGGTGAGGGTTTTACGTTTGATGTTTGAATCAATTGTTGGGATTCGAAATAAGGATGAGGTTATGTCTGTTTCTTTCAAAAAAAACAGCAAGTAAGGCATGTTGAACGAATCAGCTTCCCTTATTTTTAGGGCAAAAACCATGAAAACCTTTCTGACTTCCTTTGTATTGCTGCTGTCGATCCTCAACCTGCACGCGCAATTTTCTCCCGATGTGGGCTGGGTGCGCACCATTACGACTCCGAATCAACCCAATGAAGTCGCCGCCGAATGGCTTGATGTGTGGACGAAGTGGGACGGCGGCACCCATGCGCTGGGTTATTATTACGACGATTTGCAAATTGATGGCGATTCCATCGTCGAAAATCCAATCTCCGATGATTGCCTTTTTTGGTGAAATACAATGGTTGGGATGGAGCTGTTTTGTGGTCGGCAACCATTACGGCGCCCGATGGTCCGCTCCCGTTCCAGTTCGGATCAAGCGGCAAAATTTGCGGTGATACCGAAGGCAACGTTTACGTAAGCGGTAATTTTTTGAGCAACACCGTCGATTTTGGAAACGGTGTAACTTTGGAAAAAAGTTGTTTGTTTGGCTGTGAGGAGCTTTTTTTGGCCAAATACAACAACAATGGGGTGTTGCTTTGGGCCAAAAGTTTCAAAGCCGGCAATGCCTCTTCGCATACCATCGGCGGCATGGACTGCGATGCAGAGGGGAATGTGTTGTTTTCAGGAACCTACGGGGGCAATGCCATCGATTTTGGAACACCATTGTTTAATTTTAACAACCTGCCGGGAAACGGTTTTTTCCTCAGCAAGCTCAACAGCAACGGCGAGCCCCTTTGGGTGAACTTCCTCCATTCAGTCAGCAATCGGGCAGAAGCGATGGCTTTGGTAACCGCAAGCAACGGCAATGTATTTGTAACTGGCAGGTATGGTAACGGCGATGTCCAACTCGATGCCGACCACCTATTGCCTCAATATGCTGATCAAGATTGGTTTTTGGCTTGTTACGACCTCGCTGGCGATGTGCTTTGGGCCAAAAACCTGCACTCGCCCATTTACCTCGATGTACTCGATTTAAGCACCGATGACGGTGAAACGGCTTACCTGGCCCTCGATTTTAGCGCTGAGTTGTATTCTGGCACCGATTTGTTGCTGGAAACACAACAGCCTTATTCCGCCGCCTCGGCTTCGATAGCACCCAATGTTTTAGAGTTTCCAAATTTTGTCGAATACAACAATCCAAACAATTATCCCATTATGTCGGTGCGTGGCATATACGGCACCCTTACGCATTATTCTGGTGGTTATTTCACCGATGATGCGTTTCAAGTAGGCAATACAACAGTATACAATGCGGGTTGCTCCGATATTATGATGAGTACCGAGACTGTACCATCCCCATTCACCTACGGTGGTGCAGGTTGCGAGGGCATCATCAACTACAGTCACGGTAGTGCCATAGCACAGGATGAATCCTTTTTTACATACGTCACGGGCATTTACCAGAATGGCCTCAATTTCGACGGATATCAGGCAGACGGAAGCGGTTTGTTTGTAGCCCGTTTGAACACCAGCATCATCAATACGTCAGAACCATCTGAATTCACCGCTTTTGAGATTTCCCCCAATCCCAGCAACGGTACTTTTACCTTGTATAGCAACAACGGCAACCTTGATGGCATCTTGCGTGTGTTTGGTGCCTCCGGCAAACTTGTTTTTGAAAAACAAATCAACACCACATCGGAAAACATCAACCTCGATTTGCCCAACGGTATTTACATGCTAAGTCTTGTTATGCCACAAGGAATTTCAAGCAAAAAAATGCAGGTGCTGAGGAATTGATTTTAACCAGGTCGACTTGGAGAAAGGCGTCTAAAAACGGGTTTTTGTGGGTGAAAAGTAGAATTTTGGGGTTCGCGTTGTTTGCGCATTTGGCGCATTTCACCACAGAGTTGCACAGAGTACCACAGAGGAAAAGCACAGAGTTGATTGTGTATTTTTTTAAAAATAGTAACAAATTCTATTAACCAACAACTCTGTGCTTTTCCTCTGTGTAACTCCGTGCAACTCTGTGGTGAAATGCACCAAATGCGCGCAAAACGCAAAATCATATTTCGTACGTCTTCAATCAAATCCAATCCTACTTTTTCAAAACCCTCTGCGCACCAACCAAACTTCCCGACTGCACTTCAAGCACATACACACCCGTTATCAGCCGTTGCACATCCACATTAAAGGTGCCAGCCGGTGCGTTGCCCTGTTGAACAAGTTGTCCGAGCGTGTTGAACATGCGCCAGTAAACTGCTCCCGTTGCTTCCGTTTCCACGCGCAGCCAGTTGGAGGCCGGATTCGGAAAAATGCGCATGGGCAATCGTTGAACCCGCGGAGTGTTCACCGACACCGGGTTGCAATCGGCCAGTTCGGTGCGGTAAAGGTGCAGACCGCCACGCAAGTTGCCGCACACCATGTCGAGGATGCCGTCGGCGTCGAGGTCGGCGATGGCTGGCGAGCTGCGGTTGCCGTCGTCGGTGTTGCCCCAGGTGAGTGACACGGTCGTCCATGGTTCAGCAGTGGGTGCTCCCACGGTGTAGGCTTCGAGCTGACCGCCCTGTGCACCGGCTACCAGCATACGGCCGCCGTCGATGGTAGGCACCACCACAGGCGTGCTGAAACCTACGGCTTCACCGAGCAGGCGCAGATCGATGTCGCCGAGTTTTTGCACCGTCGGCGTTGTGGGGAAATTAGGCGAACCCAGCGTGCCCGTATTTTTGAAAAAATTGATGTTGCCGTTACGCTCGCCCATAAGAATGTCGGCAAGTCCGTCTTCATCAAGATCGATGATGCATGGTGCGGAAGCAAGGCCTACATCCAAGGAAAACCACAGCGGGTTTTGGTCGCGTGTGAGCACGAGCGGATTGCCGGCGCCACCGCTGTTGCGGTAATAATACAAGGCGCCATAGTTGCTGCCCACGAGCAAGTCGAGATCGTTGTCGTTGTCGAGGTCGCCGAAGGAGGGTGTAAAATCAAAATCATTGGGTGCGAACTCCGACATCCCAAGCCAATCCGTGTCGGCCAGGGTAAAGGCGGGATCAGTAGCTGTTCCGGTGTTCAGGAACAAGGCCAGGCGGGCGTTGGTGCTTATGCCGGTGGTGAAGTATCCGTAGTTGCCCACCACAATGTCGGTAAGGCCATCGCCGTTCACGTCAACAAATGCGGGGTGAGAAGCGGTGCCAAGATCGATCATGTCGCCCACCAGCCAGCGTTTTTCGATAAGTTCAAAGTTGTGGCCGGAAGGGGCAATGTTTTGGTAATACCACACGTTCGAGCGGTCTTCCCCGATGGTTTTATTGTTGGGCGCTACGAGCAAGTCTTTTTTGCCGTCGGCATCCACATCGATGTAATAGGCGCCGGGGAAAAGCGTGAGTTCCACGGGAGTGTCGTACACAGGAAAAGTGGTATCCTGCGCCGTCATCCAGGCCTGGGTAGGTGTGCCGCCATTGGTCATCATGCCCAGACAGGAAAATGAAATGTTGCCGTGGATTACCTCCCGGTCGCCGTCGCCGTCGAGGTCGATGGTAAGCACCGTCGCGCCCGGGTGGCGCAGGTTGTTGCGGTCTTCAACCACCGGACCGGGCGGTGCAAAGGGCGGTGCACATTCGTTGATGCTGGTGCCGAGTTTGGCGCGGCAGGGTTCGAGGCCGTTTTCGTAAAAGCGCCCCCAGCATTTGTCGAGCACGCGAAATTTAAGGCTGTCGAGGCCAAAGCCTTGCTCCACAGACATGTTCCGTACCCACCACATGTTGGTGCTCAGGCCCGCTTCAAAACCCACGATGTCGAGGTCGCCATCGTTGTCGATGTCGTCCACGGAAGGCACATCGGACTTGGCGATTTGCATGTTGTTGTAAAAACCGGGCTGGTCTTCGTCGGGGTACCAAATGTAGCGTTTGTCGCAATTGGTACATCCAGGATAGGTAAATAGGAAAGGCTCAAAATGCAGGGCATCGTTTTCATAATACCCGCGAAACACCTGTATCTCCTGCGAACCTTGTTGGGTGGAGGCGCAAAAAATGTCGGGAGCGCCGTCCTGGTTGTAATCGCGCAGCAGTGCCCAGTCGTTGAGTTTGGGGAAGAGGCAGGCGTATTCGGGTGCGTAAATAAGGTCGCCAGTAATGCCTGAGCGCAGGAAAGTGAGCACTTTATCGCCGGCGCGTTCAAACACCACGATGTCGTCTATGCCGTCGTTGTTCAAATCGGCCTCCGAAAACTGAGGTGCGTTGATGCCTCCGGCAAAAGGTATGGGCAGGGTTTGTCCGTTTTGGAAAACAGGCGCCGTCCACTCGGGGAACATGTTGGTTTGAGCATGCAAACCAAAAGAAAAGGCAGTGAAAAGCAAGGGGAGATGCAGTAATCGCATGGAAAAACAGTTGAAAGTCCGTAGTCTTAAGTCCAAAGACTAAAGTTGCAGGATCGCTTAGATTGGTGTTTATTTACAAATGGTATCTTAGAGCATGTTCGGGATTTTGGATGCGGGCTTCAACCGGCAAATTTTATTTCACCTTTCGTTAAAAATTTCGCCTTAGGCGCCCGGCTAAGCCCCGATTTCATCGGGATCGAGCCCTCCAAATTTTGCCTCAATTGAAATAAAATTTGCTCTCTTTTGCCTTGAACCAAAATATCGAACAAGCTTTACGTAGCAAACCTACGGGATTTGACGTCTTCGAGGATTAAAAGTTCACTCCAACGTCGTTGTCCGACGAAAAAAAACATACTTTATGACATACAGTTTCAATGGTTTCCGGCCGGTTGTGCACGAAAGCGCTTTCATCCACCCGCAGGCTGCGGTAACGGGCAATGTGATCATCGGTCGCGATGTGTACGTAGGACCGGGCGCGGCCATTCGGGGCGACTGGGGCACCATCGTCATCGAGGACGGCTGCAATGTGCAGGAGAACTGCACGATCCACATGTTTCCAGGCATCACGGTGTACCTGCGCGAAGGCGCACACATAGGGCACGGCGCCATTGTGCACGGCGCGCATATTGGCCGCAACTGTTTGGTGGGTATGAATGCCGTTTTGATGGATGAGGTGGACCTTGGCGATGAATGCATTGTGGGCGCGCTCACTTTTCTGAAAGCAGGCGAAAAAATTCCGCCCCGCAGTTTGGTGGTAGGCAATCCGGGTAAAATCATCAAACAGGTAAGTGACGAGATGCTGGTCTGGAAAACCGAAGGCACACGGTTGTACCAGCAATTGCCAGGAGATTGTTACGAAAGTTTGCGTCCTTGCAAGCCGCTTCGTGTGATGCCGAAAGACCGACAGGGCATGGATGAACTTACCTACAAGCGGTGGCAAGGAAAAGATTAACAAAATTCAAAATACGGTTTCGTGTGATTGTTTTTAAAAAAAAGCTGTCCAACACGGTAAAGTTTTGATCCCGGCATTATCTTTGCATCCGCTCAACAAAAAAACGAGACTTTAGGCCTTTCGGCCGGTGTTTCAGGCCACTTTAGCTCAGCGGTAGAGCAGCTGATTCGTAATCAGCAGGTCGAGGGTTCAAATCCCTTGAGTGGCTCCAGGAAAGGGCGGTTTTAAAAGACCGCTTTTTTTCTTTCGGGATGTAGCGCAGCTTGGTAGCGTGCGTAGTTCGGGCCGACGAGGTCGCTGGTTCGAATCCAGTCAACCCGACGTTTAACGGGCCGCCAATTGGGTGGCCTTTTTTTATTGATTTCGTTTTTAATTGGTGCATCGCATTTCACTACAAAGTAACACAGGGTTACACATAGGAAAAGCACAGAGTTGCACCCACGTGAATTCAACTCTGTGCTTTTCCTCTGTGTAACTCTGTGGTGAAATGCGATGCTCTACACTCACCAAAATCAAAAATCAAATTTCGTACGTCGTCAATCAAATACCACACTAATCCCTTACCATGCACCACCACATCGATACCCACGCCCACCTCTACTCCTCCAAGTTCGACGCCGACCGGCACGATATGGTGCGCCGCGCCATCCATGCAGGCGTTACACGCATTTATCTCCCCAACATCGATGCCGAATCCATCGAAGGTATGCTCGAGCTTGAGGCGGCGTTCCCGGACCACTGCTTTGCCATGATGGGACTGCACCCATGCCATGTGCTCCCCGATTCGTACATGCGCGAACTGGCCCTCGTGGAACAATGGCTCGGCAAACGCCACTGGGCAGGCATCGGCGAAACAGGCATCGATTTGTATTGGGACAAAACAACGCTCGATATCCAAAAAATCGCCTTCGCGAAGCAAATCCAATGGGCCAAAGACCTCAACCGGCCCGTTATCGTGCACTCGCGCGAAAGCAATGCAGAGTGTATTGAAGTGGTGCGACAGGGACAGGACGGCCGACTGCGCGGCATTTTTCACTGCTTTTCAGGTACACTGGAGGAAGCTAAAACCATCATCGACCTGGGATTTATGCTCGGCATCGGCGGTACGCTCACCTACCCAAAATCCGCCCTGCCAGATGTGCTCAAACACGTGCCGCTCGAACACATCGTACTCGAAACCGATGCGCCTTACTTGCCCCCGGTACCCCACCGCGGCAAACGCAACGAAAGCAGCTACGTGCCCCTCGTAGCCGAAATGTTGTCTGAAACCAAAGTGCTGCCACTCGCTCAAATCGCCAAAGTGACTACAGAAAACGCCTTGAGGATGTTTGCTCTGAAGTTATCACTTTCTTAAGAAGACGTCAAACTCTTGTTAAGCACGAGCAGCATAACCAAATGGTCTTTTTCTTTGTAGAAAAAAAACACGTTTCACCATGAAAAAAGCCATTTTACTTTTTATTGGCATCTCCATCAGCCTATCAGTTTCAGCCCAAATTTACATCGATGGTATTCTCCTCAACACCTCCAACAGCAGCGCTTACCTCGAAGTGGTGGCCTTGCGCAAAGAAGCCGATGGTCGCTACCACTTTGTAGCCGATTACGGACAAACACAGGATGCCGAACTTACCAAAGGCGATTTTCTTACCGATGAAAAGAACAGTCGTTACGAATTCCGAAGCCAGATCGACGGACTCAACTTCTTTTACGAAAACGGATGGGAAATTAATCAGGTTTATGTATTCAAGGACTTGAGAAGGTACCTGCTTAAAAGAAGGGTTTAGTCGGCTTCCTCCTCCTTCGCTTTTTCTTCAAACCGATTTGTGAAATATTTTTTCACCCACGCAACACGTTCGTTTTCGGTGAGGTAATCGGAGTGTGTGTGAAGAACTTCGGCACTGGTTTAACCTTTTACTGTGGGATTTCGTTGTTAAGTGTATTCAAATTTCACTTGCAAAGAAGGATCTCACAGCACCTGTTAGAGGCGCCCGATCGGGCAATTAGGGAAACCAAACGGCAGGATTAGGGGAAAAGGGTTTTGAGAAGCGCGAAAAGTCTGATTGAAGCGTATTATTGGGTATCAAGTTCCGTAATCTCCAGTTTGAGCCAGGTAAAATCACCGTCGGCCAGTTTCCACGTTACCTCGTTTTGGTGGGCTATGCGAACGCCGTTGCCGAATGTTTTCCACTCCTTGGCTTCGATGTGCCAATCTTCAAGCGTAGCGCCTTCTTTTCGTGTGTAATAACGTTTGGCATCAAAAGCTGAGAAATCGCCGTAGGCATTGAAATGAAAAACACCCGAAGCCGTCACACCACCGTACGTCATCGTGGCCCGGGCGGATCGGTTGTCAATGGAATCCCAGCTGATGTAAGCACTCAAAGCTGCGCCGGGAAACCACGAGGCTTCGGCCAGGTAACGCAGCATGGTGCCCTGATCGGTTTCCGGACCCGCGACGTCGGCAACGGGAAACAGGTAAAAAGCTTTGATGAGCATGTGGCCGCGACCGTTGAGGTACAGGTCCCGTCCGCCGAGCGCCATGCCGGGTGCCGCTTTTATTTCGGTGGTCCACAAAAAGCCGGGGCGAACAACATTGAAATCCTGCTCTGCTGCAAGGTTAATCCATTTCCCGTCGGGCTTGGTTTTCATTTCCCCGGTTTGCTGGAGATGTACAAATTGTGGAATGGGTTTGCCAACGGCGCCCGAACGCTCGATCCAGCGTTGTACCACGGGTGGCAGGGTAGCGAGGTCGTTTTGGGTGACGGTTTTCAGGGGAGGGTTTTCGCCGGCCAGCAGGAATTGTTTTTCCTTTTTGACCATAATCTGAAAGCGCCACGCACCGAAAGCTGGCAGTAGGGCGAGCAAGATAAGCACGTTGGCTATGGTGCCGTATTTGGCGTCGGACCAGGATTGAAAAACCAACATTTGCGACAGCAAAATACCTGCCGCTGCGGGCATCCACCAGGCGTCGTTTTTCAAAAGCAAAAGGGTTCCGGCTGCGCCAAAAAACACAAAGGCAATGAGCCAAAAGGTGCCTTGTAAAGGTGTGATGGGTTGTACAAGTTGTTTGACTTCGGCCAGGTTGAAGGCTTTTACAAAACCCATCAAGTGAATGAGTCCGTGAAAAAGAATAAGCAAAAAGAGGACATAGCGCATGTTTTCATTGTTTTTTCACAACAAATAGTAGAGCAACAATCCGGCTGCAGCGGTCATTAAAACCAAGGTCGTCCAGCCCCAGAAATTCGACCAGCGCCCGTTCACGAATTGTCCCATAATGGCATAGTTGTTGGAAATATGCAATAGCAGGGCGATGAGCACCGGCGCCGTGAGCCCATACAAAATGGCTGAATAAAACAAAGCCTGCATGGTGCTGACACCAACCAAGTCGAACAACAAACCGAGCAGCAAAGCCACTGCCATGATGAAGTAAAACCCCGGCGCTTCGTGCCATTTTTTATTCAGACCTTCCTTCCAGTCGAAACTTTCAGCCAGGATGTAGGAGATGGCGCCAGCAAGGACAGGGATCGACAACAACCCCGTCCCAATAATGCCAATACCAAAAAACCAATAGGCCTTATCACCCACCAGCGGACGGAGGGCTGTGGCGGCTTCCTGTACGGTAGTAACGTGGTGCAAACCCTGGTTGTAAAGCACCGTACCCGTACTGAGGATGATGAAAAAGAAAACGATGCAAGTCAGCAACATGCCGAAGTCGACATCGGTTCGCATGTTGGAGATCAGTTTTTTGTCCACCATCACCGTGTTGCGATGTCCTTCGGCTTCTTCAACTTCCATGCTTGTTTGCCAAAAAAACAGGTACGGTGAAACCGTTGTGCCAAAAATGGCTACCAGCACAAGCAAGTATTCTTTTTCCAATCGGATCGACGGAATCAAGGTGTGTTTCAATACAGCCAGCCAGTCAAGTTTAACCCAAAATGGGACCAGCAAGTACAACAACAACGACAAGCACAGGTATTTCAAGGCCGAAGCTATGGGCCGGTAGGGTAAAAAAACCATCAAAACCAGAAGCAGTACGGTAAAAAAAACGCTGGCCAAGTGGGCGTTGAAGGCCGGAAAAAGCATGTTCGTTACCGCGCCCATGGCCTGGATGTTGGCGCCGATATTGATGATGATGGCAGGCACGCTGAACAAGATCATCAGGTACAAAAAGGGTTTGGGATAATGTTTTTTCAGAACACCCGTCAGTCCCATCCGCGTAACGATACCGATGCGGGCACACATTTCCTGGATACCCACCATCAGGGGATAGGCGACGACGGCAGTCCACAACGTGCTGAGCCCAAACATGGCACCTGCCTTGGTATAGGTAGCGATGCCCGAAGGATCGTCGTCGCTGGCGCCGGTGATGAGGCCGGGCCCTAAGTTGCGCCAAAAGCGCGTAAAACGGTTGACGGGCATACAAAGGCAGAGTTATTGGACAACAAAGGTTGCCACCATCTGCCGAACGGTGGATGATGTAAATCAGGTTCGGGACTGATTTTGAATGCGGAATGGGTGGATAAAGTCTGGGTGCTTAATAGGTTGGATTGCGCTACATGCGCTTAACCCGAAATCAAATTTCGTACGTCATCAATCAACCTCTTGAGCGGCCAGACTTAATCTGCCGTATTCCGCATTCTACATTCCGCATTCCGCATTCATAAAGAGTCTCTGAGCCCTGCCGACGCGTTGTCGTTTTTCGCCCAGTAATCGCTCATCATCGTTTTTTTAAGCGTGCCGCGGCTGAGGAGTTTGTCGCCGTCGGTTTCTGTCCAGCCCAAGATGCGGTAGGGGGCGGCGGTTTCGAAACGGATGTCGAGTTTGCGGGGTATGTCGGAGTAAACAACGTGCAGGGTACTTTCTTTTTCGCCTTTTTCGATGTTCAGTTGTGCTTTTTGCGCCTGGTAAGGCTTGTGGTAGAGGCGTGAATAAAACGCCGGAGGAAGCAGGGTGGTTTCGATGCCGTTGAGAGAAGCAGGATCGAGGCGGAGTTGCGTCCACAGTCCGTCTTCGGACAGGGCTGCGTTTACCAGTTCGTCGGTGTCGCCTTCCGTTTCAAAATAGGAAAACTGGCGCACGCGGAAGACGCCGTCGGTGGAGGCGTCGGTTTGGGTAAACGCATGTCCGCACCAGTCCTGGATGGTACACGTTGTTTTGAGCGGCCTTTGGTTGGCGCCCTGGGTGGGTGTAAACACCGACATCATCATGGAATAATCGTAGATGCCGGTTTGGTAGCGGCGTATGGCGTTGAGTTTGAGCACGGGCACACGATCGCTGCCGGCAGCCTCAGGATTGTCCAGTTTCACGTGTTTGGCGGCGGAAAAATCTTCGGTGACAAACACGTTCACTTGTTCGGCTTGGCGCATTTCGCCGTAGCGTTCCTGTTCCACGGTGTAGGAGGAAAGTTCGGCGAGCCCCTGGTACCAGTAGTTGGTTGCGTTTGCCGGGGGCAGGGAGGTGGCTTTTTCGGTCTGCGCAGGCGGGCTGGTGCAGGCGAGGAGTAGGATGGGGAGGAGGAGAGCGGTAAGTTTCATGGTGGTAAT
>JBBSDH010000111.1:0-13627 GCA_038249605.1 Chitinophagales bacterium | reverse complement strand
CAGTTTGGCGAGACCAATATTTTGCTCAATTAGGCATGAGGAGGGCGATATGCGGGACATTATAACCGACGAATAATGACATTGAGCGAAAAATAGGGCCGCGAAACTGTACGTCATTCACTGGACGCGGCACTGGGGAGGTACGCGGTGTGGAACACCCAATCACAGAGAATTATCCTGCTGTTTATTGTTTTCGGAGCCTCCCGGCGCGTAAGCCCGGTGAGGCCCTTTTTTTAATGCGGAATGCGGATTGCGGAATGCGGAATGCGGACTTGTCCCGAGTTAGCGAGGGAACTGGAATACCGATTGCGGAATGGAGACCGCAAAACAGGGAATGAAGAACTTTTTACTTAAAAATTCATCAGCTATGGAAAATGGAAACATAGACGCCTTAAAAAAGCGATTCAAGGATTTTGCCTTGGAGGTCGTGAAGTTTACTCAGACCTTACCATCTGCTGAAAAACATTATCAAGTTATAATCCATCAGATAATAAGGAGCAGCACATCTTCTGCCGCCAATTACAGAGCTGCCTGCAGAGGTAAATCAACCCCTGATTTTCGTGCTAAACTGGGTATAGTAGAAGAAGAATTGGACGAAACAATGTTCTGGCTGGAGTTTTTGGTTGGCATTTCCGAAGATTGGCGAACAGCAATTACACCACACTGGAAAGAAGCAGATGAACTTTTGGCCATCACAGTCGCCTCGTTAAATACTTCCAGGAAAAATAAAAACTATCCAAACAATCATTCGTAAAATAACTTCAGATCTCGAAAATTCCGCATTCCAGTTCCCTCGCTTACTCGGGACAAGTCCGCATTCCGCATTCCGCATTCCGCATTCCGCATTCGAATCACCGCACCCACCACGCCTGCTCCGGCAACGCCGCTTCAAGCGTCATGGGTTCCTTTTTAACCGGGTGTTCGAAGTGTATTTGCCATCCGTGCAACGCAATGGAAGCATCGGGAAGGGGGGTTGATGCACCGTATTTTACATCGCCGATGATGGGACAACCCATGGCGGCCAACTGTACGCGTATCTGGTGTGGACGGCCGGTGATGGGATTCACCCTAACCCAATGTCCGACAGAACCTTCACCTTCGTAGGTATATTTCAAAACGGCCTCCTTGGCGTCACCATAGCGACGATCGGATTTTTCGATGGCGTTTACGATGTTTTTACTTTCGTCTTTCCACAAAAAATGGCGCAATTCGCCCGACTTTTGCGGCGGTGCATGCAGCGCAACGGCCAGGTAAGTTTTGTGCACCTGCTTGTCCCTGAACATCACCGTAAGCCGGCTCAATGCCTTGCTTGTACGTGCAAAAAGCACCAGTCCGCTCACGGGCCGGTCCAAACGGTGCGCAGGATGCAAAAAAACATCACCCGGTTTGCCGTATTTTGCCTTGATGTAATCGCGTGCCCAATCGGTGAGCGTACGGTCGCCCGTCTGATCGCCCTGAACCAGCCAGCCCGCAGGTTTGTTTACAGCCAACAAATGGTTGTCCTCATAAACTATTTCAATATCCATGACACAAAGGTAACACTTAAAAATAGCGGGCAGTAGGCAGCAGGCAGCAGGCAGTAAAAATGATGGGCAGTAGACTTGAATAATTGTCTTCCATTGTTTCAATCTTGTTGTCTGCTGCCTGCTGCCTGCTGCCTGCTGCCCGCTATGTATACAATTGGCTTCTCTCCCTGCCCCAACGACACCTTCATCTTTGATGCCCTCATCCATGGGAAAATCGATACCGAAGGATTGCAATTCGAACCCTACATCGCCGATGTGGAGGAGCTCAACCGTCGTGCTTTTGAAGGCGGCATCGATGTGACCAAGCTCAGTTACCACGCTTTTGCCCACCTGCTTCACCAATACAAACTGCTCGATGCAGGCAGCGCTCTGGGCAACAACTGCGGTCCGCTGCTCGTGGCTTGCAAGCCCATGAGCAAAGAGGCTTTGGCACAGGCACGCATCGCCATTCCCGGGCGCATGACCACCGCCAATTTCCTACTCGGCCTGTTTTACCCCGACGCCCTGAACAAATCCGAAGTGTTGTTTTCACACATTGAAGAAGAGGTTTTGAGCGGACGATACGACGCCGGACTCATCATCCACGAAAACCGTTTTACCTACCAACAAAAAGGCCTCGTCAAACTGGCCGATTTGGGTGAACTGTGGGAGCAATCCACCGGCAAACCCATTCCGCTGGGCGGCATCGTGGTAAACCGGCGTCTGCCCGAAGAAGTGCAACAAAAAATCAACCGCGCCCTGCGCCGCAGCGTGGAGTACGCCTTTGCCAACACGTCCGACGTGATGCCTTATGTACGTGCCCATGCCCAGTCCATGGACGAGGCGGTAATGCTCGCGCACATCAACCTTTACGTCAACCAATACAGCATTGCACTGGGGGAGGAGGGCCGCGCTGCCGTTTTGCAAATGTTTGACAGGGCGCATGCGCTGGGACTAATCCCGGCTTTTGAAAACGATTTTTTTATGGATTGACTGGGCGTAAAGGATTGGTTTTTTGGCACAAAAGGATGCATTCAGTATTTTTTTTAATTTATTTACTGATATGCGTAAAAAAAATATATTCTGGCACGGTTTTGGAATTTAACTAAAGCGTGTGTAAGTATTGTTTCAGAATTGAAATAATTCGGGGCGCGTGCAAAGGCACGCGCTTTTTTTTTGCACTTTACAGACTTGTTACCAGTGCCGCGTCCAGTGAATAACATACAGTTTCGCGGCCCTATTTTTCGCTCAATGTTGTTATTCGTCGGTTATAATGTCCCGCATTTCGCCCTCCTCATGCCTAATTGAGCAAAATATAGGTCTCGCTAAACTATACGTCATTCACTGGACGCGGCACTTGAAACTTGCGACTTGCTACTTATTCCTATATTTGCCCGCCTTTTGAATGCAAAAGCATTGAAAGTCCTCTAACCAGATACCCATTTTTTCACTCAAATCAAGTTACACCATGATTGTTGGCGTACCGAAGGAAATCAAAAGCAACGAAAACCGCGTAGCACTTACCCCGGCAGGAGCCCTCGAGCTCACCCGTCGCGGCCATGCCTTGTACGTTCAAAGCACAGCCGGCGATACCAGCGGCTTCCCCGATGCAGAATACGTAAACAACGGCGCCAAAATTTTAAACACTGCCGAGGAGGTTTGGGCCATTGCCGAAATGATCATGAAGGTGAAGGAGCCCGTTGAGCAGGAATACAAGCTGTGTCGCAAGGACCAGCTCGTGTTTACTTACTTCCACTTCGCTTCCGGCGAGAAGCTCACCCACGCCATGATCGACAGCGGTGCTGTTTGCCTTGCTTACGAAACCGTGGAAACCAAAGACCGTCAGTTGCCCCTGCTCATTCCGATGTCGGAAGTTGCCGGCCGCATGGCCATCCAGGAAGGCGCCAAATATTTGGAGAAACCCGCCATGGGCCGCGGCGTATTGCTCGGCGGCGTACCCGGTGTTGAACCCGGTAAAGTACTCGTCATCGGTGGTGGCGTGGTGGGTACCCAGGCCGCCAAAATGGCCGCCGGCCTCGGCGCCCAGGTAACCCTGCTCGACGTGAGCCTGCCCCGCCTGCGCTACCTTTCCGACATCATGCCTGCCAACGTGATCACCATGTATTCCAACGAATACAACATCCGCAGGCTCATCGCCACCCACGACCTTATTGTAGGCGCCGTACTCATCCCAGGCGCCAAAGCTCCGAACCTCATCACCCGCGACATGCTCAAACTCATGCGCCCGGGAACGGTGATCGTAGACGTAGCCGTGGACCAAGGCGGTTGCATAGAAACCACACGACCCACCACACACGACGACCCCATCTTCATCATCGACGATGTGGTGCACTACTGCGTAGCCAACATGCCGGGCGCTGTGCCTTATACGTCCACCATCGCCCTCACCAACGCCACCCTGCCGTATGCCCTTCAGTTGGCTACCAAAGGGTGGAAAAAAGCCTGTGCCGACAGCAACGAGCTCAAGCTCGGCCTCAACGTCGTGAACGGCAAAGTGGTGTACCAGGGCGTTGCCGATGCCTTCGGTTTGCCAATGCACAACGTGGAATCGGTGTTGTAAAACGAAAAAGCTTTTAAAGCGGCAGCGCCGTAGTAATATTTGGAGAACTACCATAGAAAGAAAAATCAGGAGGTGCAGCGCACCGAAACGTGCTTTGGCGCCTCTTGACGCATTTCGGTGTACTGCACCAACCTTTTTCCTGTAAATGCTACCAATGTCACCGCAGCTCTGCCGCTGGGTTGTAGGGAAAATCCCAATGGGTGGGCGAGATTGCTCATTCAGGGTTGTTTGAACTGCCTTTAACTTATCCGCGCCTCCGGGCGTGCAGCATATCAAAAAGCCGATGAAATATTTGATATTGCTCTTTAAACTGGTACTTTTTGTGCTGTTTTTGCTCATCCGATTGGGCGAAATTGACGTTACGTACCTGTACAATTGGTCGAAATACCGCAGCTCCTTCGAGTATTATTTCGATGCCATCATCAGCATCACGCTGTTTTTGATGCTGCTCGATTTTATACAGTTCTTTACCGTGTGGTGGTACCGCCGCAGGCATAATATAAAAGTAGAAGACAACTTCATCATCGGCGTTGGTCACATCTATTCCATCGTTCTGGGTATCGGACTCATAGTGGGGCTGCTTTCGCTTTTCCGCATCAACGTCCGCGAACTTTTCACCTCACTCTCCATCGTTTTTGCCGGTTTGGCCATCCTGCTCAAGGACTACATAGCCAACCTCATCAACGGTATGATCATTACCTTTTCAGGGCAAATGACCATCGGCGACAACGTGCGCATCGGACAACACCGCGGCAAAATCACCGACATCACCCTGCAAAACATCCACCTGCTCAACGATGACGACGATGTCATCTACATCCCCAACAATGTGGTGCTTACCACCGATGTGGTGAATTATACCAAACGCGAGATCAAACGTACCAGCATCGATTTCGAAATCAACCTTAAATACCTGAAAACGGTGGAGGATCTCGAGGTGAGCTTGGTGGAAGAGCTCAAACCTTTCCACGACTTCATCCAGGAAGAAAGTTACTACCTGCGCGTAGCCGAAGTGCGCAAAGACAACGTCGCGATGAAATTTCAATACATCCTCAAAGAACCCAACAAAGAACTCGAACGCGTCATCCGTCGTCGTGCCATCCGCCGCCTGGTGGAAATCATCAGCGAAAGGGAAAAGTTTGTGGATAAAATCCCGGACATGCCCGATGATGTAACTGGGCATGCGTAATAAGTCCGAAGTGTTGGGAATGGGATAGTGTATGGGGTGGGGTCCAACTTTTTATTTCCTTCAACGTTACACTGCTTCACACATTTTTGAAAGTGAAAACCATGCATTTTTTTTCACGCTTCGCTGGGATGACAAATGCTGTTCCCACGCTTTCGCTGGGATCACAAACGCTGCACTCATGAACCATTTACAACACGAACTTTCCCCTTACCTGCTCCAGCATGCCCACAATCCGGTGGACTGGAATGCCTGGAAACCCGAAGCCCTTGAACGCGCGAAGGCCGAAAACAAACCCATTTTGGTGAGCATCGGCTATTCCACCTGCCATTGGTGCCACGTGATGGAACGCGAGTCGTTTGAAAACGAGGACATTGCGGCGTTTATGAACGAAAATTTCATCAACATCAAGGTGGACCGCGAGGAGCGCCCTGATGTGGATGCCATTTACATGGAAGCTTGTCAGATCCTGACCGGGTCGGGTGGGTGGCCCTTGAACTGTTTTCTCACACCCGATGGCCGACCGTTTTACGCCGGAACGTATTTCCCGCCAAGGCCCGCGCACAACCGTCCGTCGTGGCTGCAGGTACTCACACACATGGCCAATTTGTGGGAAAACGAGCGGGAAAAAGTGCTCGATCAGGCCGATAAACTTACCAAAAATGTGGCGCGCAACGACAGCATCCTTTCCGCTGCGCCTGCGGGAGAGGAAGGTTTTACGCCTGGACTGCTGGAAAACATTTTTTACCAGATGCGCGAACGTTTCGACCGCGTGGATGGCGGATTCGGCAGTGCGCCCAAGTTTCCGGGCACCATGGCCATTGTGTACCTGTTGCGTTACCACCACCATACGAACAACGCGGAAGCTTTGGAACAGGCCTTGTTGTCGCTGGATAAAATGATCCACGGCGGTATTTACGACCAAATTGGCGGCGGATTTGCCCGGTACAGCACCGACACGGAATGGCTGGCGCCGCATTTTGAAAAAATGCTGTACGACAACGCCCTGCTCGTTGTGGCCCTGAGCGAAGCGTACAAAACATGCATTACGCTTCCGGAGTTCTCCGAACAAGCCGGACGTTACCGCGAAACCATAGAAGAAACGCTGGCTTTTGTGGAGCGAGAAATGACCCACCCCGACGGTGCTTTTTACTCGGCCCAGGATGCCGATACGGAAGGGGTGGAAGGCAAGTTTTATGTTTGGGACGATGTGGAGGTGCGCGAAATCCTGGCTGAAGACGCCGATCTGTTCTGCGACTTTTACGACGTGATGCCGCATGGCAACTGGGAAGAAAAAAGCATCCTGCGAAGGTTGAAGAGTTACGAGGAATACGCCACGGAACACAAGCTGGATTTGCAAGCAATGAAAAGTCAACTTTCGGTTTCGCGCGAGCGCCTTTTTTCGGAACGCAAAAAACGGAGTGCGCCGGGTCTCGACGACAAGGTTTTGCTCGACTGGAATGCCCTCATGGTTTCGGCGTATGCGGAAGCGTACACAGCACTGGGGCATGAAAAATACCGCGACACAGCCGAGCGCGCCATGACCTTTTTACTTAAAAACTTCGACCGCGGCGGGCTGGGATTGTTCCACACCTGGAAAAATGGGCAAGCGCAATACGACGCTTTTCTCGACGACCATGCTTTTTTGATCGCCGCTTTGATTGATCTTTGGCAAATAACCTTCAAACCAAACTATTTAGAGCTCGCAGGAAAATACACAGAGCAGGTTTTAAGTTACTTTTACGATGCGGAAGCGGGGTTGTTTTTTTTCACCGATGCCCGTCAGCGCGAATTGGTACTGCGCAAAAAAGATTTGTACGACAATGCTACCCCCTCTGGCAACAGCACCATGGCACACAACCTGCAAAGACTGGCGGTGTTGCTCGACAAACCGGAGTGGCATGAAACCGCCGAACGCATGCTGAAAAGTTTGCGCGATGCTGTGGAGCGTTATCCTTTGTCGTTCGAGCGATGGGCTGCTGCTTTGCAAAACGAAGTGTACGGCTGGCACGAAATCGCGGTGGTGGGTGGCAATGCTTTTGAAAAAGCTGCGATGCTTTCCCGGCTGCCTTTGTCCAACAAGGTATTGGTGGCCACCACGAGCGAAAGTGAACTGCCCCTGTTGGCCGGCAAAACGGGAGGCGCGGATGCGATGATTTACCTTTGCCGTGATTACACTTGTAAGCGACCGGTTCAAACGGTTGAAGCATTTTTGGATTTGTTGAACGACTGAATTGACCTTATAACTCCAACCAAAGGATCTACCATGAAAAGATTCCTTACACCTATATTATTATGTTGCGCTTATGGGCTGTTTGCCCAGCAAGTGCCGCAGTACAGCATGTACATGATCAACCCGTATGCTTACAATCCGGCGTATGCCGGCATGGAAGGCACGATGGTAGCCACAGGTGTGTACCGCAAACAATGGTCAGACCTGAGAGGCGCTCCTGAAGGTCAACACATAAACGCACACCTGCCGCTTGATATGATCAGCAGCGGTGTAGGGTTAAAGGTGGACAACGATGCCATCGGCGCGCACCGAACCACACAGGTACTGATGAGTTTCAGCTACCGTCTGGCCTTGGGCCGGGAGGCGACCCTGAGTGCCGGGGTAGGGGGTGGATTCATGCAATACAACCTGGATGGCAACAAATTACGCGCTCCGGAGGGTACTTATCTGGAACCTTCGTTCAGCCACAACGACCCGTTGTTGCCGGAAGGCAGCGTTCGGGCGGGTAGTCCGGTGGTGGAGGCGGGTTTGTTTTTCGAATACAAGGCGTTGCAGGCGGGCGTTTCGGTGCAGCCGGTTTTTTCGCCGGTATTGAAGCCCGACGACCAGGGAGGGTTTGCTTTGCAGCCTGTGCGTCACTACCTGTTTTATGCAGCGTATACCCTAATTTTGAGCGATGATTTTTCGCTTCAACCTTCAATTTTGACCAAAAGTGACATAACGGAGACACAGTTGGAAATTTCGTCGACGATACGGTGGAGTGAAAATATATTTGCAGGCGCAACGTACCGTGGCTTCACCGCCAATGATCGCGATGCGGTGGTTTTGTTTGGTGGAATGCGGGTTAACGAAAAGTTGAGTTTAGGTTATGCTTATGACTTATCTTTGTCGCCGCTACGGGATGTAAACAGGGGCAGCCATGAGTTGCTGCTGCGTTACAGTCTGAACAAACCGATTGGTGCGGGCAAATTGCCTCCCATCATCTACAATCCGCGCTTTATTTGAGCCAGGGTACAATTTCGGCACTGCTTTTGCAGTTTGCCAAATCTTTGAGTACAGCTTTCGATCAACCAAAGAGACGTATTGCATCCGAATTGTTAAAAAATCAGGCAACGGATACAATGAAGCGTTAAATAATCGTTAGAGGTGGGTTCCATACAAAAGGAAAAATCGTTAAAAGTCAATTTTAATTGTATTTCTTTTTCACATCGGATTTAATCCCCTATCTTTACGATCACTTTTTCCAATCCGAACAATTAGTAGGAAAACACGGGTGTTAACATGAAAAAACTACAAAATTCAATTTTGCTTCTGCTCTTCCTTGCAGCGGTTTTATCCTCATGCAGTCGCCAGGAAAGTGGCGAATTGGTTGGTGTAATGGACCGACCAAAATGGAAAGGCATCAATCCTTACGGCATGGTTTACGTGCCTTCCGGTACGCTGAACATTGGTGTGAGCGATGAAGACATCAGCCGTTCACTCGTTCAAAGACCCAAAGCCATCTCTATTCAGGGCTTTTTCATGGACGATACGGAAGTTACCAACAACGAGTACCGTCAGTTTGTACAGTGGGTTGTTGACTCAATCGCCCACGAGACCATGCAACATTACCTTGAAGAAGACGAAGCGACGAGCGATAAGCAGCGCATCGACTGGGAAATGGAGCTTGATTGGGAAACCGACGCCGAAGAGCTCCAGGACATTTTCTATCAAGGCAACGAGCGTTTCGCTGGCCGCAAAGAAGTTGACGTGAGCAAACTCGTTTTTGAGTACCAATGGTACGACTGGCAAAGTGCGGCACACGACCGCAACGCCAACCGTACAAGCCACATCCACAAGGACAAAGTAAAAATCTATCCCGACACATTGTGCTGGGTTCGTGATTACGCTTATTCCTACAATGAGCCGATGACCCGTAACTATTTCTGGCACCCTGCTTTTGACGATTATCCCGTCGTAGGTGTAAACTGGAAAATGGCCAACGCATTCAGCTATTGGCGCACCAAAATCTGGAACATGTATGCCGGCGACGGTGTGACTTCCGAGGATTTTCGCCTTCCCACCGAACACGAATGGGAATATGCAGCCCGCGGTGGCCGTGAAAACGCACCGTATCCCTGGGGTGCCTATTACACCCGCAACGCCAAGGGTTGCTTGCTTGCCAACTTCAAGCCCGGACGTGGCAACTACCCGGAAGATGGTGGTTTGTATACGGTTAAAGCCGATGGCTACTATCCCAACGACTACGGTTTGTATTGTATGTCCGGTAACGTTGCCGAATGGACGGTAACGGCCTACTACGAGAACTCCTACTCGTTCATGCACGATCTTAACCCCGACATCCGCTACGACGCCAAGGATACCGATCCGGAAACCGACAAGCGTAAAGTGATTCGCGGCGGTTCGTGGAAAGACGTGGCTTTTTTCCTTCAAACAGGAACCCGTGCTTACGAATTCCAGGATACAACCAAGTGTTATGTCGGCTTCCGCAACGTACTTACGTTCTTGGGCCGTTCAATCAACGACTTCTAGTCAGTTGCTTAAAAATTTCAAAGGGCAAAAAGCAAGAAAGCAATTTTCAATATAAAATTTTGTTTTCCATCTTGCGTTTTGCCCTTTGTTTTTGGTCCTTTTGCGTTTAGGTGTCTTTATTGCCTTTTTTCCCTGCCTCCACCACCTTTTTTTGTAGCGGCATCGCAAATAACTTTTGCTAGACAGGCAATTTTTGACGCTGCTCCGCAATTATTCCAAAATATTCTTCGGATTTGTTGAAGCCATATTGCTACTTTTGCGTCGCTTTGGGCATTCTACTTCGAATAAAGAGCTCAACCAATTTTCTAAATTGCTAAAAAGTTCAAAAACAATGAGTTTCGTCAAAACAAAATCCTTCAAGTATTTCAAGAACCTCCTCATCGGTGTCGGCGCCGCCATCGTATTGACCGGTGCTCTCTTCAAACTGGAAAGCTGGGAAGGCGCTTCTGAAATGCTGATCCTGGGTCTGAGCTTGGAAGCCATCATCTTCCTTTTTCTTGGCATCATCGGACCAGATCCCGACTATTACTGGAACAAACTGTACCCAGGCCTTGATGACTACAATTCCCGCATCCAGCCCCTCACGGCTGACGCCACCAACATGCCCGACGTAGCTCCGCTGCGCGGCGACGTTATGGAACGCCAACTCGGCGGTATGCTTACCGAACTCCAGTCGATGGGCAAAAGCCTCGGCGCTCTGAAATCACTTCAGGAAGTTGACTTCACAGGCACGCAGGAGCAGGTTAAATCGATGGCCAACTTCTACACCAAAATGAACGAAGCCATGACGGATATGGCCAAATCGGCTGAAGATGTGAAATCCTACAAAGATCAGCTCTCCGCCCTGAACAAAAACCTCGGCTCGCTGAATACGGTTTACGGCAACATGCTGGCCGCCATGTCGAACATCGGTCGTCAGTAATTAAAACATGCTTCAAGGGGCAGGTAACAACCCTGCCGAAAGTAGCCTGGTAAACTTCATTCTTCAATTTAAAAAATTAACGACTTATGTCCATACCAAAGGAGCCGCGGCAGCTCATGATCAACCTGATGTATCTGGTGTTGACTGCCCTGCTGGCACTTAATGTATCGGCCGAGGTGATGAATGCCTTCTTCTCGCTCGACAAGGGCTTGAAGGGCAGCATGGATATCGTAGAGAAATCCAATGTGAAAATCACGGAGAACATCGCCAGGGTGGCCGCCGCTTACGACAAACCAGAAAACGTCAAGTACAAAAACAACTCCGAGCAAGCTCAGCGTATTTCGAAAGAATTCGTTGACTACATCGAAGGTATTCGCTCGCAATTGTTCGATCTCGCTGGTGGTCCTGGGAAAAAAGACCCCACCATTCCGAAAGACATCAAAAACAAGGACATCACGACCAACATGTTCGTGAAACAAGGTCTAGGAAACGAAATCGAAGCTAAAGTTCGCGAAACCCGCGAAAAACTGCTCGAACTTGCCGACAAAGATCCTGCAACTGCTGCGCAAATGCCGCTCGACATCGAGCCCTTGCCCGCAGGTTCGGACAAAAAGAACTGGGCCGACTTTAAGTTCCGCCAGATGCCGGTAGCAGCCTGCTTCCCCATCTTGGCCAAACTGCAAAGTGACGCCAAATCGTCTTCTGCCGCTGTTCTTAACTACTGCGCCCAAAAAGTATCTGGTGAAACGGAAATCCGTATGGACTCCTACGAGCCAGTGGTATCGGCCCGCAAAAGTTACCTGATCAGTGGAGAAAGCTACGAGGCTGACATCTTCCTCGGTGCTTATTCCTCTACGGCCGACAACATCCGCATTTCTGCGGGTGGCAGCGGACTTCCGGTGAAAGACGGAAAAGCACGCTACACGGCTTCAACCAGCTCTGTAGGCGCCAAAAAGTTCAGTGTTAAAATTGATGTGATCAACCCACTTACCAAAGAGGTCAAATCCTACACCAAGGAGTTTGAGTACGAAGTTGGTCAGCGTTCGGTTGCCATTCAACTCGACAAAATGAACGTGTTCTACATCGGTGTAGACAACCCCATTTCGGTTTCGGCCGCAGGTGTTTCTTCCAACGAAGTAAAAGTATCTGCTTCAGGTGTAACAGCTACCTCCAACGGCGGCGGCAAATTCACGGTTCGCGCTACTACGCCTGGTGAAGCTACCCTAACCGTTTCGGGTGGAGGAGCTTCGTCCACGTTCAAGTTCCGCGTAAAACGTATCCCTGACCCATCGCCCATGCTCGGCGCCAAACACAAAGGCGGCTCCATGGGTAACGGTGAGTTCAAAGCACAAAGCGGCATCGCAGCTGTACTTGAAAACTTCGATTTTGAAGCCAGGTGCGATGTGACCGGTTACGAAATAACCTACCTGCCCAAACGCCAGGATCCGGTTGTTCGCCAGAACTCAGGTGTTCGTTTCAGCAGCGATGTTCAGGAAATGGTAAACAAAGCCAAACCAGGCGATGCTTATTTCTTTGATAACATCAAATGCAAATGCCCCGGCGACGCAGCAGCGCGTAACCTCGGCGGTCTTGCTTTCAAGATTAAGTAAAACACATAATACGGAACGCCTCAGCAACGTTGTATAACCTGCTGGGACGTTCCGGATTTTTACCGGGCCCTCCGCCCAAACGAATTTTCTAAACACACAACATCATCCAACCACTAATCAATCTGCACGCCATGCAAACTTTTATCAAGTGGACTTGCCTGTGCCTTTTGCTTTTTCTGGGCGCCAACAACAGCACCCTGATGGCACAAGACCCGGAAGAGATCGATCTGGAAGAAAAAACTGAAGTGGACGAGCCGTTTGATACAGGCGAAGCTCCACTCGACGATATCGTTAAGAAACAAGTGATGACCGAACGCCGTGTTATCGGATACCAGCCGCTCCGCGAAAGCGATGTGTTCTGGGAAAAACGTATCTGGCGCATCATCGATGTCCGCGAAAAAATGAATCTTCCGTTCGCTTACCCGGAAGAGCCGTTCTTCAAATTGCTCTCCGATGCTGCAACCAATGGCGATATGCCGGTTTACAGCACCGATGACGACAAGTTTACCAAACGTATGAGCACCGATGATGTGCTCGCCATGCTTTCGAAAATTGATACGATTGTAACCTTCGACCCCGAAACCTACGAGGAGAAAGTGCAGATCGTTCGAAACGATATCAACTGGGAAGACGTCAAACGTTTCCGTCTTAAGGAAGTTTGGTTCTTCGACAAAGAAACGTCCACCATGCAGGTGCGCATCCTCGGTATTGCTCCGTTGATTGACGTGAAAGACAACGACGGTAACTTCCGTTTTGAAAAGCCAATGTTCTGGGTGTATTACCCGCAGGCCCGCGAACTTTTCGCCCGCCACCGCGTGTTTACCCTCGGCGGCAACACCAATGCCACTGTTTCTTGGGAAGATCTTTTTGAAATGCGTCTTTTCGCCAGCTACATCTACAAAGAATCAAACGTTTATGACCGTAAACTCGAAGAGTACGTACGTGGCGTAGACCTGCTGATGGAGTCTGATCGCATCAAAAGCGATCTGTTCAACTTCGAACACGACCTCTGGCAATATTGATTGCTGCGTATATTTAGCATGCAAGAGCCATTCCGT
>JBBSDH010000110.1:0-13662 GCA_038249605.1 Chitinophagales bacterium | reverse complement strand
CCATGCCGAGGATTACGGAGGTGGGTTGTTGGGCTTGCAGGAAGGTGACGCCAAGCAGAAGACAGAAACAGGTGATGTATTTCATGGTAGCGTAAAGATAATAAAGTCAACAGTCGGCAGTTGAGAGTCGGCAGTCGGCATGTTAAAATACTTTGAAGCTGCAAACGTTAAAATCGTAGTCGACTGTTGACTGTTGACTTTTTTATGCGCCTAACCCTCTTTGCTGCCCTCCTCAGCCTATTCACGTCACTCCAAATACACCTTCACATTCCACCAACCTTCCTCAATCTCCGCGCCGTTTTTTTCGTAAAATTTGATGGCTGGTTCGTTCCAGTCCAGCACCTGCCATTTGGCCAAACGGCAGCCGCGGGTGCGTGCTTCTTCCAAAAACGTGTCGAACAATTTTTGTCCCACACCGAAACGGCGGTAGGGTTCGTTCACCACAAAATCGTCGAGGTAAAGCATCTTGCCGCGCCAGGAGGAGTAGGCCATGAAAAAAAGCGTCATGCCCACTAACTTGCCGTCCATCTCGGCCACAAAACTTTCGAACAGGCCGTTGCGGAAGTCCTCAAGGTATTCCTCTGGGGTCGTTTGCACCGATTCGGGCGATTTTTCATACACGGCAAGTTCGAACATGAGGGCATGGATGGCCGGCATGTCGGCTTCGGAGGCGGGACGAATGTTTACCATGGGTATTTATTTAGCTGAAAGCAGAAAGTGAAAAGCAAATAACTTGCTTTTGAGGACACCAAAACAGGAAACATCCTAAAAATCCTTCCATCGGCACATCCTATCGCTTACCTTGCGACAGGAAAACCAGACAGTAGAACGCAAAAATGGCAAAATTGTACTTTTGTGCCCAGAAACCGGCAACTAAAATGCCCGTAAGCGTATGAAATGGATGGTCAATGAAGCTGTCAAACGTTACCTAAAGTTCCGCATGTACCGCATAGAGCGTTACATGAAGGATCCTGAGCCATTTCAGGAACATTGGTTTCGCCATTTGCTTGCAACGGCGCGCAGTACCGAATTCGGTCGCGCGCACGACTTCGCAAACATCCGCACACATGCGGAATTTGCCCGCCGTGTGCCCGTACACGACTATGATTGTGTGAAACCTTACATCAACCGCATGATGCACGGCGAACGCGACGTGCTCTGGCCAGGGGAAATCAATTGGTACAGCAAAAGCAGCGGAACCACCAGCGACAAAAGCAAATACATCCCCGTTCCGCCCACCAACCTGTTCGGCAACCACATCGCCGGAAGCTGGGATTCCATGGCATTGCTTTACGCCAACAAACCCGACATGGAGGTATTCCGCCACCGCAACCTCATACTATCCGGCAGTTTTGAAAACCTAAAGGACTATCCACGCACCCGCTTCGGCGACGTGAGCGCCATCCTCACCTACCACATGCCCGCCATCGGCCGCATGTTTTACACCCCCGATTTCAAAACAGCACTGGAGCCCAGCTTCGAAGCTAAAATCCAAAGGGTAGCCGAAATCACCTCCAAACAAGATGACATCGTTATGTTTGGAGGCGTGCCTACATGGGTCATCGTTCTGTTCCGGCTTATTTTGGAAAAAACAGGCAAACAAAACATGCTTGAAGTATGGCCCCACCTGCAGGCCTACATGCACGGCGGCGTAGGTTTTGAACCTTACCGACAAACGTTCCGCGAACTCATTCCGAGCGAAAACTTTGTTTACCAGGAAATTTACAACGCCTCGGAAGGTTATTTTGGAGCACAATGCGACCTGAAGACCAACGACATGCTGCTGTTTGCCGACAACGGAGTGTTTTACGAGTTTGTGCCCATGGATGAGTGGGAAAAGGAGTACCCACGCACGGTCATGCTTCCCGACGTTGAAATCGGCAAGGATTACGCCGTACTCATCAGTTCCAACAACGGACTGTGGCGGTACCAGACCGGCGATACCGTGATTTTTACCCGTAAAAATCCGTTTTGCTTCCATATTTCAGGCCGTACCAAACAATTCATCAATGCCTTCGGTGAAGAGGTGATGGTGGGCGACACCGACAAAGCGCTCGCCGAAACCTGCCGGCAAATGAACGCCGTGGTGGCCGAATACACCGCAGCTCCGGTGTATTTCGCCGGCGAAAAAGGCAAAGGAGGGCACGAATGGATCGTGGAATTTGAAAAAGAACCGGCCGATATGGCGCAGTTCAACCAAATGCTCGACGAAGCCCTGCAACGCATCAATTCCGACTACGAAGCCAAACGTTTCAAAGGTATGGCCTTGGAATGCCTGAGACTGCGATCCGTACCCAAAGGAACCTTCATGCGCTGGATGCGCGCCCGCGGAAAATTCGGTAACCAGAACAAAGTACCGCGCCTCGCCAACCACCGGCAATACGTAGAAGAGGTGCTTCAACTCGCAAAAGAAGCGTGATTTTTTGTATAAGATAGGCGTTTGCTTCCCTTCTTTCCCAGCTAAATCCACTTTCGTGTATCTTTGGGTTCTACAGTCCGCATTTCAATTTTACCTCTATACCCCTTTATCCCATCGCTTAATGAAAAATTTTACCCTGTTTTTATTCCTGCTGCTTTCCCTCGGGCTCTCCGCTCAGCCCAAGATCCAACTTGACGTATATGCCACCGGTTTCACCAAACCGGTCGACATCACCCATGCCGGCGACAACCGCCTGTTCATCGTAGAACAAAACGGCTACATTTGGATACTCGACAGCACAGGCGTCAGATTGCCCAGTGCATTCCTCAACATCGATCCGCGTGTACGCTCCAACGGCAACGAACAAGGTTTGCTGGGCCTCGCTTTTCACCCAAATTACGACACCAACGGCTATTTTTACGTTTGTTATACCCGCGAAACCGATGGTGATACCCGCGTTTCGCGTTTTTCACGCGACACATTCGATCCCAACAAAGCCGATCCCGACAGCGAACTGATCCTTCTCGTGCAAGACCAACCCTACAACAACCACAACGGCGGCTGCATAAAGTTCGGTCCAGACGGCTACCTTTACATAGGACTGGGCGACGGCGGCTCGGGCGGCGATCCGCAAGGTTATGGGCAAAACAAAAATACTTTCCTGGGCAAAATGCTGCGCATCGACGTCGACAACACACAGGGCGCACTCAACTATGCGGTCCCAACCGACAACCCCTTCGTGAACGATCCAGCGTACAAACCCGAAATCTGGTCGCTCGGCCACCGCAATCCCTGGCGTTTTTCGTTCGACCGGCTCACCGGCGACATGTGGATCGGCGATGTAGGCCAAAACACCCGCGAAGAAGTGAATTTTGAACCCGCAGGAGTTGGCGGCCGCAATTATGGCTGGCGCTGCTACGAAGGCAATGTGACACACAATACCAATGGCTGCCTGCCCATCGAAAACTATGTGTTCCCGGTGTTCGATTACGACAACAATTCCCTGGGCTGCTCCATCACGGGCGGTATGATTTACAAGGGTACCAAATACTCCGATCTTTACGGCCAATACCTCTTTTCCGACTACTGTAGTGGCCGCTGGTGGGCTACCAAACAAGACGTAAGCGGCGATTTCACTACACAACAGCTTGCCAACCTCACCGATTTCCAGTACACGACTTATGGTGAAGACATCCATGGCGAACTGTATGTCGCCGAGCACTCTTCCGGCCGCATCATGTCCATTCGCGAAATTTGCTCAAGTTTCCAGGTGGCTGTGGATACCGTTTGGAACGTGCCTTGTGACAGTACCTTTTCCGGCCTCATCGCCCTTGAAGTAACAGGTGGCGCGGCTCCGGTTGCAATCAACTGGTCCAACGGACAGGATGGCAACATCAACATTTACCTGCTGCCTGGCACATACACTTACACAGCTGTAGATAACAATGGCTGCGAACGCACAGGAAGTGCCGAAGTTTTTAACACGGGTTCACCACAACCTGAAGTAACGCTGGTGAGCGGTAATGATGCCTTGTGCCCCGGGCAAACTGTTACGCTTGCCGTGGCGCCTGCACCCGACAGCCACACTGTGGAATGGTTCAGAAACGGCATTCCGGTACCCGGTGTTTTCGACGAAACCCTGGTCGTTGATCAACCCAGCGTGGTATCCGCCAGGTATGTATTTGCCGGCGGCCAGCAGTGCTTTTCGCAACTTGCCGACCCCTACACCATAACAGCAGCTCCCAATCCCATACCTACCATAGCGAGTTTCGACGAACTGGTACTTTGCGGATTGCCCGACACCATCGTGCTCGGCGTGGCGTCTGCCCCGGCAGGTTTCGGCTACCAATGGTTTTACGATGGAGAAACATTACCTGTGGATACTTTCCAATCGTTCAATGCTTTTGCACCCGGAGCGTATACTTTCCAGTACACAGGCGGACAATGCCTGCCCGTCCTCTCCGGATCGGTTAGCGTATCGCTGGTATTGCAACCTGTGATCAATTACCAACCAGGTAGCACCATGAGCATTGCGGGATCATACGATTCGATCCAATGGGTAGTGGCCAATGGCCCGAACGAATGGATTCCCATTGCAGGCGCCAATGGTCTGGAATTTGAACCAACGTTTGAAAGTATGTTTGCTGTTCAGGTGTTTGTGGGCGATTGCTTTTTGCAGTCCGAACCCGTGATCGTGGTCAGTGCACCCATGCCTGCCAACGTTCAGCGCTTTTCCCTATCACCCAACCCGACGCCAGGCCATCTGATGCTCGACATAGAGCTTAAATCCAGCGAGCGCATAACCGTATCCCTTTTCGACGCCGGTGGAAGGCAGATGTTTTTTCAAACGAAACAAGGTCAGGTATTCAACCTACCCATCGACTTGCACGTGTTGCCAGCCGGACCTTATTTTTTAAAAATTCAAACTGAAAACGGCCTGATCAGCCGTACGGTTGTTAAGCAATAACATTCCATGGTCCTAAAAAAAGCAGTCCGAATCAGTTTATGGTTTGTTGGCGGTTTTGTGGGGTTGATCCTGTTTTACCTTTTGTTTGCGTTCTTACTGTCTCGCATCACGTTTGAAGGGGAGCAGGCACGGGGCAAAGATGTCACCATCTACCTGATGACCAACGGGGTGCACACCGATATTGTGGTGCCGGCAAGGCACAACCTTATGGATTGGACGCAAAAGGTGCAATATAAAAATACCCGTTCCAACGACACATCCCAAGCCTACTTGGCGATGGGATGGGGCGACAAAGGTTTTTACCTGGAAACGCCCACTTGGGCGGAATTGAAACCGTCGGTAGCATTTAAGGCAGCCACGGGACTGGGCTCAACCGCCATCCATGCTACCTATATTGCCAACATTCGCCTGGGAGATTCTTGCCGGCAAATTGTCATCAGCACCGAACAGTATCAAAGATTGATCACCTACATAACATCCAGTTTTGAACCCGACTCAAACGGGCATTTCATACACATCAAAACGGATGCAAATTACGGCGCAACGGATGCCTTTTACGAAGCCGTGGGCAGCTACAGCATGATCAACACCTGCAACGAATGGGTGAACGACGGTTTGAAAAAAACCGGTCTGAAAAGTTGCGTGTGGGCGCCCTTTGATACGGGTATTTTTTTGATGTACCCTCAGGAGGTCGGGCTT
Source organism: Chitinophagales bacterium (assembly GCA_038249605.1). GTDB lineage: Bacteria > Bacteroidota > Bacteroidia > Chitinophagales > Saprospiraceae > M3007. Next base: position 8,077 of record JBBSDH010000110.1, on the reverse strand, counting down.
TAGCCCGACAATGGGTCGACGGAATTTATCCCGCCGTACAATGTATGATTAACGGAATTTATCCTGTCGACCCATTGGCGGACTAAAGGCCACCCTCCGATTCAATCCTGCAACGCAAATTTCACTTTCACATACTGTGTACTGCGAATGGGTTCGCCTTGGATGCTTGCCGGCGTCCAGCGGGGCATGCCTTTGATGGTGCGCAGGGCAGCTTCGTCGCAGCCGTGGCCGAGCGATTGGGTTACTTTGGGTGCGCATACCTTCCCTTGTTCATCCACCACAAAGGCGAGGTATACGTGGCCCTGGATTTCGCGCTCACGCGCTTCCATGGGGTATTCGGTGTAAAATTGTACAAAACTGGTAAGCGCTTGTTCGCCACCTGGAAAAGTAGCTTTTTCAACTTCGAGAGGAGCGAGCGGCGAGCCCAGCATGATGCTGAGAATCAATACAAATGCGTTCATAATGCAACACAATTAGAAGGTGAGAGAATGGATGAAACACACCTTGATTTTCCTGCGTCGACAGCACCGCCGAAGCTGCGCCGGGAGCCCCTGCTCCTGATGTTTGTCTGTAGGTACAAACGCAAAAGCTTTAAGCTCAATGGCCGGAAAATGCCAGTGTCAAAAAAGACTGTTTTTCTTGTGGAGGGGAAGAGCTGGTTAAGACAGCTTGTCTGATACATGCGACGAACGCATTTACGACTTTCTTCTAACGGTAAAATTAAGTTATTGTTAAGTTTGTGTGAAGTTTTTTTTAAGCCACACCTTTTCATGACGCTTTTTAAGAAATTAACTCCCAAATAAAATTTTATAAGAACTGATTAAACCTTAACATTTCATTTTATTTTCTTACATTTCTTATTTCTATAAAATTTTATTCCGAAAATATCCATTATTCTCCCAAATGTTAAATTTTCAATGCTACAATAAATACAACCTGTTTGTTAAGTTGCTGGTTACAAATGCCGTTATCTAAAGAAAAACACGACCATGAACACCGTAATCCTATTCATACGTAATCCGGAGCTGGGTAAGGTAAAAACCCGGCTTGCTGCTACGGTGGGCGACGAAGAGGCGCTGGCCATTTACCATTTTTTGCTCCATCATACCCGACGGGTCGCCCTGGAAACTGACGCCCGACGCCTGCTTTTTTACAGCGAAAACATGGCATCCAACGATGACTGGGATCCAGGCCTTTTTGAAAAGCACCTGCAACATGGCGGCGATCTGGGCGAACGCATGCACCAGGCATTCCAAACGGCATTTGACGGCGGTGCTGGTAAAGCGGTCATAGCCGGTAGCGATTGTCCGGAACTGGAAGCCGACATCCTGAACGATGCGTTCGGTTTGCTCGATACATACGACGTGGTGCTTGGCCCCAGCGCCGACGGCGGTTATTACCTGCTCGGCCTTAACATGCCTGCACCAGAGTTGTTTGAAAACATGGTGTGGAGTACCGAAACAGTTTTGTCGGAAACCCTGGTGCGTATAAAAAACACGGGCAAAAGCTGTGCGCTTCTGCCCGTGCTGAACGATGTCGATACGGAAGAGGATTGGCTGAGGTTTAGGGGTTAATCGAATGTCGACAGTCGACGGTTGGCAGTCTACTAACCATTGTAAAACATCCATTTGCTGATTTCTTTCAGCGTCACCTTTTTGCCGTACAACAAAATACCCACGCGGTAGATGCGGCCGGCAAGCCAAACAAAGAAAAACGCTGCGGCCAACACCAGGACGAGGGATAGACCCACCTGCCACCACGGTGGACTGAATGCCATTCGGAACGGCATTACAATGGGTGAAAACAAAGGGAACATGGACGCGAATACCATAAGGCCGCTGTCCGGATTGCGTATCCCTACAAAAGCCACGATGTAAAAAGCAAGAATGATGGGAATGGTGATGGGCAGCACCAGCGCCTGGCCTTCGCCGTAATCGTCGCCCATGGCCGAACCAATGGCTGCGAACATGGACGCATAGATGAAGTATCCTCCGAGGAAAAAGATGATGAACGCACTTGTGATGAGCGGCCAGTTTTGTTTGCTCAGTTCGGCCATGATCCGCAAGCCCGTATTCTCCACTTCTTCCGGGTCGATGGCAGCGGCTGTACCGGGATCGGGCATACTTTGCTGCATGGCTGCGGGGTCAATGTCCATCAGCATGGGCATCAACAGGGTGACCGCCCCGCTGAGTACGATCCAGGCGACTACCTGTGTGAGTCCTACTGCTCCTGCGCCAATGATTTTGCCCAGCATGAGGTCGAAAGGCCGCACGCTCGACATCATTACTTCCACGATGCGGTTTGTTTTTTCCTCCATCACCGAGCGCATCACCATTTGGCCGTACATCATAACCATGAAAAACATGATGAAAGCCATGATGCCGCCAATGGCCAGGCCTACGCCTGCAGTGTAGCGGCTTTCATCTTCCCCGGCTTCGGTGAGTTTTTCGGGGTCGATGGCGACGTCGGTATTGAGCATCTCGAGCATTTTCGGATCGAGTTTCAAAGAATCGATTTTATAATCCCGAATTTTGTCGGTGATGCGGTCTTCGATGACCGAGCGTTTTTCGGGTGCCAATTTTTTATCGGAATAGTAAAAAACGGTGTGTTCTTTTTTCTGGAAGGTGCCGAGCGCGGGGATGCGCAAGATGCCATCGTAGGTACCTTCTTCGGCGGCAGTCTGGAGCTGTTCGAAGGTTTTACCGCCGGCGGGGATGAAACGCACACCTCTTTCATCGGGCAGTTGTTGCACCATCCCACCTTCATCGAGTACGGCTACTTTGATTTCATCGCCGCTGGAATATTTGGTGAGGCCGAAAATGACCAGGAAGTACACCAGCAAGCCCAAGGGGGCCAGTAGGGTAACGATGATTAACGATTTTTTTCGCACGCGTGTGAGGTATTCGCGTTTGACGATGAGCGAAAGTTTGGACATGGGTAGGAGTCTTTATTGGCCACCGGCGGTTTCTGCCACGCGCCGGATGAAAATTTCGTTGAAAGTGGGCAGGATTTCTTCAAATCGCGTGATGCGCACGCCGATGGAAAGCAGTTCTTGGAGGAGACGGTTGCTGTGGCTGTCATCGGGCAGTTTCACGGTAACGCTGTGGCTGTTTTGTTCCACGATGGTGTGGTTCGAAGCAAAACCTTCGGGCAAGGGCGTTTCCGTTTGGATACGGAAAAGGTTTTGTTTGTATTCGTTTTTGATGGATTGCACCTCGCCGTACAGTACATTTTTACCGTGGTTGATGAGCACAATGTGGTCGCACATTTCCTCCACCTGTTCCATGCGGTGGGTGCTGAAAATGATGCTGGTACCCGCTTCATTGAGTTGGCGGATCTCGTCCTTGATCAGGTTGGTATTGATGGGGTCGAGGCCCGTGAACGGCTCGTCGAGGATGAGCAATTTGGGCTGGTGCACGATCGTAGCGATGAACTGGATCTTTTGCTGCATGCCCTTGGACAGGTCCTCGATCTTTTTGTCCCACCAGTCCGTGATTTCAAACTTGGTGAGCCAGTGGTTGATCTGATTGCGCGCTTGGGCTTCTGAGAGGCCTTTGAGCTGGGCGAGGTAGAGCAGTTGTTCGCCCACCTTCATTTTTTTGTACAGGCCGCGTTCTTCGGGCATGTACCCGATTTTTTCGGGCGAGCGGTCGTTTATTTTTTCGCCGTCGAGGTAAATAACGCCTTCATCCGGACCGGTGATCGTGGTGATCATACGGATAAGCGAGGTTTTGCCGGCGCCGTTGGGCCCGAGCAAGCCGAACACGCTTCCTCTTTGCACATCGATGCTGACGTGGTCGACGGCCGTGTATTTGTCGTAGCGTTTAACGACGTTTTGAACGGATAAGATCATGGATTGATTTGATTTGGTCTTGACCAATAAAATTTCGGTTGCAAAAATGGGTGACCTACTGCGAAAGGTGGTGTTTTTACGGCGAAAGTTTGGATTTTTTCGGCGAAAGGTGGTGGGTTAAATACCACCGATGCTGTGCCACGGCTTTACGTCCACTTTATCCCTGCGCTGATCGGCATCGCCGCCATATACGAGCATCCCTTCTTTGGTATCGGTAAGTTTGTGCCAATAATGCAGATTTTTGAAAAAGGCATCCGAAACGGTGGCCCCGCTTTTGATTTCGATTGGCAACAAACGTGTGCCTTCATCGATGATGACATCGATTTCGTTTCCGGTACTGTCGCGCCAGAAATACAGGTTGGAACGTTTGCCTTGATTAAGCCTGTTTTTCAACAGTTCAGACACGATGAAATTTTCGAACAGCGCCCCTCTGTAGGCATGTTGGAACAACCGATCCGGGCTTGCGATGCGCAGCAGGTATGCGGCCAAACCCGTATCACAAAAATAGAGTTTGGGGGTTTTGACCACCCGTTTGTTGAAATTTTCGAAATACGGCGGCAGTAAAAAGATGTGAAATCCGGCTTGTAATATGCCCAGCCAAGCCTGCACTGTTTTTACATCCACGCCGAGTTCGTTGGACAAATTGGAGAAATTCAGGAGTTGACCAACACGGCCGGCGCACAGGAAAAGTAACTTTTCAAAGGCCTGCAAATCGGTTACATTGCGGATTTGCCGCACGTCGCGTTCCACATAGGTGCGTATGTAGGCTCCAAACCAATCTTCCGGTGCAATGCCCGATGCCTGCACTTCCGGATAGCCGCCTTTAAACATCACGGAGTTCAGGTCGTCCAAAGCACCGGGAATTTGGCTAAGTTCGTCGACGGCGAATGGCAGCAGATCGAGGTAAGCTGCCCTGCCAGACAAACTCTGGGTGATGCTTTCCTGGAGCAGAAAATTGTTGGAACCTGTCAGGATAAATTTGCCGCGTTCGGATGATTCATCGAGTACCTGCTGGAGGTACGACAACAGTTCCGGTGTGCGTTGAACTTCGTCGAGGATCGCGCCGGCGGCGTATTGTTTCAAAAAATTACGTGGATCGTTGATGGCATAATTACGTACATCGGGATTTTCAAGAGAAACATAGGTTTTGTCGGGAAAACACCGTCGCGCCAACGTGGTTTTGCCACTTTGGCGCGGACCGATGATCGCCACGGCTTTGAAAGCGCGTGACAGGCCCAATACTTTTTCGGCAGCGATGCGGTTGATCATTTTTTGCAAATTTGGAATTGAATTCCAGATTTGCAAATATAGGGTGAAATATTATTTTTTGCCTAAATTTTTGACAATTAACATGGCAGAACCGAAAGTCTTTTAAAAATTAAAATTGCAATATGTTGTAAATGTTAAATATTAGCATATAATATTGATTTTATGTTAAGTTGAAGCAACATAAAAAAGCAAAGTATTAACTTTAACCCTTACCATAAAAACACACCATCATGTTACACAATCTAATCCTTAAGCGCTTTCCCAAAAGCGCGATTGCACTCTTCGTTTGTACCTTTCTTCTTTCATTTTCATCTTATGAACAAACGTGTCCCCCCCCCCACGCCGGGAAATCTTATTCTTGAGGGAGGGTTTGAAAGTTGCCCGGTGCCGAACGGCACTATGAATGATGGCGCGATCAATGATAATTGCGCACCGCCTTGGGGGGCAGCCAACGGCACGCCTTCTATTTGCGACAACACCGATGATTTATATTATGATCCAATCATTCCATTTGAAGGCGATCAATTTGTCTGTATTTCATCTACAAACTCCAATGGTGGGATAGGTACATGTGCTAATAATGAAGCCATTTTTCAAGCTGTGACGCTTTGTCCGGGTGTTACCTACAGATTGACGTTTTCCTATTATAATATAACTTACGAAGCAGGAACTATTTCCGTCGCATTGACCAACGGCTTGGTCAATGCTTCAACCTTGGATAACGGATCACCGTGTTTCCTACCGGAACTTGCGAATAGTCAAACGATAAACACAACTGCAGTTCCGGCGGGTGATCCGGTGTGGACCACGGTTTACTTCGAATTTACGCCTTTGTCTGCAACCAACAATCAATTGGTTTTTTGGGTAAATACCGATGCTGTGCCTTCCTTAGGCTTCAATGCCGGATTGGATGCTATTTCTTTGTTGTGTGTTGATTCGCCAGTTACTCCATTCTTTGAGGTGCAAGGCGCCTGTCCAGACTATACATTTAATGGTTCGACTGTAGGTCAGCCTAGTGTTGGCATTTCGTCGTGGTGTTGGGATTTTGGTGATGGAACCACGGCTTCCGGGCAACAGGTGTCCCATACGTACGCGCTTTCAGGTACCTACAATGTGTGTCTTACGGTTGCCGATGATTGCAGCGGGTGTACTGAAACCGTGTGTCGGACCGTATCATGCGATATCGTACCACCACCACAAGATTTTACCTGTCCATGCACTGCCCAAGGCACACTGAATGTAGATGCCAGCGAGTTAAGTCCTTTTTATGACGCAACACTGGGAGGTACACCCTATTCGCTTTTGGAAGCTGCCTTTAATTACGATCAAAATGACGACGGCTTTTTAGATCAAAATGATCATCAGGGTTGTATTGCCATTCTAGGGAGGTTGATTATGGACCAGGATTTGAACATAAGCGCCTGCGGCAACATCCAAATGCAGCCTTGCTCGGAAATCGTGGTAGGCACAAACACACTTTACCCTACACTCGCATTGGATAACAACACCATTTTTTCCTGTGAAAGGATGTGGCGTGGAATCACGGTTACTCCTCATTCAGCGTTGACTTTCAAAGGAAATTCAATCCGTGATGCACAGTTTTCCATCACAGCCCAAGGTGGATCAGGGCTTGGTATCGACCCGCCAACCCGTATGATCGCTGTCGGCAACAGTTTCTCCAACAACCATGTTGGAGTCCTTTTCCCCAACAATGCCTTCACCACGGTGGAGCACATCCCTTTCACCAACAATACTTTGAATACCATTGTAGGACAATCGTTACTTCCTGCTTGCGATGCCAATTTGCCCAATTACAGCAGCACACAAGGCGGATTTGCAGGGATGGTAACCTTGGGTACACCACTTACGGTTGGCACACCCGGGACCAACGGCCTCCTTAACTCCTTCAGTTACCTTAGAAACGGCATCATCAGCGAGGGGGCTATAGTGTCTGTTCACAGGACTGATTTTCAGCATGTTATCGGCACTGGCGTTGCAGGTTTACCGACATTCGCTACTTCTGATGGAAATGGTGTGGCGGCTAACGGTGGCATGGTAACCGTGCTCAATTGCAATTTTGATGCTGTTCGCAGGGGCGTGTACGGGCATGCCAACCAGCGAGTAACGGTTAAAAACAACAACATGGACCACATGTATCGTGGCGTGGAAACCATGGGTGCACATAGCTCCGATATCAGCGATAATCCCACAATCGGGTTCACAAACCGTGGAATTCTGTGTCACGAAATGGTTCCGGCAGGAGGATTTAATTCGCATAAAATTTTGAACAACATCAACATGTTCGGAAGCGCATTCCCGGGTGCCACAAATAGTCCTTTCCCGCCTTATCCGGCGGCCATAGACATCAACAATGCCCAAAGCGTGGATGTTGGAGATGTTCGGATAAAAAACAACCATTTTACCAGTTCTGGCTTCAATGACGGCATTCGAATTAACGGCGCGGGAAGTGTGGATGTAGATGAAAACGTCATTACATTTCAAACGCCCAATCCAGGTATTGGAATTCAACTTACCAATACCCACAACAATTACCTGTACGACAATGAAATCGTTGATCAAGCAAGCTTTAGGCCGTCTACCGGTTTAAGCCTTGCGGACGGAACCGGAAACCGTTTTTGTTGCAACAATACAAGGGGAAGCAGGTTTGGAACACGTTTCTGGGGCGCTTGTGCTTCTACAGAATGGCGTGTGACGACCCTTCAGAACCACGCTTTTGCCCTGTATTGCGAAGCGGGAACGGTGATTGACCAGCAATACGATTATGGCAATTTGTTCAATCCAGGTAGTGGGCTTGCTTTTCACGGTGGTGGGTTCAATGAGGTTTTGTTTTCTCAATTCCAGGTTATTGATATGATGCAACCCAATTGGCCAGTTGCTACATTAACTCCAAACAGCATAACTGATTTTTTTATCCCTAATGGTAATGGAGCAAGT
>JBBSDH010000109.1:0-13674 GCA_038249605.1 Chitinophagales bacterium | reverse complement strand
TAAATAATATGAACAGCCTCTGGTTTTATATATGTATAGCCATTCGGAAATCAGTACCTGAGCGGTTTTCCATTCACTGTAGCCTGAGCTTCCACAATTGATATGGTAAATTTGAGCTTCGCTGTAAAAAAAGTGCTGATATCCTTAGGCAACCTGAGTGACGGTATACGCTCCTGGGTTGGCACTACAACTATTTTGGCTGAATCTCTTTTTAAATTCCTCATTACTCAAATTGATTGAAACACAACTTTCTTAAAGTGTTAAAGTTTAAAAATGAGTTGCTTAAACCTATCTTGGCTTACCAAAGGTTTCCATTTACCCCAACCCTGTCCAAAAGTCATTGTTCCTTGTAACTTCAGGTTATAATGAAAATGCAAACTATTCCATACACGCTGTTGACGGCAAAGTACTTTCTTATGGACAATTGGTTTTGACAGACTCCCAAACCACAAGTATCCAAATAAACCTTCCAAATGGTTATTATATGCTGCAACTTGCATCAGATATGCATTTTTCCTCCAACCCATTCATCGTAGAAAATTAGTTGCCATGCGGTACATCGTTTTTATATTTCTACTCCTATCCATCTTTTCTTGTAAAAAAGATGACGACCAGCCTCAAATCCCTTATCCACTACCTCCTGAAGGTGAGCTTCCTCCGCTACCTGCCGATGTCTACATCTACCAGCCCTGTGATACCAGTACCGGCGTAGCACGAGCTTATAAACTTGGAAATGATTGGATAAGCGGTGCAGAACTAATTCGTTATGAAGCCAATGATACCTTGTGCTGGTATCTGCACCTGTTAACATGTTCCGCAAGTGGTCCTACACGTGAAATAATTTTTCTGGGAGGGTTCACCGATGCAGACCCAATAGGTGCCTATTCTGTAGTATTCAGGACCACAGTATCAGGATACATTGGCGTACATGCCTTTTCTACGTATTCCTTGCGGGGAGAAGACGGTGACGTGCTTCTTGATCATTACAGGCCGGATACTTCCGGAACCTCAATAGCTTACCTTAAAATCACGCGATGGGACACCATTGCAAATATCGCCGAAGGAAGGTTCAAACTAGCCTACAAATCCGTTTTTGTACCAACTTCCGATCCCAAACATTATGAATTTATGGAGTTTACCAACGGACGTTTTTGGGCGAAAATACCTGATTAAGTAAAAAAATATCCCAACCGACCAACCAACCAACCGACTAAAACAAACTTACATACCCTATGTGAAACTTCGTCGCCCGTAAATCCACGCTTTGTCCTGCATCCGAACGACCGGCAGCCACACTGATGCCGAAAATACCTGCGCCGGTTTCAAAATTCAGGCCTGCACCAAACCCCCAGGGCCGCAAATACACCTTTGTGCTGGTGGTGATGTTTTCGACGTACCCATAATCGGTGAAAGCCGCGAGGTAGGAATTGAGCCCGATAAGCAAGCGTACTTCGGCCGTGGCTACGGCGTAGCGCGTGGCAAACAAACTTTCCTCGTCGAAACCACGCAGCAACTTGTTGCCGCCCAGTCGGAACTGTTCGTTGTTGTATACGGGTGTTTCGGAAAAAATACCAGCAGCGCGTATGCCCAGTTTGAGCGTGCTCCGGGCCGCAAACGGTAGGTAATATTCCCCCCGGGCATCGAAACGGTAACGCGCAGTGCGCGTTTCCACGCTGTCGTAAAGTGTTGCGTAATCAAACAACGGATCTTCGGGGTCTTTCAGGTTTTCGATCTGGCTGTTGCGCAAAATAACGTTGAAACCAGCCACCGTGCGCAGCGTAAACATGCCGCCCCGGCGCGGATTGTAGCGGTAATCGAGCCTGTTTACACCAGCCTCCAATCCAAAACCATTTTGCTTCAGGTCGATAACGGAAGGCAGTGTTCTGGTTTGGATAACGGAAAGGGTGTCTATGGATTGCAGGCTCGAACTTTTGGTTTCCCACAACATTTTCACATAGTCGCCTCCGGCAAAAAGGTACTGTACGCCGATGTCGGAGTGAGCATCCACCCAAGAACTGTCGCGTTTGAAAATGTTCAGCCTGCCGTCCGCCCCGAAAGGTGTGCCGAAAAGGTAGGGCACGCTTGCTTGTATGTCGAGTTTTTGCGTTTCCGGACGAAGTCGTTCAAGCTCCACCGAAAATCTTTCGCCAAGGTTTAGGGCATTTTGGAAAGCGGCGCTTAGGGTTCCGGTGAGCAGCAATTTACGGGAGCCTGTAGCGGCATCGGGTTGCGGCAACAAACCCACGATGAAATCGAAACGACCCGCGCGTTTTTTGTTGAGAAAAAGGTTGACATGCGCTTCGTTTCCTGCAAAACTGATGCTTGGGTTGGCCGATGCTTCCACAAAAAGCAGACTGCGAAGCTGGTCGCGCAGGCGCAAAACACGCGCGCGGCTGTAAGGCGTGCCCGTGCGCAGCCCCAGGTAGTTGGGTAAGTATGAGGGTGGCAGTTTAAGGTCGCCCTGCACACGGATGTCGCCGAAGGTGACGTATTTGCCGAGGTTGAGTGTCAGGGCGCCCGTCACCGATCCTATGCTGTCGATTTGGAAACTGTCCAGACCCACCCTGGCAAACGGGTAGCCGTTGTTTTCGGCTTGTTCGAGAAGTCCTTTTTGCAGACTGAGCAGGGTTACGTAATCGAGCAGTTTGCCGTTGTATTTTTTTTCCCGGTAACCTGCCGCGTTCAGCCAGTTGTTGTTGATGCCGGAAGGTACGCTGAGGCGCATCCACCGCAGTTGCGGACCCAGGTACAACACAGCGTTCAGCACCGAATCGCCTTGCATCGTGGTGCTGTCGATGGAAGCGCCCCAAAAGGCTTTTTGTTGAAAATGGGTTACGATGTTTTGTCCCAGGGCGAGCATGGTTGCGCTGTCCACGCGCGCAAACACGGCGATGTTCCCGTCCTGCATGTCGGGCAAGGGTTCAAAACCCACGAGGTGTTCGGTAAAAGCGGCGCTGTCGGCGGGCGGGATGTGGAGGTGCAGGCTGCGTTGGGCGTGGAGGTGAGAGGCCGACGTAAAGAGCAGCAGGATTAGGCAGGTTTTAATTTTAGTGCATGTTGAAGCAATGTTCATGCAACGTCGTTTCGAATCAGAGTGATACGTTGTTTGCTCAAACGTATCAATAGAATCCCAGGCGGCCCCATGTATGAGAAAGGGATGGAACCATGAGAAAAATTATGTTTGAAAGAAACGCATTTTGGGCATGTTTGTTTGAGAGGCAGCCGCGGCTGCTTCTCCATGAGGGTAAATATTGAGTATCGCTCATGGAATGATCTGTGCACGTCATTCACTGGACGCGGCACTAGTGCCGCGTCCAGTGAATGATGTAGAGTTTGGCGAGACCTATATTTTGCTCAATTAGGCATGAGGATGGCGAAATGCGGGACATTTTAACCGACGAATAACGACATTGAGCGAAAAATAGGGCCGCCAAACTGCACGTCATTCACTGGACGCGGCACTAGAGCTTACATACCATAAATGTCTCCTTAATGCCCAGGCCCCAAAACCGGAATGTTCGGCACAATCCAACTGGTGAGTTGCTCGGCAGCCCAAAGGATGGGGAACCAGATGACGACCAGCAGCCAAACCGAGAGGTTAAGGTACACGAGCCACATGAACACATTGATGAGCAGCACGATGGCGATCATCCACGTAACGATGAGCAGCATCGCGGCGGCGTTCTGGTGGGCAGATACGATCCATCGGCCTACGATGATGCGCCCGTAACTGTCCATCCGGCTTTCGCTGGCGGCCGTGCGTGCCACGTAGCGGCACAATCCGCCAAAGCAGATGAGCAGTACCACAGCGGAGTTGAAAAACCACATGAAAAACTCCCAGATGGGTTTTACGGTTAGCCATAAGCGGCCTTTCCAGGTGGTGATCGACTCTTTCGCGTCGGTGATGTTGGCAGCGAGTGCCATTGAATCGGGCAGGGCAATGTTTGAAAAATCCTTGTTGCGCGGGCGCACAGGATCGTTCACCGAAACCGGCGTAAGCAGGTTGTCGTTTTCATCGCCAGCCATGGCCGAGGGCTCCGCAGACTGCGGAGTGGGCGTGGCAGGTTTTTGCTGCTTCTTTTTTTCTTTTTTCGGTGGCGGCACGGCAGCGGGTTCATCCACATACGCTTCGTCCTTATCGGGCGATTCGGGCAGGATGGTGGTGGTACGGCCGCGGTGGATCACCTGAATACCGATGAGTTTGCCGGCATTGTCTTCGTTGGAATAGTTGGGCGCATCGAACAGAAGGTATTTGTATGCCTTCTTTCCGTCCCCATCGCGTTTGAACACGGCTTTTTGGAAAATAAATTTTACCGTGCCCACGGGGCGGTCGTTTTCAAAACGAAACTTACCCAGGTATTTTTCTACCTGCTGCGATTTGGAAGCTCCCCAGGCCGGGCTGGCCGTGAACACTACAGCCAGTAGCGCCCACAACAGGAGTACAGATTTTTTCATAAACAACGATTAAACCAAAGAGGGAGGTACGAGGAACAATATTGAACAGCAATCAAAAGAGGGAAACCACACAAACGCAACGGTGGGAAAATAGACGCCGGTTTGTAGGTAAATTCTACAGCAAAATTAAGCCCAAAATGATGAATAAACCGCTAAACGATTAAATATTAACAGATTAAAGACCATTTTAAACCAAGTAGATTATTTATAATATTTTCTATTTATTTGAAAATGTTTAAAGTATATAAATTAAAATTTTTTAATGTTTTTTTCAACCAACCTATTTTTTTTCGATTCAAGGGCAAGGTAAATTTCCCAAATCGTGATTTTTCCGTCGCGCGCAGCATTTTTTCTCAAAATCAATTGTTTCCCATCGGGTGTATTTTCGGTGTACCAGCCGTCCAAACCCGAATTTTTGAAATAACTCGGGTTCTTGTAGCCCTGGTATACCGCCTTGTTGTGGGAGGCGCCTATGTGCGCAGGCGCAAACACGGCGAGGTACAAATCAATGGTGTTGTGTAGTGGTTTGCTGCCGGAGCGCTGGTACTTGTCGATGAGGTACAACTCGCTGAGGTCCATCATAAAGTCGATGTCGCGACGCGAGCAGGCAGCCATCACATCTTCCAGGCGCACAGGTTTGCCCTTGTAAGTCATGCCTGCCAAACCAGCCCTTGTAAATTGTATCCATCCCGCCGCCACCTTGTCGTTGCGCACACGAAAAGGGTCGAGCCCGCATTCGAGGTAAGCGGTTTCGTAAATGGCGAGTGGACTGGAGGCCATTTTTTCCGCCATTTCCAGCGTCCGTTTCATCACCACGTTTTTTTCGTAGGTATCGGTGTGTTTGCCCATTTCATCCTCGTACATGCTGATGAGGCGTTCGTCGTCGAAGTTGCTCCAGGAATTCAGGTAGCTGGGATTGAGGTAACGCTGCTCGAAATCCTGCAAACCATTAATGATGGAGCCACTGAACAACCAAAACACGCCTCCGGCCAGAGCCACGAGTAGCCAGTTGCGGCGGGTCCAGACGAAAAAGAAGCGGTAAACAAATTTCAGTGCCCGCCAGAAAAAACCCATACCGAGTTTAAATATACGGTACACGGTAAAAACGACCAGGGCCAGAACGAGGCAAAAGAGGAAACGCAGCCACGGGTCCTGCTGGAGCAGGATTTGAACCACATCCACGGCACCACGGGATTCGGGGTGGTTGCAACCGCCGAGCAGGAGCAAAGCCGGGATCAGGAAGGCAGGTTGTTTCAAAGCCCGATGATTTTTTGCAGCAATGCTTCTTCTACCCTGCCGCCGGCAAAATCGTCGAACGCTTTTTCGGTCACTTTGATGATGTGGTCGCGGATGAACGGTGCGCCTTCGGTTGCGCCCTGCTGTGCGTCTTTGATGCAGCATTCCCATTCGAGCACAGCCCAGCCCTTGTAGCCGTATTGGGCGAGTTTGGAAAAATTGGATTTAAAATCCACATGCCCGTCGCCCAAAGAACGGAATCGTCCGGGGCGGTCGATCCAGTCCTGGTAACCACCATATACACCACTGCGGCCCGAGGGCCTGAACTCGGCGTCCTTAACGTGGAACATTTTGATGCGTTCGTGGTAAAAATCAATGTATTGGAGGTAGTCGAGTTGTTGCAAGACAAAGTGTGAGGGGTCGTACAGGATGTTGCAACGCGGGTGGTTGCCTACGGCGCCGAGGAAGCGTTCGAAAGTGGCGCCGTCGTGCAAGTCTTCGCCAGGGTGCACTTCGTAACAAAGGTCTACGCCGTTTTCGTCGAAAGTGTTGAGGATGGGTAGCCAGCGGTTGGCCAGTTCACGGAAACCTGCTTCCACCAGGCCTTTGGGGCGCTGTGGCCAGGGATACACGGTGTGCCAAATGAGGGCTCCGGAAAAGGTGACGTGTTCGTCGAGCCCGAGGCGTCGGCTTGCAACGGCCGCCTGTTGCAGGGTACGCACGGCCCATGCGGTGCGTGCTGCCGGGTTGCCGCGCAGGTTTTCCGGGGCGAAATTGTCGAACATAAGGTCATAGGCTGGGTGTACGGCCACGAGTTGTCCCTGCAGGTGGGTACTCAGCTCCGTTATTTGCACGCCGCAGGCTTCGATGCGTCCGCGCAGTTCGTCGCAATAAGTTTGACTTTCGGCGGCGAGGTCGAGGTTGATGAGGCGGCTGTCCCAGGTGGGTATTTGCACGCCTTTGTAGCCCAGATCGGCTGCCCAGCGGCAGATGCTTTCGAGGTTGTTGAAAGGGGCATGGTCGCCCATAAATTGTGCGAGGAAAATGGCGGGGCCTTTGATCGTCGTCATGTAGGAAGATTTGCTGTAAAGATAGTTTACCTTTGCGAAAACACTATTGTGATGCTCCAAGTGGATGTACATACCATAATCATTGCCGTATGCGGCATGGTTATCCTCTCGTATTTTTTTTCGGTTATCAACAGAGCAACACGTATTCCTTCGGTGTTGTTGTTGTTGGCTACAGGTATTGGAATACGGTATGGTTTGCAAATGATGGAAGTTGTTTTCACCGTGCCTCCCCTGGCAGTTGAGTTTTTAGGGACGCTGGGTCTGATCATGATTGTATTGGAGGCTGGACTTGATTTGGAAGTTCGGCGCGATAAATTGGGATTGATTCGCGGTTCGTTTTTCTCGGCGTTGATCATTTTACTCGTTTCTTCGTTTAGTGTGGCGGGCATTCTGTTCTTCTGGATACCCGAAACATCGTTTATGCATTGCCTCGTTTATGCGTTTGTGTTGTGTGTGGTGAGCAGCGCCATCGTTTTGCCGAGCGTTCACCATTTGAGTCCGCTGAAAAAAGAATTCCTTGTATACGAAGCCTCTTTTTCCGACGTCATTGGCATCATGGCTTTCAATTTTTTGACAACCGGGACAGCCATCACGCTGCAATCAACGGCGTGGTTTTTAGGCAGCATTCCGGTGGCCCTTGTTTTGTCGTTGGGCGTATGTTTCGGACTGATGATGTTGCTGGTAAAAAACAAAGTCAATGTGAAGTTTTTCTTAGTCTTTGCGGTATTGATCCTGGTTTATGTAGGGGGTAAAAAAATGTCGTTGCCGTCCTTGCTCACTGTGCTTATTTTCGGCTTGGTTGTAAACAATTGGGAATGGGTGCGCTGGCAACCGTTGAAACGGTATTTTTCGGATGAAAGCGTGGATGAAACAGCAGCTTTTCTCAAATCCATCACTGCCGAGACGGCTTTTTTGATACGCACGTTTTTCTTCGTACTGTTCGGTATGAACATCGATCTTGCGTTTTTGCAAAACTCACAAGTATGGCAGCTGGGTTCACTCATTGTGGGCGCATTGCTTGTCCTGCGTTTTGTTTATTTGCGCATTTTGCACCGTTACGACCTTTTCCCCGAACTTTTTTACATCCCACGCGGATTAATCACCGTTCTGTTGTTTTACAAAATTCCGGAATGGCAACGCATCGACGCTTTCGATGAGGGCGTGTTGTTTTTTGTCATTCTGGCAAGCAACATCATCATGATGCTGGGCTCCATTTTGTACCGCGATGTACCTGTGGAGCTGCACGAATCAAAGCCCCAACCCACTGATTCCTGAGGTGTTCAAACCTTTTCAGAAAACAGATTCTTAAACTACCCTTGTAATCAAAATACCCTTTCATGGAAATTCTGATCGCCGCGATTTTTATCATTGGCTACATGGCCATTACCCTCGAGCACAGCATCAACATCAACAAAGCCGCCACTTCACTGGTAACGGGCGTGCTTTGCTGGACCGTGTACATTTTGGCCAATAGCCACGACCATACCCAAATCGTGGGTCACCTGAACGAGCACATGGGTGAAATTTCGGAAATACTGTTTTTTCTGATGGGCGCCATGGTCATCGTGGAGCTCATCGATGCGCACGATGGGTTTGAGATCATCACCGAACGCATAAAAACTACAGACAAGCGCAAACTAATTTGGATTACGTCGATCATTACGTTTTTCCTTTCGGCCATTCTCGACAACCTGACCACCACCATCGTCATGGTAAGTTTGCTGCGCAAATTGATCGATAACAAGGAAGACCGAATGCTGTTCGTAGGCATCACCGTGGTAGCTGCCAACGCAGGCGGCGCCTGGTCGCCCATGGGCGACGTGACCACAACGATGTTGTGGATAGGAGGACAAATAACGGCAGGAAACATCATCAAAATGCTGATTTTACCAAGTCTGGTTTGCCTGCTGGCGCCTTTGCTTATCCTGACCCGCAGGTTGAAAGGCAAGGTGGAAACGCCTGAAAAATCTGGAACAAACGATTACCTTGACTCAACACCCTTTGAGCGCAACGCCGTCTTTGCCATCGGGATAGGTTCTTTGGTCTTCGTTCCCATATTCAAGACAGTTACCCATTTACCCCCTTTTATGGGTATTTTACTCGGATTGGGCATCATGTGGATATTGACCGAGTTCATCCACAAAGACAAAGACGAAGCGGAAAAAGGACCGCGATCGGTGAACCACGCCCTTCGCAAAATTGATACGCCGAGCATCCTGTTTTTCCTCGGCATTTTGGTGGCCGTAGCAGCTTTGCAAAGCGCCGGCATGCTTTCAGGTATTGCAGGATGGCTCGACAGGACGGTGGGTAACCTCACCGCCATCGGCATCATCATCGGTTTTTTATCGGCCATCGTCGATAACGTGCCGCTCGTAGCTGCAGCCCAGGGCATGTACAGCATGGAGGTATACCCAACTGACCACTTTTTCTGGGAGTTCCTCGCCTATTGCACCGGTACGGGCGGCAGCGCGCTCATCATTGGTTCGGCCGCAGGCGTGGCGGCCATGGGTATGGAAAAAATCGACTTTTTCTGGTACTTCAAACGCATCACCATCTGGGCCGTAATCGGCTATTTGGCCGGAGCTGTCGTTTATGTTGGCCTTACTCAGCTTGTAGGACATTAAAAGTTCGAAGTTCGGGGTGCAATGTCCGAAGCGCGAAAAAGTTTTTTTGAAAAATAAAGATAGGGATTGGCCTTTTAACGAAAAAGCTAACTTCACCAACCTATTTTCTAAACTACGGACTCCACACTTCGAACTTTTTTATGATACCTCTGATCCTTGTTGTATTCGTAGTTGGCTACCTGGCTATTGCCTTTGAACACAAACTGAACATCAATAAATCGGCGCCGGCATTAATTACGGCTGTTTTGTGCTGGACCATATACCTGCTTTCCCAAAGCGACCCTCAACATGCGGTAGGTGAATTGTACCAGCATATGGGCCCCATTGCCGGGATTCTGTTTTTTCTGTTGGGCGCCATGGTTATTGTTGAATTGGTGGATGCGCACGGTGGTCTGGAAATTATTACTACCCACATACGTACCACCGACAAACGGCGGCTGCTTTGGATCACGGGTTTTGTAACCTTTTTCCTTTCGTCGGTACTCGACAACCTGACCACCACCATCGTGATGGTGAGTCTTATGCGCAAATTGCTGAAAGACCGCGAAGATCGTTTGTTTTTTGCAGGCATCATCGTGATCGCAGCCAATGCTGGCGGCGCTTGGTCGCCCATCGGCGACGTAACCACCACCATGCTTTGGATGGGCGGACAAATTACAGCAGTAAGCATCGTTAAAATGTTGTTTCTCCCTTCACTCGTTTGTCTGCTTGCGCCTCTTTTGTTTCTTTCCTTGTCGGTTCGTGGCAAAGTGCACACCCCCGACCTTCAGCCCATTGATACGGTAGGTGTGACGATGGGTGAACGCCGCCTGATTTTTTTTCTCGGTATCAGCGCCTTGCTTTTTGTACCCATTTTTAAATCCATAACCCACCAGCCTCCGTTTATGGGCATATTGCTGGGTCTTGGCGTTTTGTGGGTTGTTACAGAGGTAATGCATTCAGGCAAAGAACCCGAGCGCAGAAACAAGCATACCGTATCGCAGGCGATTCGGCAGGTGGATGCGCCGAGTATCCTGTTTTTTCTAGGCATTCTGTTGGCCATCGCCGCTTTGGAGTCGAGTGGTTTGCTTGCGCAGCTTGCCAGCTGGATCGACCGGAACATGGGCAGTATGACCATTACGGGGTTACTGATCGGGTTCCTTTCCGCTGTAGTCGACAATGTGCCGCTTGTAGCTGCGGCACAGGGCATGTACGACCTTTCGGTGTATCCACCCGATCACTTTTTTTGGGAATTTCTGGCCTATTGTGCGGGTACCGGAGGCAGCATGCTCATCATCGGTTCGGCGGCAGGTGTTGCGGCCATGGGCATGGAAAAAATCGACTTTTTCTGGTACCTTAAGCGTATTGCCCTTCTAGCCATGTTGGGCTATCTGTCAGGCGCAGGTACATATCTACTCATGCAGGCGGTATTGCATTGAGGTCCCAAAAGCCTGAACCTTCATTGCAAACGGGTAAAAAACGGACAAACATTTCTTCGCTGTACCAGCCCAGTTCGCGGGTTTGTTTGATCACCGCGCTGTGGTCGTTGCGCCTGTAGGCGTAATCGAGCATGGCTTTGCCACTCTGCCAGAGGCTAAACGTGGCTTGCTGGACAAGCGGCAATTCGCCCACGCCTACGGCAAATAGGAGTCCGGGCCGGTCTTCCACATCCGCACTCACGCGGGGCACTTGCCGCCAAAAACGCCACAGGTACCGTTTTTTGATGGTGGCGCGGGTAAGTACGGCAACAGGAAGTGCAGGATCAAATTGGGCGGCTGAAATGAATGGGTTGGCACCGTCCCACGAACCGTGAAACATGGTGGGTTTCAAAAACGCCGTTTGCCATACTGTGGCGCGTTTTTTATAATCCTGAAAAACAGTATTTTCCTGAAAAAACCGCTTCGCAAAATCCTCGTTTTCCCAAACGCACAACAAACCGTACTGCCTCCAGTTGGGACGAATACTGAACCCGTTGGCATCGCCGCTGCCCAACATTTTGAAAAAGGTGAGGCCGGGCGTTCCTTTCAGTTGCAAAGGTGCAATGCCCATGCGGCTCAACGCCCAAAAGCAATCGGCGAGGCCGGAAAAGCGGAAAAGGGAAACAGTTGTCAAGAATGGTCGGAATAGTCGACAGTCGACAGTCGACAGTCTGTTGACGGATAAACAAGTCAGGACCAATAAAGTTAAAAGAAATCGGCAATCGCTTTGGGCAATGTTCCCCATTTTAGTGCCGCGTCCAGTGAATGACACACAGTTTCGCGGCCCAATTTTTCGCTCAATGTCGTTATTCGTCGTTTAAAATGTCCCGCATTTCGCCATCTTCATGCCCAATTGAGCAAAATATAGGTCTCGCCAAACTGTGCGTCATTCACCAGACGCGGCACTGGATTGTTGACTGTCGACTATTTTTCCGACTGCTGAAACAGTTTCTTATCTGCCCAAAACGTGCCGAAGGGTACGACGGAAGCGAGGAAGGCAACACCAGTTTTTTTCCACGTCCAGTCGTATTCGGCTTTAACCAGTACGAGCAGCAAAACATACAGCACAAACAAAACGCCGTGGGCCATACCTACCTGGCGCACGGCTTCCGGCTGTCCAGCCATGTATTTGAGGGGCATGGCGATGAAAAGCAGAATAAGGAAAGAAATGCCTTCCACAAAGGCTATGACGCGCAGGCGTCCGAGGGTGGTGTTGAGCAATGCGAGCATGGTGGTTGTGTCTGGATTGGGGCGCAAAGGTGGGGAAAAGAAGTGTGGCTGGGGTTGTTTTTGGAAAAATTGACGGAGAGTTGACACGCATCATTCCTCCCGCTTCAGCGCAGCATGGGAGCTTGGCATCCCAGTCCCGCACTTCAATCCAGCGTGGGATCTGTTCTTTTCTCCTAAAATCAACCTTTGGAAACGGTACTTTTGCACCCACTATCTCAGTCTCGTGGTAACCCGGGCCAGGGATGGTGGGGTAAAGGAACAGATCCCTCGCTACGCTGGGATGACAATCAACCACCACATGCAATTCAAAAATGACCTTTCCTTCGCACAGGACCTCGATCGCCAGGATCCCCTGCGCGGATACCGCGAACAATTTTTATTCCCTCAACACAACGGCAAACCGGTGTTGTACCTCTGCGGCAATTCGCTGGGCCTGCAACCCGTAACGGTGCGCCAAGCGCTGCTCGACGAGCTCGACCAATGGGCAACCTACGGCGTGGAAGGTCACTTCAAAGGCGAACGGCCGTGGATGCATTACCACAAACAACTCACCCACCAGGCGTGTTCGGTGGTGGGCGCCCTGCCCCATGAAGTGGTGGTGATGAACACCCTCACCGTAAACCTACACCTTATGATGGTGTCGTTTTACCGTCCCACAAAACAGCGCTTCAAAATCATCATGGAAGCAGGCGCTTTTCCGAGCGACCAGTACGCTATTGAAACGCAGGTGCATTGGCACGGCTTCGATCCCACCGATGCCATTGTTGAAATAGCCCCGCGCCCGGGAGAGCACACCCTGCGCACAGAAGACATCCTGGCCGTAATTGAACACGAAGGTGCGCAAACGGCCCTCGTGATGTTCGGCGGAGTGAATTATTACACCGGACAATTCTACGACCTCCAAGCCATTACCCGGGCCGGACACGCCGCCGGCGCCAACGTCGGTTTCGACCTGGCACATGCCGCCGGAAACGTGCCCCTGCGTTTGCACGACTGGGGCCCCGACTTCGCCGTTTGGTGCAGCTACAAATACCTCAATTCCTCGCCCGGCGGTCCTTCGGGCATGTTTGTACACGAGCGCCACGCCAACAACCCCGAGCTCCCCCGTTTTGCAGGCTGGTGGGGCCACGACGAGCAGCAGCGCTTCCTCATGCGCAAAGGTTTCATACCCATGCACGGAGCCGAAGGCTGGCAACTCAGCAACGCACAGATTTTAAGTTTCGCCGCACACCGCGCCAGCCTCGACATGTTTGAAAAAGCAGGCATCAACAACCTGCGGGAAAAAAGTCTGCAACTTACCGGCTACTTAGAATTCCTGCTCGATGAAGTGAACACCACCAGACAACGGTTTCGCATCATCACTCCGCGCAATCCCACCGAAAGAGGCTGCCAACTTTCCCTTCTTACCGACGAAAACGGCAAAGCGCTGTTCGACAAACTTACCGCCCAGGGCGTCATTGCCGACTGGCGCGAGCCCAACGTGATCCGAGTTGCGCCCGTGCCGTTTTACAACAGCTTTGAGGAAATGTACCGGTTTGGGGAGCTTATAGCTGGCAACGGGCAGATTTGATTGACGACGTACGATTTTTGAAATTTGATTTT
>JBBSDH010000108.1:0-13911 GCA_038249605.1 Chitinophagales bacterium | reverse complement strand
TCAAACGCATCCCTCCTCCAATTTCGAGCGCAGCGAGAAATCCGAATAACCACCTCCTAGCGTGCTCTGTCATGTCGACCGAAGGGAGACACCCTACTGCCCGCTGCCTACTGCCCGCTGCCCGCTGCCTACTGCCCGCTAACTTACAACTCCAACAACTTGCTCCAACCATCTGGCGTCATGGCTATTTCGGTCACGTCTTCCATGTTGAAAACGAAGGAGCTTCGGTTTTTCAAGTCCAGTTTGGCATAGTTGTTTGCCCGCAACATGTAGGTTTTTCCATTTCTGTCGATAACCACTACATCGATGTTACGTCCTGAAAGAGCTGGCAGGCGGTCTGCGGGATTGAAACTGAGCATGATTTTACTTCCCCTGTCCACCATAGAAATGGTTTTCGGGGCCACTTTTTTTCCACTGGTGGTTTGGAAACCAGCAACCACCATGGGTGCATTGCCAAGCATGAAAATCTGGTCGCAGTTGTACAATCCAAAATTGCTCAGACTCAGATTCATGGACAAAATGTATTGCGCTCCCTGGCTTCCGCCTTTTCTCAGCAAGCGGGCAGTATTCAACTCCCGCAGCCTGCGACGCCAGTTTTCCCATGTTTCGCGGGCAATATTTTCATCGGAACTCACACCGTTTTGCACCAGGGCATCGTAGCGCTCCTGCATGATGCCGGGGTTGTTTTCAAAATACACCATCCAATCTTCAGGTTCCATACACCATTCGTCTTCTGTTTGAAACATGTTGGCCATCATGTTGAAACAGCGCAAACTGCGGTGCCGTGCTTCAAAATTTTCCTGGCGTTCGGTGCGCAGCCGACGGTATTCAGCAAAAATAGCGTCGGGTTTGAAGTTTTGGATGCCCGGCGCAGGGTACATGTCGGCATAAAACTGGATGAAGCCGGTTTCGTCTGTAAGGACAATCATGCAGCGTGCGCCACTTTCCTGAACGATGTTGATGCGCTGCCAGCCCTTACCGCTGCGCAGCATTTCGGCCGCTTTGGCGTTGTTGCGCTCGTCGGCACTGGCCGAAAAGTAGCAGCCCCTGAAGGCGCGGAGTTCGGAGAAAAGTCCGGTCATGTCCTGCGGAAAAAACTGATCGTCGCGGTCGCGGTGGGCTACGATGCGGATGTCGCTTCGTTCCAGAATATCCAACGCGCGCTCGGACGAGATGGTAGGATTTTTCACAAACCATTTTGGCAGGGTCATTTTGCCGGAGGCGAGTTTTTGCCCTGTAGCCACCGCGATCATGACCATTTCAGAAGGAATATCCTTGCGATTGAATTCGGGCACGAATGGGGTGCATTGGGAGGTACGCATTCGGTTGTTGCGTGCGGCCGTTTGTTCGCTCACCACCGGCGGCAAACCGTCGGCCTCGCTGCCCTGTCCCATCACAGGGTCGGGACGGAACACCCATTTGCCCTGCACTTCGTCAAAATAATACAGGCGTGTATCCTCCAGCATATCGTTGGTTGGTTTGAACGACATGGTGTATTCCTCACCGGGCGCCATGCTCAGTTCTTCGCCGCACTGGCGCACACGCACCTCAAACATGCCGCCGGAGTTGAAGAAAAAACCGCCACGCTCGTCGCCGTAATGCATCGGCACAGCGCCTGACAGGTAATCGGCCAAACCACGGTATTCACGCACAAACAAGGTAGCCTCGCCTGTTGCCGGCATACCGTCGGGGCGTACCAAAGAAGCCGCCGGTATGGTCACGGTGTTGCCCGATGACGGGTTGGTGTACGTGATGCCTTTCGAAACTTTGAACCTGACTTCCAATCCTGGCACTCGGTTCATGGCCGTTTGTACATCAAATTTTTTGGTTTTTGGGGTTGGTTGGGTTATTTCCGACGGTAAAACGGTGTTTTCTGTGGTGTCGATCACAGGTATGGTTGTGGACTGTTCCTGTGCGATGGTGGCACTCGACGGATCCTGAGGGTTGGATTCCACCGTCCACCACACCCCGATGCTCAGCAAGATCGCCGCTGCAGCAGGAATGGCGATGGTTTTCGCAGAATGGCGCAAGCGCATCCATGGGTTCAGCTTTTGTTGTTCGGCGGCGATGCGTTGCCAGAGTTCGGGCTGTTGTCCGGGTGTGAGACCATTGAGTTGGTTGCGTACAAACTGCTCGAGTTTGTTGGGGTCCTCGGAAGGCGTATAATTGGGTTCCATAGCTTAATTTTTTTAGGGGTGATGTACAAATGTTTGTTCGAGCCAAAGCCGCAATTGTTTGCAAGCGCGTGCATATTGCGAACGCACGCTGCTTTCGCTGATGCCCAGTTGCGCGGCTATTTCGGCGTACGAATACGCTTCCATACAATGCAGGTTGAACACCGTGCGGTACCCAGTGGGCAACTGTTGTACGAGGTACAGCACCGCCTCAGGATTGCCTTCGCTGGCATGGGGCGTTGTTTGTTGGATTTGCGGCGGCAGGTCGTCCAAACCGTCGGCGAAACGCAAAGGATTGCGGCGGCGCAGAAACTGAAGCGAACTGTTCACGGCCAAACGGTGCAGCCAACCTTCGAACGCACCCTGACCGTTGTATTGGTGCAAGTCGCGGAAGACCGCCAGAAAGGTTTCCTGCAACATGTCTTCGGCCTCAGGACGGTCGCGGGCATACCGCAAACAAACAGCAAGCAGGCGTTCGTGGTGCTTGTCGAACAACGCGCGTTGGGCTTGTACTTCGCCCCGGCGGCAGCCTGCAAGCAGGTTTGAAAGTTGTGGATCGTTGGTCATGTGGACTGGGTTCTGCAAGTATGGTGCTCCGGCTTACCCTTTTGTTGCATGAGGCTATGGAATCTTTAAAAAAAGTCGACTTTTGTGAAAAATGAGTTTAAAGTTTAAAGTTCAAAGTTTAAAGGGTGGATCGGCTTGATATGGAAATGAAGTGTGCTTTCAACGCTTCTATGGGCATGTCCAAACTTTAAACTTTGAACTTTAAACTTTAAACTTTGAACAACCATACCATGCAAAAAACAGAAAATTACGTTCTCGGCCGCTGGATCGCCGGCGCCGGCGAAGGCATTCCACAATACAACGCATACACCGGCCAAGTCATTTCAACCGCCAGCAGCGAAGGTCTTGACTATGCCGACATCCTGGAATACGGGCGTAAAACAGGCGGTCCGGTCCTGCGCGCCATGACTTTCCACGAACGTGGCCGCATGCTCAAAGCCCTCGCTTTTTACCTGCTCGAACGAAAGGAAGCCTATTACAAAATCTCCCACCTCACCGGCGCCACCCGCAACGACTCCTGGGTCGACATCGAGGGCGGCATCGGCAACCTGTTCGCTTACAGCAGCCTTCGGCGCAAATTCCCGGACGAGCCCTACTACGTGGAAGACACGATGATTCGCCTTTCCAAAGAAGGCGGCTTCGCCGGCCACCACCTGCTCGTGCCCAAACGCGGCGTGGCTGTGCACATCAACGCCTTCAATTTCCCCATCTGGGGCATGTTGGAAAAAATAGCCGTCAACCTGCTCGCAGGCGTACCCGCCGTGGTGAAAGCAAGCGAACAAACGTCGTTCCTCACCGAAGCCATGGTGCGCGACATCGCAGCTTCCGGCATCATGCCCGACGGCGCCCTGCAATTCATAGGCGGCAGCGGCCGGGGATTGATCGATCCGGTCATGGGCCAGGACGTAGTCACTTTCACCGGCTCTTCCGAAACCGGGCGCAAACTGCGCACCCACCCCGCCCTCGTGCTCCACAGCGTTCCTTTCACCATGGAAGCCGACTCGCTCAACGCCGCGGTGCTTGGTGAAGACGCTGTGCCCGGCACACCCGAGTTCGACTTGTTCATCAAGGAATGCCGCCGCGAAATCGTAACCAAAGCCGGACAGAAATGTACCGCCATACGCCGCATCATGGTTCCTGAAAAATTGCTTGAAGCCGTACAGGCCGCATTGAGCAAAGAGTTGGGGAAAACACAACCCGGCGACCCGGCGGTGGAAGGCGTGCGCATGGGCGCCCTCATTAACGGCAAACAAAAGGATCGTGTGCTTGAAAAACTCGAACTCCTGATGCAAAAAACGAGTTTGGTGCACGGCAACCCCGAACAGTTTGAGGTCATTGGAGGCGATAAAAACAAAGGCGCCTTCCTGCCGCCCTTGCTGCTGCTCAACGACCGTCCGTTGGTGAAAAAAATCAGCCACGAAACCGAATGTTTCGGACCAGTGAGCACCCTCATGCCCTACAAAAACCTCGAAAGTGCCATCGAACTGGTGCATATGGGCAAAGGATCTTTGGTGACGACGATCTGCACCTACGACCGCGACATTCAGCGGCATTTCGTGCTGGAAACCGCTTCATCCAACGGCCGTATCCTCATGCTCAACCGGGAATCGGCCAAAGAAAGCACCGGCCACGGCTCACCCATGCCGATGTTGGTGCACGGCGGTCCGGGGCACGCCGGCGGCGGCGAGGAAATGGGCGGCATGCGCGGCGTATTCCACTACATGCAGCGTACGGCCATCCAGGGCCACCCAACCGACATCACCAACGTGACCCGCCAGTACCAGCAGGGTGCTGCGCAAACCGAAACGCCGGTACATCCGTTCAAAAAACACTTCGAAGACCTGTTCGTAGGCGAAACCCTAATCACCGCCAAACACACCGTGAGCGAGGCCGACATCCACAATTTCGCCAACGTGAGCGGCGATAATTTTTACGCCCACATGGACGTCACCGCCCTCGAAGGAACGCCCTTCACCGGCCGCGTAGCCCACGGCTACTTCATTTTGTCCAAAGCCGCCGGATTGTTCGTGGATGCGAAAAAAGGTCCGGTGCTGCTCAACTACGGGTTGGATGAATGCCGCTTCACCAAACCCGTTTATCCGGGCATGACCATCGGCGTGAAACTGACGGTTAAGGAAAAAATTGATCAGGAAAAACGTTCGGAAGAAGACGTGCCCAAAGGCATCGTCAAATGGCTCGTGGACGTGTACGACGAAACGGGAGAAACCGTGGCTATTGCGACGATTTTGACGATGGTGAGGAAGAAGGAGGGTTAGTCCAACCTTAAAATTACCACATGAGGCACCAACCAACCAACCGACCATGCCCGACCCCATACTCGCCGACATCATCCGAACCATACCCGAACCTGTGACGGTAAGTTCAGGCAACGTGTTTATGGACCTCATGAGTTGTGTTATCGAACAACAAATCCATTACCGCAGCAGCAAAAAGATTTTTCAACGTTTGCTGGACAAAGCCGGGCTGACGGAACTGACGCCGGATAACTTTCCGGAATTTGAAAAAAAGGCCCTTTCCGGCATCAAAATATCCACAGCCAAATTCGAAACCATCCTGCGTATCCTCGATTTTTGGTCGGCCAACAACATCGACTGGCAATCTTTGTCCGACGAGCAGGTTTTGGAAAAACTCTCCTCCATCAAAGGCATCGGCCCATGGACCATTGACATGATCCTGCTGTACACCCTCGGCCGCCCCGATGTTTTCCCGGCCGACGATTACCACCTCAAAATCGCCATGACGAAACTTTATGGCCTCAACCCCAACACGGCGCTAAAGAAGCAAATGTTGGAGGTGGCGGAGCCTTGGCGGCCGAACCGCTCCACTGCGGTATTGTACCTGTTGGCATGGAAAAAGGGGAAATAGATGGTCGCGAAGATTTCACACAGAAAAAGTTTCACACAGTTTCACACAGATTTAAGGCGCAGATTTACACAGATTTTTTTTGTTTTAATCTGTGTAAATCCGCGCCTCAAATCTGTGTAAATCTGTGCGAAATTTTTTCTGCGTGAAACCTTTTGAGTGAGACCTTCCCCATTCCGAATCCCCCATCACTCTCCCAACCTCCCCATCACCTCAGTCCGGCGCCATTATGGTACTGAAAAGTAACCAACACAGGCTTATTCTGCGTTCCGGCTTCCATAAGTTCATCACCTAGACCTGGCAGCATCGCATTCAAATTTTCTTGATCTATAAGTCCATCTTTATAAAGGGAACCTATCTGCTCACTTCGCAATACCATTACAAATGCTGATTCATCCCTGGGCATGATGGTACAACGTTGATACAATTTTGAAAGAGCATCAACTTGAAAGCTATTAGTATTGTAAAACAACCCACTACTTTCATCAAAAAAACCATGATGTATACGCCCTTTGTAGAAGTATTCTAATTGAATTAAAGATCCATGTTTTACAAACCACTCACCAATAAAACCATAATCAAGGGTCTCTGAGCCGCTAATTTTTTTATCAATCAATTCGATCGGAACATTGGCTTGTTCAAAGTCAAAATGCATGATTGGACTTAGTTTACTTGCCGTGACCTCATAAATTGTATTATCAAAAGGAGGGCTGAACCACAATGATTTACCTGATTTTAAGAGAAAGCCAGTGTATTCGTAGGATAGGTTCTCTCGGGAACTGTTGTAAGGATACATCCTTTTAATCAAATTACCTGCATTATCATACACAACCAAATAATTGTTACCTGAAACATTTGTACCGCTATGTTCATTGTATAAGATATAATTTCCAAATGCATCCCGTTCAAGTTTATCTCCTATCGAAGCAGTAGCAAATGTTAAAGGATCTGAGTCTAAGCCATTATTCCTGTAATTGAAAAAAGATCTTTTCCCAGCTCCCAATAGCGTTACTTCATCTCTGAAAACACTAACATCCATTAATCCTATATCATGAGGTTCAGCCTTGTTTGTGTCACCAATAACACCAACAAAACTACCTTGCGGATCATAAAGATATGCTGTTCTAAAATCAGAACCCACATCAAGAATTATGATATTATTATTTTCTGCATATATAATTTTAGATATGCTTCTCAAAGAATGATTTGTCGGCTCATCTAACACCACAATTGAAGTTGGACGCATGATATCGGAGAGTTTCAACGTCGTCTTACCTAAGTTGTTGCCAACCTTTACGGCACTGGTAGTTAAACGCTCGCTTTCCGTGCATGAAGTACCAAAAAACAAAAGAATTGCGATTCCTAAGAAGAAATTAGCATATTTCATAAGGAAAATTATTTATTAGAAAAAGAAAAAGTTCAGGGTTAATTAACTTTCAACCTCCGGTTTGTGGTGGGGTATGGCTACTGCCGTGAGGACAACCGTTAGATACACAACTTTGGTGACCCGGAATGCATCTAACACCATATGCTACTATATAACCTTCTCGATCATAACATGAAACAATTACAGACTTTTCAGATGGTTGATCATCATAGGAAAGTTTAGCATGTAGGCTATTCATTTCTACTAAATCAACTTGTGAAGTAGTAATATGTCCTTCAACGGAATAATTTGAAAGCATTACTAGAGCAGAAAACAGAATGAAAGTAATGGGCAAGACAAATTTTTTCAAGTTCAACATATTTCTAAATATTAAACAAATGTGAATTTTTTAATTTTAAATAAATGTAAAATTATATTCAAAAAAAAATTTTCTTAATGATTGTTCAGGTTAATCAACCTTCAACCTCCGCCTGGACAATTAGCAGGAGGAGGAGGACACTCGTTGGGAATACATGACTCATTCCCAGGATGGCATCTGTTTGCAAACGCGTAAGTTATTGAGTCTCCACAATAACAACCAATTTCTGCTCTTTTCAAATTGGGAGCAAAATAAAGCTGTAGTTCTGATTGCATGATGTATTCACTTTTATTTATTACCTCAGAATTTGTAAAAACTGAAGTAGTCGCAAATACAAAAATACTTAGTACCAAAAATGCCTTCATAATGTATTTGTTTACAGGTTTTTTATCAATATTTCGGACGGTTAGGACTACTGCCCGGAGGGCAGTCATTGGGGACACACACAGAACTACCGTTAATACACCTAGAACCCTGCGCTACAATATTACCTTGATTATCATAACATGAAACACCCAACGCCCTCTCACTTGGTTGAATAGAAAGTAGGCGTGAAAAGTGAAGCTTGTTTACTTCGCCTAAATCAGCTGATGAAACGGCAATAGGTTTTTCGATATAATAACCAGGGAGAATTAAACCTCCCAATAACAAAGCCACAACAATCGGCAAGTGAAATTTCTTTAACATAAAGATAGGTTTTAAATTAAATTAATGTCAACAAAGATAAAAATGTTAACCATATAATCAAAAAAAAAACTTTAACATATTAAACACTTTACAATATACCCCTACTCCCCCAACCTCCCCATCACCTCCGCCTTTTTCCGAACCGACACGGCCACCAAATCCCCGTTTTTCAACAACAAATACCCGCCGTCCTTTTTTTCGAAACCCCGCACGTAACGGAAATTCACGAGGTGCGATTGGTGTACACGCACAAAACCATGGTTTTCAAGCAATTGATCGAATTGCTTCAGGGTTTTGGTCACGAAGACTTTTTCGCCGGAGGCGAGTACGAACCTTGTGTTGTTGCCGTCGGCTTCACAACGCACGATCTGGTCTATTATCGAATCCCGTGCCATCGCCAAGCAGGATGTCGAGGAAAATGACATCGGGTTTGTGTTGCCGGAGGAACTTCGCGGCGCTCACCACGCTGTTCGCCGTGCCGAGGAGGTTTACTTCCGGACAGTAGGTTTTTAAGTCGGCCTCCAAAACAGCAATGGCCTGGGGACATGTCTTCTACAATAAGTGCTGTCATCAAGGGTAAAAATAACGTTTTTAGGTAAAATTGTGGTGGAGTTTGGGTTGCGCTTTGTTTACGGATGAGCGGATGTCGTGTTTATTGTTGCCCACATGGCCCTGAATGAGGATTTCGCCCGAAGCTTTACCGCGCCATTTGCCCATCACGATGACCAGGCGTTGCGAAAACACGTCGTGTACCACGTCGGGCACCATGTCGTAGGCGTCGAAGCCGGGGAGGGAAACGGTGATTTCGCTCTTTACCGGCGTAGCGGTGTATTGGCGGAATTGTTCGGCGATGGGACCGGCCTCTTTTTCGTTTAGGATCACAAAAGGCAAGCTGCCGCCCACGTGGGCCAGATCTTCGATCAGGTGGCGGTTCACCAACGATCCGATGCCGAAAGCGAACAGGTTGGCCTGGTTAAGGTTGCGGCGCACGAGGTCGAAACACTCGGCTTCTACGCCGATGTAGCCGTCCGTAACCACCACAACGGAGCGAGAAAGGCCTTTTTTGGTGCGGGGCAGTTGAGTGCGTTTTCGAGGGCGGGAAGCAGTTCGTTGCCGCCGCTGCCTTCCTGTTTGTCGAGGAAATCAAATGCTTTTTGCAGGTTGTCGCTGTTTGCCTTGAGCGATTTGTCGGATAAAATGTTACTTGTTCCGGCAAACAGGATCACGTTGAACTGGTCGACGGGGCGCAGGCCGCCCACCAGGTTTTTCAGCAATTTTTTCGATACGTCGAGCGGAAAACCGTTCATGGAACCCGACACGTCGACCACGAAGATGTATTCACGAGCGGTGATGTCGGCTTTGGCCACCGTTTTGGGAGGCTGTGCCATAAGGAGAAAAAACTTCTCGCCACCGTCGTCGAACAGCAGCAGTCCCGCTTCCACCTGTTCGCCGCGCAGGGAATATTTCAGGATAAAATCGCGGTTGCCATCTTTGGTTTCGGTTTTGTGCAGGCGTATGTCGGCGTTGGTGTCGGAGTGGTAATCCACGTCGATGCGGTGGGTGGGCGACTTCACATCGAGCACGGGCATGCCTGCTGCCAGGTGTACCGAAAAATCAAACGCATGCAACGGCGCTTCGCCCGATTTTTGGTAAGGCAGAGCGGTAAAACCGTCGTTGTTGCCCGATTTGCCATTGGTGTATCGCGGAGCCACGACGGTAGGATATACGAACTTTTAATCGCCGTTTTCCGGGACGAGCAGTTCGGTGTAGCGCAGCTCCACTTCGATGGTATCGCCGGGCGTGATGTTGGCAACGTTCATTTGGAAAACATTGGGACGCTGCTGTTCGAGCAACGAAGCGCGTTTGCCTTCACTTTTGGCCTGTTCGTAATCGGCGCGGGCTTTTTCTCGCTCGGCGATTTTGGCTTTTACGGTGCGTTTGACGATGCGCATGGTGAGTCCGTACACGGCGGCCTGGGTGGAGCCAGGGAAAACGTACACACATTCCAGGGTTTGCTTGCCGGTGTTCACGTAGGTTTGGGTTAGGATTCGTTGGGGATTGGGGAGGAAGTGTTTTTTGTTGTCTTGATCGCCATCGGGATTCGACTGGTTGACGGACGCAAGCGATGGGAAAACCAAGGGGAAAATCGTCCAGATCTCCTCGGGATTCGAAAGGTTGACGGGCGAAAACACTGGGAAAACCAGAGGCAAGTTGTTCAGATCGCCGGGATCACCCCAAAAAGCGGGGATAAAAAAAGCCTTACAAATGATTGGAAATTTGAAACTGTACTTTACATTTACGTACTCAAGTCAATGGTGAGGGAAGGTGAGGGTTGGAAGGGTTGTTGTGGGGGTTTGGTTGGTTGGGTTGAACGCGGCACTAGAGGTATATTGGGATGCGGCCAGCCAACTAAGTCGGCTGGTTTTACGCAAGGGGACAGCATTTTATGAAAAATCATTAAAATTGGCTGCTTAACCTTATCTCACTGTCTCCTATAGTGAGGAAGTCCATCTTCCGGCCTCCTTTTTTTCCACAACTGTAAATCCTGGTGGCCAAGACTGGACCAAACAAAATGTGTTGAAAAGCATGAAGGTGTAGTACAAATGCGTGTAACTTTCCGTATTTTTGTTTCCACAAGATCATTTCATGGTACTCCAGGACAAATACATCAACCCGTTTACGTACGACAAGTTGACGTACATCTACTTAGAAATGCCCATTACCGACAGTCCGTGGGGCTCCTACTTTGGTATGTTTAGAGACAAATATGTCATTGAGTGGATGGTGGATTTTGGCTTAAACCACAACGGAGAAACTGGAAAATAAAAATAACCGCAGCCAACAAAGCACAAAAGCCAGACGAAAAACATGCGAAAAAATATACTTCTTGTTTTAATTATTTTCCTATCGGTAGCGCTAATTTTTGCACTGATACGTTTTGTCGGGGTTACAGGTCTTGCATCCGCATGGGCTCTGAATTTTTTGTTGATGCTGTGCGTATCTGTGTTTATTGGAACATTGAAGGCCAATTTAACTTCCGATTATTTCAAGGAAAAAACATGGGAAAACCAAGGAAAAATTTATGAGAAACTGGGAATAAACGTTTTTAGAAAATTGCTTGTTTTTATCGGTTGGGAAAAAATCACCAAGCAGGCAAATCCCGTTAAGAAAAATTTGGATGCTCTAATTCATTTGGAGTATGAAACCAAACAATCTGAATTGAGTCATTTGATCATCTTTTTTATTGTTTTGGGTTTTACCATTTATGTTGCTGTGAAACATGGGGTTTCAGCATCGTTGTGGTTGTTGTTTTTGAACGTGGTGCTCCATGTTTATCCCGTTTTTTTGCAACGTTACAACCGTCCAAGAATACGAAGAGCCATAAAACTCATCAAGTATCGGGAGGGATGATTGTAAAACATTGGAGTGCGGCGTTGCAAATTTGAATTCAGGAGCTACCCAAAAAATGGATAACCAAAAGATCCCAATCCAAGTTTACTTCGTATATTGTTTTAACATTCGTCCAAACGACTCATGCTTATAAGCCTTTTTACCCATGCGCATCGTCCTACTCCTTGTCTTTTTTGCCGTTTCGGCTGGCGCCGCGCATGCACAAGTCGTGCAATTCCATCCTTTCGTGGGGTATACTTTTCCGTCCACCCTCAACATGTCGGCAGGCGACATACGTTTTCCCGCCGCCCCAAATGTGGGTTTCAACCTGTCCCTGGGCATGGGACCCACAGGCTATGGCATTTTCAAAAACGTCCTGTTTGAATTGCACTACACCCGCTTTGTTTCTGAAATGATCTACCAGTTCGACACCGACAACCTGCCCGAATTTCCGATTGGCAAGGTTTTACAACACACGTTGATGTTTGGGTGTACCAAAGAAACCGAACCAAAACGGTGGGCAGGATACGGCGGTGTGTATTTCGGCGTCGTTTCCATGGCGCCTCAGAACATATACTTCAACACGCGCACCCGTTTCACCTTTGCATTGGGTGGCGGCATCAAACATGCTTTCAACGAAAAAATAGGCCTTCGACTGGATGCGAAGGCCTATTTTCCCATCTGGAAATCAGGCTATTATGCGCGCTGGTCTACCATAAGCAGCGAATCCGGGGTGGTCACTTCATCGCTGCAACTGATCGCCAACATCAGCATAGGGTTGTACCTAAACCTTACAGAAATCCAGTAAACTGTTCAACATCACCCCTGAGGGCTTCGGATGATTTCTATTGAAATACCCTGATGTAATCCACAATCATGTATTGTGGAAACGCCGTGGATGCATCCGGGTTTCCTGGGAAATTACCGCCCACTGCCACGTTCATGATGAAGAAAAAATTCTTGTTGAACGGATACGCCGCACCGTTCAGGCTCGCGGGAGTGATGGTATGGTACAACTCATCGTCCACATAAAACTCAATCAGGTCGGCTTCCCAAACAATAGAAAACACGTGAAACTCGTCCTGAAAATTGTCGTTGCCCGTAAGATATTTCGACTGACTGATGAACTGGTGCTGGCTGGTGTTGGCGCCGTAATGCACCGTGCCTACTACGCGGTTGGGCAGGTCGCCTGTGAGTTCCATGATGTCAATTTCGCCGCAAGCGGGCCAGCCAACAGCATCGATGTTGGAGCCCAGCATCCAGATGGCCGGCCATAGCCCCTTACCTTTGGGCAAAGCGGCCCGTACGTCAACACGTCCGAACTTAAATTGTTTTTTACCTTTCGTAATCAGACGCGAAGAAGTGTACTCTTTGCCGCCGAAGTTTTGATTTTTGGCCGTGATCACGAGGTTTCCGTTCACGATGGACGTGTTTTCTTCCCGGTAATATTCCAGTTCGTTGTTGCCCCAGCCACAGTTTACCGGACAACCGTCGCCGAGTTCGTACGTCCACCAGTTGGTATTCAATGAATCACCATCAAACTCGTCGGTCCATACCAGGTTGTAACCAGGGTACGAGGTGGGTGTGGTGTACCCATCGGTGGGAATCACAAGTTCGGACGTCAGATCGTCGTCGTCCTCAATGGTGATCGTAGCCACATCCTGTTCGATGGTAACGTTCAGTGGATTGTAAATTTTCACCTGGAAGGCCTCACGCGGCTCCTTCACCTCATCGCCGATGATTTTGATGTTGATGAACTTCTGCGTTTCTCCGGGTGCAAACTGGATTTTTCCAATGGTCAGAATTTCAAAATCAAACGTCGATTCGGCGGTTCCTGCGATTGCCGAAAACGCAACGATTGCATTTGTGGTGTTGTTTCCCGTGAGTTTTACTTCCAATTGAAGCACCTTGTCCTGGTCGTCTTCCTCAACGGTTACGTCGTTGATGGTGATGACTGGCAGGTCCAGTTCGGCTGGCGTTCCATCCTTATCCTCATAACACGCGAAAAAAGACATCACGGCGAAAAACAGGAAAAAAAACAGGCTTTTGGAGCCGAAAAACGGCATCATTTTATTTTTCATTTTGAAGATTTTTGCTGGTAAATGCGCACGTAGTCAACCATCATTTGTTGGGGCCAGACAGCAGTATCGACCCCCATTTTTCCACCCCAGTTTCCGCCGACTGCAATGTTTAAAAGCAGGTGAAAATTGCGGTCGAAAGGCCAGGCATCCGGTCCTTCGTGCTCGTTTTTAAACGTTTGAAATTTCTTATCGTTGAAGAAAAAATCAATTTTTTCTCCGTCCCATTCGATGCTGTAGGTGTGAAATTCAGTGCTCAGGGTGGTTGAAAGCACGCCGGCCGTAACCTGGGTTCCAATGCTGTGGTTGAATCGTTTGGTATGAACGGATCCGTACACGCTGTCGGGCAGGTAACCCACATTTTCCATGATGTCGATTTCACCGCTC
>JBBSDH010000107.1:0-13938 GCA_038249605.1 Chitinophagales bacterium | reverse complement strand
CTGCTGCCTGCTGGCTGCTGCCTGCTGCCTGCTGCCTGCTGCCTGCTGCCTGCTGCCTGCTGCCTGCTGCCTGCTGCCTGCTATCTTCCCGATCTGTCAATCAGCATCGAGCTTGCTTGTTGTGTTCCCATCATCAAAACATCTTGGATGTTCACGTGTGCGGGGCGTGTGGCAATGAAATAAATCACTTCTGCAACGTCGCTTGACTTAAGCGGCTGAAAATCCTTGTAAATTTTGGCTTTTTCCGCATCTCCGTCGAAACGGGTGAGAGCAAATTCGGTTTCTTCCACATGGCCCGGGCTTACCTGGCTCACCCGAATGTTGTGGGTGTAAAGGTCCATGCGCATGGCGCGGGTGAGGGCGTCGACGGCGAATTTGGTGGCGCAGTATACATTGCCGTTGGGGTAGGTTTCTTTGCCTGCCGTGGAACCAATGTTCAGTATGTGCCCTTTGCGGCGTTTCACCATGCCTGGCGAAATGAGGCGTGTGACGTACAACAAACCTTTTAGGTTGGCGTCGATCATGGTTTCCCAATGATCAAAGCGGCCTTCGTGGATGGGCGCGAAACCTTTGGCCCCTCCGGCATTGTTGATCAACATGTCGACGTCCTGCCAGCCAACAGGCAGGTTTTCCAGGGCATTTTTTACCGATTCCAGGTTTGAAACGTCAAACGCCAGGGTAAGTGTTTCGGCGCCGTAATGACCGCTGAGGTGTTTGCTCGTTTCTTCCAGTCGTTCGGCTCGGCGACCGGTGAGGATGAGGCGGTGGCCCTCGCTGGCAAATACTTCAGCTGTGGCCCTGCCTATGCCTGAGGTAGCGCCGGTGATGAGTACGGTGAGCTTTTCGCGTTGGTACGGAGCCATGGGCGTGGGCAACGGTTCAGTAGCGGCTGCTGGCTGTGGCGGCGGCGTGGGTTCGGGTGCCGGTGTGGGTTCGGGTTTTGGGGCCGATTCCTGGGTCGGCTCGGCCAGATAAAGCTGGTCGTAAGCTTCGGTGCGCAAAGCTGGCGCGAGGGCAATGGCGCGCTGGTAGTGGCTGAAGGCTTCAGGGTTGCGACCCATTTGCAGACTGGCATACGCCAAATCGAACCAGGCGCCGGCGTTGTTTGGCGCTAGTCCTACGGCTTGTTGCAGGTGTTTCACTGCCTCTTCGAAGCGGCCTTGGTGGTCGCGAAGCAAGGTCGCCAAACGGTAGTGCAGGTCAGCGTTTTGCGCATCAAGGTCCAGGGCCAGTCGTAGGTAATGGATGGCGGTTTCTTTGTAATCCTGCAGGTGTTCGCTGGTTAGGATACCGAGTTTGGCGTAAATGCCTGGGTAATTGGACGACATTTCCGCTACACGGTCCCAGCAGTATTTTGCAAACAAAAAATCGTTTTTTTGAAGGGCTTCTTCACCCATCAAGTCGTATTTTTTGCTTTCCGAAGGTTCGGCAACTGCCGGTGCTGGCGTAAGTTGTGGCAGTGTTGATGGTTTGGCTTCGCGTGTGTTTTGCGACAAAGCGCGCAAGTATTCATTGCGCAGGTGTTCGTTGCCGGGGTATTGCTCGATGGCGAGTTCAAAAAGTTGCAAACCGCGGTCCGTTTGGCCCTGTTCGATCCAGAACCAGGCGTCGCGCACCATTTGTTCGGTGTTGGCTGGTATGGGTTCGGGTGCGCCGCGCGACTCCGTTTGTTTCGGCGTTTCTACAGGAGGAACTTCTACCCGAGCGGGTTCTGTTGTGGGTGCATGCGTTGCTGGCGAAAGGCCGTTGTAAGCAGGCGTTTCAGCCACTTTTTCCGAAGTGGTCGTTCCCCTGATGGGCGGCACATCTTCATCGAGTCTGGCCAGCATACGGTACGATTCGTGGAGATGGCTGAGGTTGAACTGCTGAAAAAAGAGGGTAAAATGGTTGGCGGAGAGTTGCGGCCAGGTAAAATAAAACGACTCGCGCAGTCCGCTGATGAATTCTCCGATGTTTTGTGCAAGCTCCTGAAAAACTCCCAAGTCCTGTTCGAATGCTTCGCGCTCGTGTGGAGGCACGTCGGTCCGGCGGTTGAGCATTTGCTGGTATTGCTCCTGCCAAAAGTGGATGTATTGCAGGGCATCCAGGTTGCGCTCCACGAGGGTAGGCGTAGGATTGCCCTTTGCATCAATGCCATTGGTGATCACGACCGTAGCGCGGTGCTGTCGTAGCAAGCCCTGCAGCATGGACAAGCCATCGGACATGCAGTTCAGGTTGCGCAGGTAATTGTCGGTAACGATGAGCAACACTGGTTCGTCGGTGCTTTGCACCCTTGAGGCAAATTGCCCGGGCTGGTCGCCCGGCTGGTCGCTGATCTGATTGAACGCAATGCCGGCACGACTGAGTTTGACGGCAAGTTGATCGGTAATTTCGGTGTTGTCGGAACAGTAGGCAAGGATGATGTTGTTCATAATTAGGTTTGGGTATTAAAAAACTTCTACTGGGCATTTTCACTGCGCAAGGTCGCAATCAAGGTTGCAAATTCTTTCGAAAAATCGGCATATTTCGATGTCGCCGGTCCGTCAAAACCGGTATGAATGCGTCGAACCTTATCGTTTTTATCAATGATGATCATGGTTGGGAATGCTTCCACCGAGCTGAGGGCCGGAAACATCCGTGCAGCAGCATCTTTTTCGGTTTTTCCAGCAAACAGCAGGTCGAAGGGCAGGTCAAGGGTCGCTTTGTACCTTTTCAGTTGTGCGTTCGATTTTGCAGCGTCTTCCGATCGTTCAAACGAAATGCCGTTAACCACAACGTCCTTCGCGGCGTCCGGATTGTTTTTTAAAAAATCGCGCAGGAATACCTGTTCGTCGCGGCAGTTGGGACACCAAGTACCGGTGATGGTGAAAATTTTAATTTTGCCGGCGTAATGGTCCGAAGGGTACACCCTTGGCTGGCCTTCGGGCGTGGCGAGGGAAAACGAAAACGTTTTGCCGGCCTTCAGCGTACTGATGGAGTCGGGGTGGCGCAACTGAAAATTGGGATCGCGCCACGACGACCAAAGGGTGCTGTATTGCGTGCCCGAGCGGAATTCGCCCTGCAAACTGTCGCCCTGAATGCTGCCGGTAAAGAGGTAAGCATGAGCGCCGTCAAAGGTGGACATGTAAAATTTCCGGCCCTGCACGGTGCCTTCCAGGAAGCGGTAATCGCCCGATTCGGTGCGGAATGTGCCTGTGAGGCGATTGCCCTCTTGTTTGAATTCACCGATGGCGCGGGAAGGATCCTCTTTGCCATCCACGCCGAACAAAGTAGCCCAGGAACCCGAGAGGTCGGCCAACGGCGTTTCTTTCATGGATGTAAAGCGGTAGTTTCTACCTGCATGCGCATAAAAAGGAATACGGTAGTCTTTCTTGGTGGTCACCACCCATTCGCCCTGCATCACGCCGCCGCGCACTTCGCAGTGCAGGTAAGATTGGTATTCGGGGAAAAAAACGTTGAATGTATCGCGTGCCTGGCTGCGGTCGCGGCCGTACACGATGCTGTCGCAAAGAATTCGTTCTTCGCCATTGAAAATGGTGATGTTGAACCGCTCGTCGTTTGTGTAGGTCACTTCAAAATTGAAGGGCAATTCGCCGGGTTTGAACTGATCGTACAACACAAATACGGTGTCTTTGTCGCGCACCGGGACGTTGTAGTGTTCAAGCGACAAAATACCTCGCCACATGCCTGGCGCAACGCGGGTATAAGGTTCGGGGGTAGAAAGACAGGAGGAGAGTAGGAGCGCCAGAGAAAAGGCGAAAGCAAGTGCATAATATGTTTTAATCATGGCGTGTTTGAATAAGTCGTAAGTCGGCAGTCGCAAGTCGTCAGGCCGGAAAAGAAGGTGGACTGAAAACGGCGGTCGACCGTATATTGTTCACGCTAAGGTAAGGTCCCACGGTTAGCTGGTACAACAAATAAAGGCAACAACCTCGTAGCTTCGATGACCAATGGAATTGGGATGTATGGGTTGGTGGCTGTTTTGGATACTGGTATGGAAAAAATATACATCCAGTTTTTCGTTCAGATGGGATAAAAGCTGATACAGATAGGATATGAATCGATCATCTGCCTTCAATATTTCTTGCCCAGCCTGTGAATTCTGTAAGATTTTACAAAATAAATGCAACAATTCACCGCGCATTTAACCCCACCTTTGTAGCTTGAGAAATCACTGAAATACCATAGACATGCGGAAGAAAAAGAATCGAAAATACAAATCCAACCCCAAAGAAGGCAGCATGCTGCAGCAAAAAACAAACGAGGATTTCAATAAAAAACCACCTGCTCCGAATGATTTGACCGGTAAAGACAAAACATCGGGCACCGAAACACCGGTGGTTGGCAACGATGCCAAAACAGAAGAAACCGAACACTAAAAAACGCTTATGAACAACGGATTAAGAGGTCTGATCGCCGGCGCCGGCGCCTACAAACTGGGTGGTGGCTGTTTAAGCACCATCCTCATATTTTTCCTTATTTGGATGGCATTGGGCTATTGCAATTGAAAATAAAACAACCGCACTCCCGAAGCACGGGAATGCGGTTTATGCGTCGCGACAAAAGCCGCGACCAAAGGTGCAAATGTTCGAAGGGAGGGAAATAAAAAAAGTAGAAGGCGGGGGCCAGGAAGGCCAAGATTATGCCGTTAACAATTGGATTCCACAAAACCGCCCGAAGGCATTGGACGGTGTGGGCGGATTAAAAAAAGGTTGTTCGTTCAGATGGGTGGATTATCAGGGTAGAAAGCAATTACTTATCCTGTTTCCAATAACAATGCCAATTTTTGGCCGAAGGCCTGAAAAACAAACATTTACAGAACATTTTTATTGGCGCTATTTAATTACTACTCCATTTGGTGTAGATGCGAAGAGGAATCTCTTTGTGGCAAAAATGAACTGTTTATAGTACCTTTACATCATCGCTCATCAAAAGCAACGTACGGATGCTTCAAAACTGGTTTAAAGATCTGGTAGAACGGCACGCTTTCGGAGTTTGCCAATACCTCGGGGGGAAAATGCAAATAGCACCCGCCGTAGTACGGAAATATTTCATCTACACCTCCTTTATAGGCATGGGCTCACCGCTCATCTTTTACCTTTTTGTTGCGTTTTGGGTCAACCTGCGCACTTACATCCGCCGCGGGCAGAATGTATTTTGGGGGTAGGATTTAACGCTTATAATTCCTGGCAACGTTTACCAAACCTTTGAGGTTATTCAAAAGACGGCTTCTTGTTGTTGCAGATTTACCACTCCAACTTTTTAAAATTACTCAAACCCTTCTCTACGCCTTCCATGGGGGTGGTTACGTAGTTTTCCAGTTCAATGATGTAGTGTTTCAAACCGGCTTTTTTGCTTTGTTTGAATATGGCCGGGAAGTCGATGCTTCCATCGCCCACTTCTACGGTTTCCCTTTTTTCGGTTTTGGCCATGTCTTTTACGTGGCAAAGTTCCCAGCGGCCCGGGAAACGTTCGAACCAGTCTGTCGGACTGAACTTCGCGAACGACACCCAATAGATGTCCATTTCAAATGTGA
This sequence comes from Chitinophagales bacterium, assembly GCA_038249605.1. Classification (GTDB taxonomy): domain Bacteria; phylum Bacteroidota; class Bacteroidia; order Chitinophagales; family Saprospiraceae; genus M3007. The sequence goes on along the minus strand of JBBSDH010000107.1, from coordinate 8,423 downwards.
TGAGTTTCGCATCAATGTCCTGAAGCAGCCATTCCATGAGCAGGCGGTCGTCCGGACCTTTTTTCGTGAATTCAAAATCGTGGTTGTGGTAGCCGAACTGTACACCGACACTTTTGCAGTATTCGGCGGCGGCGCGGTATACCGGCATAAGTTCTGCGATGCGTGAACGCTCGTTTTCATTCATCCAGGGGCAAACCACGTATTTCTGTCCGATGGAGGCGGCATCGTTTATGGAACGTTTGGCGTCGTCGGTCAGGCTTTTGCTTTTCACGTCGTAGCTGTCCAATGCAAACATCGTATGGCTCGAAGGCATGGTCAGGCCATTGTCTTTCAAAAGTTTTGAAAATTCAGCGATGGGCATACCGAACATTTTGCCTTTGTTGTAGCCGAAACCTTCCACCGATTTGTAGCCCATTTTGGCCAAAGCCTGGATGGTGCCAGCGGCGTCTTTGGTCATGTCCCCACGCACGCTCCAAAGTTGGAGACCGGGGTGTTTTACATGTTTGTCGTTTTCTGTAAAACTAAAAAGAGGCGTGCTCAGGGCACTTGCGCCAATTGCGAGTGTTGAAAGCTGCAGGAAGCGGCGGCGGGATAATGGGTGCTGCATGTCTTGTTGAATGAAAAATTAACTTAAAGTTTAAGAAGTGTTTGGTTAGGGCAGCAATAGGTTGCAATTTCCAATTTTCCTGGAATATTTTTGGCCTTTTGCCAAAATCTCCGCCTAAAGTTTGCTGCTCAAGGAATTTGAAAAAATTTTAAGACCCTTGTATGCAGAAGTTACAAAAGCAAACTGTGTAATTTACGGCTCTAATCACGGATGTCAACTCAGAACCCTCTTACCCATGATACAGGTACTGCACATTTCCGCCGAATGCTACCCGGCCGCCAAATCGGGCGGACTGGGCGACGTGGTCGGCTCCCTGCCCAAATACCAGACGCAAGCCGGCATCATGGCCGCTGCCATCATTCCCAAATACGCCGTCAAATGGATCAACCACCAGGAGTGGGAGGGCGTTTGGGGCGGAACAGTGAGGGTCGACTGGCGCAACGTGGGATACCACGTCATGCAACTCAAAAACAACAACCTGGGTTATCCGCTTTTTGTGGTGGACATACCCGGACTTTTCGACCGGCCCGGCATCTATGCCGATCCGCATTCCGGTGCACCATACCGCGATGAAACCGAACGCTACATCGTTTTCCAACAGGCTGTACTTCAGTGGTTGCTCACTTTTCCGGAAGCCGAGCGACCCCAAGTGCTGCACTGCCACGACCACCATACGGGCCTCATTCCTTTTTTGGTCAAACACAGTCCGCTCTACCGCGGACTGGCCAAAACACCCACCGTATTCACCATCCACAACGGGCAGTACCAGGGCATGTTTTCCTGGAGCAGCCTGCACCTCATGCCGTTTTTTGATGCCCATGCACGCGGTTACCTCGAGTGGAATGGCGTAGTGAACCCCATGGCTGCGGCTTTGCGTTGTGCCTGGGCCGTGACCACCGTTTCCGAATCCTACCTTTTTGAGTTGCATGAAAAAAGCATGGGACTCGAGCAGTTGTTCCGCGACGAATGGCGCAAAGAAACGGGCATCGTAAACGGCATCGACGCCGATGTGTGGGACCCGCGCACCGATCCCATGATACAACACAAGCTGGAAGGCGAAAAGGTGGAAGCATTTAAAAAAGCAAACAAAAAAGTGCTGTGCGAATGGTTTGGACTCTCCCCGGACAAACCCCTGGTGAGTTTCATCGGCCGAATGGTAGGGGAGAAAGGCGTCGATATTTTGCCCGACGCCTACAAACGTTTCCTGCACGCCGGCGCCGAAGTATCCTTTCTGGTGTTGGGAACGGGCGAAAAATGGACGCAGGACGAGTTCCGCAGCATGGCCCACCAATACCAAGGTCGTTTCAACGCTGTGATCGATTACAACGAAGCGTTGTCGCACCAGATCTATGCAGGTTCCGATTACCTCATCATGCCTTCGCGCGTGGAGCCCTGCGGTCTCAACCAGATGTACGCCATGCGTTACGGTACCATTCCCATCGTGCGTTCGGTGGGTGGATTGAAAGATACTGTGCCCGACATCGGTGAAGCGGGCGGACACGGTCGCGGCATCCGTTTCGACCATTTCAGCATCGAGGATGTCGTGCATGCCATTTACCGGGGCGTGTCCTTGTGGCACTCCGAACCCGGTATTTTGGCCCATTTGCGCCGCCGCGTTATGGCTGTCGATTTTTCCTGGGAACACGTGATCCAAACCTACCAAAACGTGTACAACCGCATCGGCGCCAGGGTAGCGCCCTTTGCACCTGGAAAAGCCGTTGAAGTTCCCGCAGCAAAAGAGACATCCGCGCAGGAAGAACACAACGAAATGGTGGTTTACAAATCCTCTTTGCCTGCCATGGTGCCAGAAAAAAAGGCTGTTGTGGAAAATGCGCCAGTTGCGGCTAAAGAAAAAGCGCCTGCGGCAAAAAAGGCTGTTGTAAAAAAAGCAGCTGCACCTGCGCCGATCAAAGAGGATAAGCCTACGGCAAAAAAGGCAGCCAAAGAAAAATCTGAAAAAACACCAAAAGCTTCAAAAAAGCTTCAAAGCAAACTCAAATCCTAACAATAAGCCCGGAGGGCTTCGCTTTTTCGGGTCACTCCTGTCGGTTTTTTCCATAGGCGAAAACCGACAGGAGTGAACCGAAAAAGCGGCGTATCCAGTTAAATTTTTTAAAAAATGATCAAAATGATTTGTCTGATCCTTGGTGGCGGCGCAGGCTCGCGCCTTTTTCCTCTGACCGAAAAACGTTCGAAACCGGCAGTGCCCATTGGTGGTAAATACCGTTTGATCGACATTCCCATTTCCAATTGCATCAATTCGGGGGTGAAACGTATGTTCGTACTCACGCAGTACAACTCGGCGTCGCTGAACGCCCACATCAAAAACTCCTACAACTTCGACCATTTTACACGTGGATTTGTCGATATCCTGGCCGCCGAACAAACGCCGGGCGACAACACCTGGTTCCAGGGTACGGCAGATGCCGTGCGCCAAAGCGCCAAACACTACGACCGCCACGATTTTGATTACATCCTGATCCTGTCGGGCGACCAGCTCTATCAGATGGACTTCGAAGCCATGGCCAAACACCATGTGGACACCAATGCCGACATCACCATCGCTTGTTTGCCCGTAGACGCACGCGACGCCACAGGCTTCGGCATCATGAAAGTGGATAAAAACGGTTTCATCCCCCGTTTCATTGAGAAGCCCCAAAAAGAACAACTGGGCGACTGGGTGAGCGAAGTGGGGCCTGAACACGAACAATCGGGCAAGGTGTACATGGCCTCCATGGGCATTTACATTTTCAACCGCAAAACATTGTCTGCCCTCTTCGATGCACATCCCGAAGCAGCCGATTTTGGAAAAGAAATCATTCCGGCAGCCATTGATGGCGGCTTGCGGGTAACGGCTTACCAATACGACGGTTATTGGACCGACATCGGTACCATCCGATCGTTTTTTGATGCCAACATCGAACTTGCCGATCACATACCACCGTTCAACCTGTTCGACAACAGCAAGCAGGTATTTACCCGTGGCCGTATGCTACCGCCCGCCAAATTTTTCGGCGGCACCACGGTGAACAAAGCCCTCATCGCCGAAGGTTGCATCATCCATGCCAAACTCATCGAAAATTCGGTGATCGGCATCCGTTCGCGCATCGGTGAAGAAACGGTGATCCGCAACGCCATTGTGATGGGCAACGACTATTACCAAACCCTGCAGGAAATCGCTGTACAGCCCGAACAGATACCCATGGGCGTAGGACACCACTGCCACATTGAATACGCCATCCTCGACAAAGACTGCCGCATCGGCAACCACGTCGTCATCAAAGGCGGCGACCACCTGCCCGACATGGATTCCGAAGCATTCACCATCCGCGACGGTATCGTGGTGGTGAAAAAAGGCGCAGTCATCCCGGAAGGCGCGAAAATTATGTGAGGTTGGTCGGTCAAATAAAAGGAGCCAAACCCAAACGGGTATGGCTCCTTTATTTTTTTTTGGACCAATACACTAACCCACAGATACAACCGAGTTGTATTCGCCGAAGGGCGTTGGAGCGTAGGCTTCTGCGTTCCAGGCATTTTCCCATGTTTTGCCGTTGATGAGGAAACGGAACTGGTAAGCGCGGCCTTTTTCGAGATCTACCGAAGTAGCGAAAGAACCGTCATTTTGTTTTTTCAGGGCGATGCTTTTGGTAGCGTCCCAATCGTTGAAGTCACCAACAAGGGCTACCGTTTCAGCCGTCTCAACGGCTTCTTTGGGCAGCGTGAAGGTTACTTTCGACGTTTTAACGGCCGAAGCTTTTTCCGAAGGGGCAGCTTTGTCAACAGCCGGAATTTTTACTTCGGCGTTAACTGTAGCAGCTTTTTTCGCAACAGCGGGTTCCGCAGTAGGTTTTACAGTTTTGGTGGCGGCAACTTTCGTCACAGGAGCAGCGGCAGGCACTTGGGCTTCGGCTACTTTTGTTTTGGGTGATTGCTTTTTCGATGCCATAAATTTTTCTGATGTTGGTTGATGAATGTTTCGACTCTTTGGGTTAGTGTTTTAACGACACAAAGATAAATGAATTTCTACAAAAGTAAACAGGTTGCACGAATTTTTATTCGGAAACGCCTTAAAAATAAGGTCATTAACAAAATATTAAACTTCTACGCTGCTTTTAAAGCATAAATCATAGCTTGTACTTCTCGACGCGAACGGCTTTGTTATCTTTGCACCCTGTTTTCACCGTTTTTGCCTCCGGCACAACCTGCACCGGTTTTGTGAGGCCAAAACCCTTTTAACGAACCAAACTTTCCCTCTACACATGATATTGAAAGGCAAAAAAGGCATCATTTTTGGCGCCCTCGACAACCAGAGCATCGCCTGGAAAGTAGCAGAACACTGCGTAAAAGAAGGCGCTACTATTGTACTCACCAACGCGCCCGTAGCAATGCGCATGGGAGAAATCAACGGATTGGCTGAAAAAACCAACTCGCCCGTTTTTCCGGCCGACGCCACTTCACTGGAAGACCTCGAAAACCTCATTACCAAAAGCATGGAGCATTTTGGTGGTAAAATCGATTTTGTACTGCACTCCATCGGCATGTCGGTGAACGTGCGCAAAGGCAAAGCATACACCGACCTGAACTACGAGTGGATGCAAAAAACCTTCGACGTCAGCGCCATTTCTTTCCACAAACTCATGCAAACCATGTGGAAACATGACGCCATCAACGACTGGGGCAGCGTGGTGGCCCTCACTTACATCGCAGCACAACGCGTTTTCCCCGATTACTCCGAAATGGCCGAATCCAAAGCCCTGCTCGAGTCCATCGCCCGCAGCTTCGGTTACCACTACGGTACAGCGAAAAAAGTGCGTGTAAATACCATTTCCCAATCGCCTACCGTGACCACTGCCGGGCAGGGCGTTAAAGGTTTTACCGACTTTTTTGGCTACGCCGACAAAATGTCGCCCCTCGGCAATGCTTCCGCCGATGCCTGTGCAGACTACTGTACGGTACTTTTCAGCGACTACACACGTTATGTCACCATGCAAAACCTTTACCACGACGGCGGATTCTCCACCATGGGCATGAACCCCGCCCTGATCCAATAATGCAAATTTCAAATTGCAAATTTCAAGTTGCAAATTTCAAGTTGCAAGGGGCATTTTGCCTCCTGCAACTTTGTCTGCTGGTAGTACCCATCAGCGTTGTGCAGGCACAGGACACACCTGTTGAACCGCCGGCGCCGGTGCCAGTTTTTGAGCGCGATACCACACCCATGGCCTACATCCTCGCCGCCGAACCTGAACGTTCGTACCCGATAACGGATACCCTGGCGGACTGGCGTTTCAGGGTGTACGACCCGGCGCGCAAACAAATCATCGACTGGGGAACACTGGGCAACTTCGGTTCATCTGCCAGGCCTCTATACCATGTTACACGGCCGCGCAGTGGCTTCGATCCCGGGTTTCATGCCTTCGATTTGTACCGGCAGGAAGCCGACCAGTTGCGATACGCCCGCCACACCAACAGTTACAATGAGGTGTATTTCAGTCAGGGCCCCAGTCAAAAAGAAGTTGAAAGCGGCGCCGTTTTTTCACGCACGTTTTCAAAAGGCGCCAACCTTTCTTTCGATTACGGCGCCATCAATAACCTTGGGCAATACCGCTACCAACGCGACAAACACAATTGGCTTTCGGTGGGTTTGTGGTTGCCTTTTGGCAAACGTTACGAAATGTTCGCCGTGTACAACCGTCAAGTTTTCAGACAACAGGAAAACGGTGGTATTACCACGGATACCATTTTTGGGCAAGACGACTTCTCCGGCGCCATCAGCGCGCCCATCAATTTGTCGGATGAAGAAGCCCTGACACGCGACGACAAGCAGGTGATCCATCTGCAGCAACACCTCAAATTCAACCGCGGCGATGTGGGTAAACAGGTATACCGTGCTTCGCTTGCCACTTCCTGGACCAACCAAAAGTTCAAGTTCTCCAATGCCGACATGCGGGCCGACACGGCTTTTTTCGACACTTTTTTGGTCGATAGGCGCGGTTTGCGCAATTTTTGGGCCTTGCAGCAGCTCGACAACCGTTTTGAATTAACCACATTCAAATCCAAAACTGCCGGCCGACCGGCCACCTCGCTAAGCCTGGGCGCACGCCATGCGCTCATCCTTTTGCATCAGGAACCCAGCGACACCACATTTTCCAACTTTTTTTTCACGGGCCGCCTGAGCATCACGCCTTCCGACAATTTCAACCTGGTGGCTCGGGGAGAGTTGGGCCTGTTGAACAACTTCGGTGAATACCTGGTGGATGCCGCTGCGCGCGTGGGTTTAGGCAAAGCCGGATTCCTGCGTTTGAACCTGCTTAGTCAGCGCACGCCACCGAGCATGCAGCACCACAAGCTCTACATCAGCAAGCAACTTTTTTGGCAAAACGATTTTGAAAAACCTGTTGAAACCACCCTTTCGGCGGGTTATGTGCTGCCAAAACTGGGTATTGAAATGTCCGGACAAACACACCTGATCAACAATTTCCTGTATTACGACCAGCTCGGACTGGCCAGTCAGACCACCTCACCAGTGGCGGTTTCGCAACTACAGGCCATGTTGTTTCTCAAGTTTGGCAGGGTATGGCACCTCGACAACACGGTGGCACTTCAGCGCACCAACCGCGACGATGTATTGCGCCTGCCTTCTTGGTTTTCCAAAAACAGTTTGTATTTCGGAGGAAAAGTTTTCAAGCAACGCCTCGATCTAAGTGCTGGATTTGATTTCAGGATCAACAGCGAATTCAGGCCCGATGCCTGGCAACCGGTTACCAACCAGTTTCACCTGCAGGATACGTTTACACAAAAAATTTATCCTTGGGTGGATGCGTTCATTGCATTTAAAATACAAAGTTTCCGGTTTTATTTCCGTTTTGAAAACTTGTACAACCTGTTGGAATCCACGCAAATTTATTACCAGACGGCATCGCATCCGCAGCCGTTCAGCAGCTTTCGTCTGGGTGTGAGCTGGCGTTTCATCGACGACAGCCGAGGCGGCGGCAGTACGGCGCCGGCAACGCCTCCATCAGGAATAGGGCCACGCCAATTCAGGTAGGCAGATGAATGATACCGGATGCGTCGGCATCGAAATATTCCTTCAAAGGTTCCCAGTAATAACCGTACCAGGCTTCCGCAAACGTATCGGCTTTGTCGGAAGGTAAATTGCGGTGGGTAAAACTCAGGGTTGTGCCGTCGGCGCCGGGCGCCAGGTCGATTTCAATCTCAGAAACATGACCTTTAGGCCAATCGTCTTCCACAGGGCTCCAGGTTTGCACAATTTTTTTTCCGGGCTCCAACTCCAGATTGGTACCGCTGATGTAACCGTCGTACGTGGCGTATTCACCATCAATTTCCAGACTGATTTCCGCCGGCGACCCCGTGAACTCGGTGTGAATGGCGGAGTCCATCAAGGCCTTGTAAACTTCCTCGGGTGATGCTTTGATGTGGATGATCTGGTGTATGGTGCGAAATTCCATTTATTCCGTTTTGAGGTACATAAGGAAAGAACGACCAAATGTAACTTATTGAATGCGGAATGTTTCGAATGCGGAATGCAGAATGCGGAATGCGGAATATTTCGAATGCGGAATGCAGAATGCGGAATGCGGAATATTTCGAATGCGGAATGCAGAATTTGCGTCAAAGAGGGAACATCCAAATATTAACGCCAGATTTTTTATTTGAATCTGTCAGAGTTTATTGAGTATTCCCTCTTTGACGCAAATTCCGCATTCCGCATTCTGCATTCCGCATTCGAAATATTCCTCATTCCGCATTCTGCATTCCGCATTCGAAATATTCCGCATTCCGCATACAGCATACT
>JBBSDH010000106.1:0-14152 GCA_038249605.1 Chitinophagales bacterium | reverse complement strand
GAATAAATCCAGGTTGAGAAGGACGATTTTTCGTTGAACTTGGCCAGGTTGAGTAACACCTTGATGAAAATGTCCTGCGTCGCATCGCGTGCAAGGGCTTCGTCGTTCAGCATGGAGATGCTTTTGGCAAAAACCTTGTTCGCATAACGGCGGTACAGGGCTGTGAAAAACGACGTATCCTGCGACCGCAGGTACTCTGCGATTAGCTCGTTGTCGTTCAGTTCACTGATTTTCTTTTGGGTTACCAACACTGGCTGGTTTGATTAAAATTCCTTGAGTTTGTTTTGCTCCTGCAAAAAAGACAAAATTCCACGAACAAGGCCTTACAAACCTGTGACTTTCTTTTAAGCCGTTAATAAGACGTTAAAGTTCGCAGCTCGTCACAACCTTTTTTTGTTAAGATTTCAAACGCCGTTTCTTTGCAGTACAAATGCCGTAACGCCATGAAAAAATACGTTTTTTTGCTCTTTTTTGCCTTTTTCACCCTTAACCTCACTGCACAAAGCGCCCATCCGACTTTCCCTTTCAACATAAATCTCACCGCGCCCGACGGAAAGGAGGCCAACAGCAAAAAAGTGCTCAAACAAAGCGGCAAACCTACGGTGCTGGCTTTTTGGCTCACCACCTGCCAACCCTGCAAAGTTGAACTGGCCACTTACGCCAAGGCTTACCCGAATTGGCAAAAGGAACAACCTTTCAACCTGTTCGCCATATCCATCGACTTTACCGAACGCTTCCCGCAAGTGCAGGAATGGGCCAAACAAAACAACTATCCTTTTCCGATTTTTTGGGACGGCGCCCGAGCCTTCAAAGACCTCCTGCCTGGCAACCTCAACGGTCTGCCCCAGGTATTTGTTTTCGATCACAAAGGAGGTTTGCGCTACCAGCATAAAGGGTTCAAACCAGGCGATGAAAACGAACTGTTCAGACAGGTACAACAAGCAGCGAAGTAACGATCATCCCTCAATTCTGATCCAGTAACCATTCCGTTTCAATTTCCCAATTCGCCCGCAACTGCTCCAGTTTTTTGGTAAAAACCCTTTCCGGCTGTCGCCTCAGCGGGTAATTGCCCGTGTCCCAAAACCCGTTGGCATTCCGGTCCTCCACCAGCAACAAGGTGTACGTAGCCGCCGGTAGTTTGCTGAAAACTTGCCTAAAAGTACCGCCCGCATCAGCGGTGAACACACGTTTATCCTCCAGTTTGTTGTTGTTCTGAAGCTCAAGCACGTAGGCTTGTCCAGGTTGCAACCCTTTCAGGGTAAGGTTTAACCCACCAAGCTGCTTTTCGGGCAAGACATTGAATTTTCGACGTAAAGTATCGGTATTGGACACCCCAAAAAAGTCGGTCAAGGCGCCCGGTAACAACACGAGCTCGTGGTTTTTTTCTGCTTTCCAAACCACGTTTGCTTTCACCTGCCTCGGCGCTGCACTGTCTATGCTCACGCTGAACGGCAAGGCGAGTTTCAAGCTGTCCTGGTACCACAGCCAACGGCTGGTATCCACACTTACGACCGGTGTTCCAAAGGTCATCACCGCCGGGCGTCCGGGGTTTTGAACCATCGTACGCACGGCCAAAGGCAGGGTGTCGGCAGCAGGTTTGGCGGTTCTTTGAGCAAATTTGCCACCAGTAACTGCAGCGCCTTCTTCTTCAAAACGCAATTTGTAAGTACCCAGATAAGCCGCGCGGTCGGGCGTTTTGATGCGCACGGTGTCCTTGCCCGAATACAATTGCCACGTCGGAGGTGCCTGGTCGTACCACACCAACAAAGTGTCGAGTGTACGTTCGGTCAATATGCGCAAACCGGTTTCGCTGGTGCTTATCGTCAGGTTGTCGGGACGGCGGGTGTACTGCAGGCGCAACAAACCGTACCTGTTGGTGGTTTGTCCGCTGATGCGTTGTTCGGGCTCGCTGACAAAAAGCCGAAGGTCGACCTTAGGTTCTGCGCCCGGAGCGAGCGTGATGAGCGTATCGGAAAAGGCAAGGCTATCGGCCGGACCCGCCCATTTGAAGTTTTGGTCGGCATCGCGGAAAGCAACGAACTGGTAGGTTCCGGGGCGCAAATTGGCGAGCTGAAATTTGCCTTCCTTGTCGGTTTTGGTAAAATAATAAGGCTTTTCGAGCCAAACAGCGCTGTCCAACGGCGGGTCATACAAGGCTATGGTGATGTTGCCGGCCCCTTTGTTGCTGAAAGCATCAACAATGGCGCCCCCTACGGATAGGCTGTCGATGTAGCTGCCTGTAGAAAACACAAAGCGCAGGTCTTTGGCCACGTTGCCTTCATGCAAATCTTTTACGGCAGCACCGAAATTGACGGTGTAGGTGGTGTTGGTTTTCAGGACCTCTTCCTTATCGAATTTTACCAAAACCGTTTTGTCTTTCAGGGTAATGCTTGGACGTTTGGCGAGCGGGGGTGAAACGAGCACCTGGGCGGCGGCGTTTTCGAGCACGACCCATTCGTTGAACGTGAGTTCAAATTGCCGTGCATTGAAATTCGTGGTAAGGTTGGGCGTACTGGCGCTGCTGTCTACGCGCGGCGGTTCGGTGTCGGGCGGACCACCTTCGATGGAGCCCAGCTTTGCGCACGACAAAACCACGAGGGTTAAAAACAGGGATGGTAAAAAGAACAAAAAGGTTTTTTGCATCATGAAACGGGCACTGGAATCTCTTCAACGATGAAATACATTTCAACGAGGCCTTTGTTGTGCACTTCTTTTGGGCCGCGGTATTCGCAGCGGAAACGGTGTTTGACGGCTTCGTAGGTGGTGCTTGAAATGTTCACCCGACCTGGCTCGCTGAGTTCTTCGAGCCTGGAGGCAAGGTTCACGGCGTCGCCCCAGATGTCGAAAGCAAATTTATTTTTCCCCACTACGCCACCGATCACAGGGCCGATGTGAATGCCTATGCGCATGTCGCGCAAAATGGCTTTGGGATTGCTGGTATTGCGTTTATCAAGCCATTCAAACATTTGCAAAGCTGCCAGAATGGCGTCGATGGGGTGTGTAGAGTTGGGTACCGGCAAACCACCGGCACACATGAACGCATCACCGATGGTTTTGATTTTTTCCAGACCAAAATTTTCACAAATTTCATCAAACGCAAAAAAGCACTCATTCAATTCGTCGATGAGTTGTTCCGGGGTCAGGGTCGTTGAAAGCCTGGTAAAATCGGTGAAATCGGTGAACAAAATGGTGGCCGATTCAAAAAGTTTGGGTGTGGCATAACCGCGCGCTTTCAACTCTTCCGCCACTTCCTCAGGCAGGATGTTGAGCAGCAGACGGTCCGATTTTTGGCGTTCCACCTCAATGAGTTCGTTTTGAAGCTGGATTTTTTGGTTTTGATCGGCCAGGCGTTTGTTGCTGCGGCGGGCAAACCACCAACCGGCGGTAAGCAAGGCGAGGATAACGAGGCCCAGGATTCCTAGACCGTAAACAAACTTCCGGAAGCTGTCCTGCTGGCTCAGTTTCAGGTCGCTGTTTTCTTTTTGTTGTTGTAAAATGGCAAATTCCTGGGAGCTTTGAATGCTGTCTGCCATGCGTTTTTCCTGCTGGTTTCTCAGTCCTTCAATTTCTCGGTCCTGGTGCGCCGCCCTCAGTTGTTCGGCAGCCAGGCGTGCTTCCGAACGTGCCCGAAGGGTTTCCGTGAGTTGTGCTTTAAGCTTGGCCTTGTCTATTTCCTGTTGCTGCTGGAGCATCAGCGCGCGGTCGGCTTCCTGCTTTTTTTCAAGTTCCAGGTTGCTGTTTTGCAACACAAGTTTTTCATTTTGAAAACGTGTCTGTTGCAATTCAAGGTCTTTGAGCTGTTCGCGCGAAACCATGTACTTGAGTTGTCCCTCGGCTGACGAAAGTTGGTTTTGCTTTTGGTTGAGGCGTTGCAGTCGCACCATGTCGTCACTTCGAAGCGAATCCATCAGGTGCAGGTATTTCTGGTAGTATTCGAAGGCGTTTTCAAATTCGTAAAGGTCCTGGTACACGTCGGCAGCAGTGCGGTAGGTAGAAGCCAGGAGTTCGTACTGTTTGGTTTGGTCGGCCAGTTGCATGGCCGTTTTGTTGCTGCTCAGGGCGTTGTAAAGCTCTCGGTTGTTGAGGTAAACGCCTGCCAGAAGGTGTTCCAGACTGGCCTGCGCTTGCTTGTCTTTGTGATCTACGACTATGCGGCGGGCTTTTTTCAGGTATTCCACGCCGTCGGCAGTATTTCCGGTGTTGTGCAGGGCGATGCCGAGGTTGGCGAACAAAACTTCGGGATAGTCGCAGGGAACGTAATTGCATTGCAACTCGCTCCTTCGGAAATATTTCAATGCCTCCTCGTACTCATTCAATTGGGCATATTCCTTGCCCATGTTGTTGTACAAAAGGGCTTTTTCAGATGGACTGCCGTTGCGCTCGATCAGGTCCTCGATGAGGCGGTAGTAGTGCAAACTTTTCCCGGGCGGACCGGCGATGTCGTACGTGTGGGCCAGTTTTTGGTACACCTGTACGAGGCGGGCGAGGTTGTTGCTTTCTTTGAAGCGGAAGGAAAGTTCGTTGTAGTTGTGTATGGCGCTGTCGTACCGAAGTTCGTTTAGGTAAGCGTCGGCCACTTTTTCCAGGATGTTGTAGTTGGCGGGTTGTTTCTCCAGGATGTCACGGTAGTAACGGCGGGCGTTGACGTACAGTTTTTCCTGAAAAAACAGATCACCGAGTTTTTGCTGGGTAGCTTCAAGCAAGGCCGGATTGTCGATTTGGGCATTGTACCGCAGTTTCCCCTCTGCCCGCAAAAAATGGTCAAGAGCCTCTTCAATGCGGTTGTCGCGCTCGCAAACATCGCCGAGCAAAAGGTAGGCACGCACCATGCCGCCTTCGTAACGTATGCCCTGGGAAAGAACGAGACTTTGTTTGGCCAGCGTTTCACGCTCGGCTTCGCTGCGGCTGTTTTCCGCCCGCTCCAGCAAGCCGTCTACCTCAAAAAGGGTGCGCTCAAAGTCTTCCGTGTTTTGCGCGCGCAGCACAAAACCAGAGAACAATAGGAAAACGATGAACGATATGGAAGTTGGAATACGGATAGCGGTGTAAGTTTACTTGCAAAGTTAAACAGGATTCACAGGAAATTTCTCATTCCACCACCACTTCATCCGCAAAAATCCAGCACTTGAACCCAGCGCCTTTGTGCCATGAAGGGCACATGCCCGCACTTTTACCCACAACACGCAGATACCGGACTTTGATGCCTCCGCCTTCCACCGAAAAATCGCGCACCAGCGTGCCTTTGGCATCCTGGGCTATTGGATTTGTGGTTTTGCCCAGTGGCCTGAAGGTCGTGCCGTCGTCGGACACTTCGTAAAGGACTTCAACCGGGTAAAAAATCCACGCATTTTCATCCTGCAAAAATCCAATGCTTACGCGGTTCAAAGCCGTAGGAACGCCGAGATCGATCACCACATCCAGGTCCACACCTTCAAAACCCTGCCAGTCGCCGGTGCGGAAATCGCTGCCGCCGCGCAAGCCGTTGATCAGCGCCTCGTCGCCTCGGGCGGTGTATTGCGGATTGTACGCGTTGGCATAACGCAACACCTTGAGGTTGGTGTTGATGCGGGTAAAATGTGCTTCGGCTTTCAAACTCTGGTTGTTGTTGTGCAGGGCCATCATGCGCAGTTGAACGTTGCTTTCAATTTTGATGGGTTTGTCGTAACGCAGCGACATGTTGCTGGGCTCGTTTCCGTTGAGGGTGAAATGGATCACAGCGCTGGTGTCGGCGCAGCCCAAAGCCACTTCCTGAGCACCCCGGAAAGCTCGGCTGCCGGTTTTGACAAACGGCACAGGCACAAAGGTGGCATCCTTGATGCGTGTGCTCGGACACATGGCCGGTTCCGTGGCCCATGTCGTCGGTTTTTCGCCCATGGTAAAAGCAAGCGTGCCGCCTGCCTTCAAATACTGGTGCGGCACCCACGAGCGTGTCCAGTTTTCGTTGTTGAGTTTGGCGCCCTGCACGTAATATCGCTGCGCCGAAACACCAGGCGCGGTGATGGTGAAAGCCGGCGTTTTGTCGTCGGGTTTGATGGTTATTTTTTCAAACCAGGGCGTACCAATCACGTATTGCGCTTCGCCGGGCGTGACGGGGTAAAAACCCATGGCGGAAAATACAAGCCACGCCGACATTTGTCCGCAGTCTTCGTTGCCGCTAAGGCCGTCCGGCCGGTTGCCGTAATAATCGTCCATGATCTGACGCACGCGTTGCTGGGTTTTCCAGGGCTGACCGGCGAAATTGTAGAGGTAGGCTACGTGGTGACTCGGCTCGTTGCCGTGTGCGTATTGTCCGATGAGTCCGGTAATGTCGGCCTGCTGCCTGCCGGTGGTTCGGGAGGTATCAGAAAACATTTTGTCGAGCTCACCGGCGAAACCCGTGGGACCTCCGAGCCAGTCCATAAGCGTGTTCATGTCCTGTGCCACGGCAAATCGGTATTGCCAGGCGTTGGCTTCGGTGAAGTTGAAATTGACTTCGCGCGGATCGAAAGGACTGTACCAGGTGGCGTTGTTTTTGGCACGGAAAAAGCCTGTTGAGGGGTCGAACAGGTTTTTCCAGTATTGTGCACGGCGGGTGTACTCTCGGGAGATTTCCTGGCGGCCCATTTGTCCGGCCATGCGTCCGATGCACCAGTCATCGAAGGCGTATTCAAGGGTTTTGGAAACGGACTCGGCTTCTTTGTCGGACGGCACGAAGCCCCGTTCGCGGTAGTATTTCAGGCCCAGACGGTCTTGTTTCGCACTTTTGGCCATGGCTTCGAGGGCGAGGTTGGCGTCGTAGCCGCGTATGCCTTTGATCCAGGCGTCGTAGATGACCGGAATGGCGTGGTTGCCGATCATGCAGTCGGTTTCGTTGCCGGAAAGCTCCCAGATGGGCAACAGGCCACCCTGTTCGTATTGGCGCAAAAAAGTTTGTATAAAATCGTTGGTGCGCGCGGGCTCCAGGATGGTGAAAAGCGGATTGGCGGCGCGGTAGGTATCCCACAGGGAAAAAACGGTGTACACGTCGTGCCCGTCGGCCTGGTGAATTTTGTTGTCGCGGCCGCGGTACTGTCCGTCCACATCGTTCCATATGTTGGGCGCGATCATGGTGTGGTAGAGGGCGGTATAAAACGTGGTTTTTTGGTCGTTGGAGCCGCCTTCCACGGTGATTTTGGAAAGTTGTTTGCGCCACAATGCCTGCACATTTTCCTTGTACTGGTCGAAATCAAAGTTTTTTGCTTCGGCTTCCAGGTTTTTGCGCGCGCCTTCGATGCTTGTACCGGAAATGCCCACGCGCACCACAAGCGGTTTTCGGGATTCGCCGAAATCGAGTGCGCAGACAACCGATTTGCCCCGGGCCATAGTGGCTTTGATCATGGCCTCGTTGAGGTACAATTCGGACTGTTTGATGTCGCGCGAGAACTGGATGACGAAATACACGTGTTGTTCGGCGGCCCAGGCTTTGGAAATGCGGTAGCCGCTGATCTCGTTGTCGCTGGTGATGTTTACCTCGCTGTCGAGCACCTCATCGCGGTGGCGCAGGTCGATGAGCAATTTGTGGGTCCCGTCTTTGGGGTAATTGTATTGGTGAATGCCCGTACGCGTTGTGGCGGTGAGTTCGGCTTCGATGTTGTGTTTGTCGAGCAAAACCTTGTAGTAGCCCGCCTCGGCCAGTTCGTTTTTTTTGGAAAAAGGAGAACCGTATTGTTTGTTGTCGAGCACCGTTTTACCCACAAATGGCATGAGCAACAAGTCGCAATAATCGGGTACGCCGGTGCCGCTGAGGTGGGTATGGCTGAAGCCGTAAATGATGGAATCGGAGTTGTGGTAGCCCGAGCAGGCGTCCCAATCCATCATGGACGTGCGGGTATCCGGACTAAGCTGCACCAAACCAAAAGGCGCCGTAGCGCCGGGAAACGTATGCCCGTGCCCGCCGGTACCGATGAATGGGTTGACGAAAGGAACGGGATCAAATGGTTTTTGTGCGGCGGCGGAGAAAGCCAGGAGCAGGAGGAGAGGAAGCGACAGTTTCATGCCGAAAGATACAGTCATTTGTATTCTCAGGTATTGTCGCTGGGTATTACAGCCTGGATCGTCGACCAACTACATCAAAAAACCCTCTTGGCTGGTTATTCGAGGCAGAATATTTTCATCATCAATCATTTGGCGTAAATCAATCTCGATGCTTCTGGAAATACTCATAATTGGTATATCGTTGTAAGAACCTTCAAATGGATTTTCCAAATGGTCACCAATTTTCTCCATCAAAAAAAACATCCAAATAATCAAAGCAGAAAGAGGAACAGTTTGTTTGCACTGTTATTTGTAATTGCAGTGTATTTCAATACGTTTGTACTGCAAACCAAATCTGCCCAACATGCTGGCATCGCTGAAAGATCATCCGTTCGCCGTTGAAGCTTTTTTCAAACACTCTCTGGTACTCACCTTTGCAGCACCGAAGGAAGTGCTCGAGCCTTTTTTACCCGAATGCCTCGCCCTGGATACCCACGACGATCAATGGGGTTTCCTCGCCGTGGCGCTCGTGGATACGCGGCATCTGAGGCCCAAAGGGTTCCCAACATGGTTGGGCAATGATTTTATGCTGGTGGGTTACCGCCTTTTTGTGCGTTACACCACCAACGCCGGCAAACGCCTGCGGGGGTTGTACATCCTCAAATCCGAAACCAACAAACGGCTGATGGCTTTGACAGGCAATGTTTTTACCCATTACAATTACACACTTACCGACATTTCCTCAAAACCCGGCGACAACACCCTGCGCTTCCATTCGGCAAAATCGGATTTCGACATCACAGTCGACCGACACCCGGAAGCTGCCGTTTTGCCGGCTGGTTCGCCTTTTGCCGACTGGAAAACGGCGCGCCGGTTTGCCGGTCCGCTGCCTTTTACTTTTACTTACGAACCGGAAAAGAAAGAAGTGCTCATCATCGAAGGCGTTCGGGAAAACTGGACGCCTCAACCCGTCAACGTCGTACACCAGCACATCGGTTTTGTGGAAAAACTGAACCTTAAAGGTTTGGTTCTTGCCAATGCTTTCATCATCGAAAACATACCCTACCTGTGGGAAAAAGGAAAAAAAGAGCGTTGGAACGGGTGAGAAAACCTTTCCAGGGCGTATTCAACATCGTTCGTTTCAACTGGCATTTTTACGTACTGGCTGTTTTGGTCGCCGTAGTTTTAATTGTTCTGAACATGTTTTATCAGGGAAAATACACCCCGTATGTTTTCCTATTGCTGGCCCTTGGAGGCGCTGTTACCGTAATGTCGCTGCTGGTGTCGTTTTACGTGTACGACCTTTCACCGTTGTATGCTTTGTCGTGGCTCAAAGAAGAGCAAATCATCGACGACGATGTTTTGGTCAACATCCACGCTGGTTTTGATGAAACCAGTGTTTTGCTGAACGCGCGTTATCCCCAAGCCGATCTGCGGGTGTTCGATTTTTACGACCCTGCCAAACACACCGAAATTTCGATTGAACGCGCCCGTAAGGCTTATCCGCCGTACCCGTGCACGTTGAAAGTTGAAACCGATCAGATCCTGTTGCCTACAGGTGCGGCCGATGCCGTATTTGTCCTTTTGACGGCCCATGAAATCCGCAACGATGCCGAACGCGTCGTTTTTTTCACCGAAGTGCGGCGTTTGTTGAAAACCGACGGCGTGGTGGTCGTAGTTGAACACCTGCGTGATCTGCCGAATTTCATTGCCTACAACATTGGATTTTTTCATTTTTTATCGAAAAAAACATGGATAAAAACGTTTGACAATGCAAAACTGCACGTTGAAAAACAATTCAACATCACCCCGTTTTTAAGCGTTTTTATCCTCAACAAACATGGTTTTACACCTTAAAATTATTGGCGTTTTGCTCATCGTTTTGTCGCTGGTTCACGTCATTTTCCCCAAACGATTCGGCTGGAAAAACGAACTGAAAAGCCTGCAATTGCTCAACCGTCAATTGATGTACGTACACACGTTTTTTGTGGCACTGGTGGTGTTTTTGATGGGTATTTTGTGTCTCACTTCCGCCAACGAATTGGTGGAAACAAACCTGGGCCGTAAAGTTGCTTTCGGTTTGTGGGTATTCTGGACGCTGCGGCTGATCTTCCAGTTTTTTGTGTATTCCACCGATTTGTGGCGTGGAAAAAAGTTTGAAACGGCGGTACACGTCGTTTTTTCGCTGTTTTGGATCTATTTAAGCATGGTTTTTTTGGGTGTCTGGTGTCCAAAGTTAATTGCTTTCTGAAAAAAGACGTTTTTCATGTAGAAATTCCATAGGTGTTTTCCCTGCAATCATTTTGAAAACCCTGTTGAAATTCGCGCGGTTGTTAAGGCTAATATTGACAAAACATGAGTGATGTTGCGATCATTAGACCATTATATTTTATGATTTGGGTAAAAAGTTCGCTAATCTTGGTTGTTAATCTGATGACCTTTGGCCTGTAATAAATGAAAAATCACTCAGGTGTCTCCCAACGGTCGACACCTTTTAAAACCCACCCACCATGCACGTATCCTGGAAAGGTGTTTACCCGGCCGTAACGACCAAATTCAACCCCGACGACACCCTCGACCTCGTCACTTTTGGCAAAAACCTCGACGCGCAAATAGAAGCCGGCGTAGATGCCATCGTCCTCGGCGGAACCCTCGGCGAAGCGAGCACGCTCGACGATGCAGAAAAATTCGACCTGCTTTCTTTTGCTCTAAACCATGTAAACCACCGTGTGCCGGTCATCCTCAACGTGACTGAAGGCGCCACACGCCGCGCCGTGTCGTACATTCAAAAAGCTGACGATTTGGGAACAGACGGGTTCATGGCCCTTCCACCCATGCGCTACAAAAGCGACGACCGCGAAACGGTGGCGTTTTTCAAAGCCATGGCCGACGCCACCAGTAAACCCATCATGGTGTACAACAACCCGGTGGACTACAAGGTGGAGGTCACCTTGCCCATGTTCGAACTACTCCTGCGCGACCACGACAACATCCAGGCCGTGAAAGAATCGACGCGCGACGTGTCGAATGTAACACGTTTACGCAATGCGTTCGGCGACCGCCTAAAAATCCTGTGTGGCGTGGATACCCTCGCCATGGAAGAACTGCTCATGGGCGCCGATGGTTGGGTGGCTGGACTGGTGTGCGCTTTCCCACGCGAAACCGTGGTTATTTACCAGCTCATCCAACAAGGCCGCGCCGCCGAAGCACTGTCCATTTACCGCTGGTTTTTACCACTTTTGGAACTCGACATCCATCCCAAACTCGTACAATACATCAAACTTGCCGAGCTTTACACAGGAATCGGCACCGAAGCCGTGCGCGCACCGCGCCTCACCCTTGAAGGTACCGAACGCCAACGCGTGATCAACATCCTGGAAACCGGTTTGAAAAGCCGTCCAATCCTGCCCAAACTATGAACAACAATCCAAACTCCGCACTTACTGCCGCCACACAGGCTTTCGAAATCTACCGCGACACCACGGGCAAAGCCAAAGCTGCCTTCCTTCGCGCCGCCGCCGATGCCATCGAAGCCCTTGGCGATGAGCTGCTGGAAACGGCAAGCCGCGAAAGCAACCTGCCAATAGGGCGCATCACAGGCGAGCGCGGACGTACGTGCGGTCAACTGCGCATGTTCGCCAACCATGTGGAGGAAGGCTCGTGGGTAAATGGTGTGATTGATACGGCGTTGCCCGACCGGCAGCCGTTGCCACGTGTCGACCTGCGCAAAATGCTCGTACCGGTGGGTCCTGTTGTGGTGTTTGGCGCCAGCAATTTCCCGCTCGCATTTTCCACGGCAGGCGGCGATACGGCCTCCGCGTTGGCTGCCGGTTGTCCGGTGGTGGTGAAAGCCCATCCCGCGCACCTTGAAACCGCCCGTCTTGTAGCATCAGCCATCACCAAAGCCGCCGAAGAAACGGGTATGCCTTTTGGTGTTTTTGTCCAAGTGGAAGGCGACTACGAGACAGGTCATGCCTTGGTACAACACCCACTCACGGCCGCCGTGGCCTTTACCGGTTCGTTTGCCGGAGGTAAGGCGTTGTTCGATTTGGCCAACCAAAGGGAAAAACCCATCCCGGTTTTTGCAGAAATGGGCAGCGTGAACCCCATTTTTGTTTTTGAAAAAGCTTTGCAACAACGCGGCGAACAACTGGCTGCGCAAATAGCCGATTCGGTGACGTTGGGCGCCGGACAATTTTGCACCAACCCGGGTCTCGTTTTTGGTGTGCAAAGCGAAGCTTTTGAAATTTTCCAAAAACAACTTGCTGAAATGATGGCCGCCAAAGCTCCTGCGCCCATGCTGCACGATGGCATTGCACAAAATTATAGGGAAAAAAGCCATCGGCTTTTGAACGAACCAGGCGTAAACCTGGTGGCAGGCGACGATTTCAGCGACCTGGATGGAGCGCCTCTGCTGGTTACCGCCGAGGGTGCCGAGTTTGTAAAAAATCCGCAGCTACAGGAAGAAGTTTTTGGTCCACTTTCTGTCCTTGTTCTTTGCGAATCGCAGGAACAAATGTTGGAAGCTGCGCGTCGGCTTTCCGGACAACTCACCGCCACCCTCATGGCCGAAACCGATGACCTTCTGGAAAACGCCGGTTTCATCGCCGCCATCCGCGAAAAATGCGGTCGCCTGGTGTTCAACAACGTGCCAACCGGAGTGGAAGTAACCCATGCCATGCACCACGGCGGTCCGTTCCCGGCCTCTACCAACGCGCGTTACACCTCCGTGGGAACGGCAGCCATCCTGCGTTTCGCACGTCCACTGTGTTTTCAAAACTGTCCGGACGAGCTCCTGCCCGACGCCCTGAAAAACGGCAATCCGCTGGGTTTACAACGTTTCGTCGACGGCGTATTCACCCCAAAAGCTTGGTAAATATGGCCATCAAATCCTTTTTTTGCATCGATGCGCACACCTGCGGCAATCCGGTAAGGTTGGTGGCGGGCGGCGGTCCCATCCTCGATGGCGCCAACATGAGTGAAAAACGCCAGCATTTTCTGCGCGAATACGACTGGATCCGGCGCGGACTCATGTACGAGCCCCGCGGGCACGACATGATGTCGGGCAGTATCCTTTACCCGCCTTCCGACCCCGCGAACGACATAGGTATCCTGTTCATCGAAACCAGCGGTTGCCTGCCCATGTGTGGCCACGGCACCATCGGTACCGTCACCATCATGCTGGAACAAGGCCTGGTGACGCCCAAAACCGACGGCGTGTTGCGGCTGGAAGTACCAGCGGGACTGGTGCTGGCCACGTACGTTATGGAAGGCCTCAAAGTAAAATCGGTGCGCATCACCAATGTGGCGTCATACCTGCATTCCGAAGGCATAGAAGTGGAATGTTCCGGACTTGGGCACCTAAAACTTGACGTTGCTTACGGCGGCAATTTTTACGGCATCATCGATCCGCAGGAAAACTTTGCGGGCATGGAACATTATGCCGCCGACCAGCTCATTGCTTGGAGCCGGGAAATCCGCAAAAAGGTGAACGAAAAACATACGTTTGTACACCCACACAACGCCACCATCAACGGTATGAGCCACGTGCAGTGGACCGGCAAAGTACTCGACCCCACTTCCACAGCGCGCAATGCCGTGTTTTACGGCGACAAAGCCATCGACCGGTCGCCGTGCGGTACTGGCACATCGGCGCGTATGGCTCAGTGGTATGCCAAGGGGAAATTGAAAAAAGGCGATTTGTTTGTCCATGAAAGCATCATCGGATCCAAATTCACCGGCCGCATCGAGCATGAAACCGACGCTGCTGGCATACCCGCCATCGTGCCAAGCATCGAAGGCTGGGCCATCATCCACGGCTTCAACCACATTTTATTCGACGACGACGACCCCTACGTACACGGGTTTCAGGTGCTTTAGTGCCGCGTCCAGTGAATGACATGCAGTTTCGCGGCCCTATTTTTCGCTTAATGTCGTTATTCGTCGGTTAAAATGTCCCGCATTTCGCCCTCCTCATGCCTAATTGAGCAAAATACAGGTCTCGCCAAACTGTATCATGCACTGGACGCGGCACTAGGAGGAGGTTCGCCAGGAGGTGGGGGGGTTTGGAGGACCCAACCCGGGCGCCTAGAGGAACACGGAGAAAAAATTTAAAACAAAAAAAAAAGAAAATTTATTCGACACGTGAAACAAGAAAAAG
>JBBSDH010000105.1:0-14326 GCA_038249605.1 Chitinophagales bacterium | reverse complement strand
GTTCCTGCCCATTGTATTCACGGTGGGACTTGTACCCAACCTGTTGCGGCAGTTTTGCATGACGGTGCTTGTTTCCACGCTTATGTCGCTGCTCGTGTCGTTTACCTTGGTGCCCTGGCTTACGTCTCGTTTTGGAAAGCTGAACAAGTTTGAGGGCAAAACCCTGTGGGGAAAATTCATATTGCGTTTTGAATCTTTTCTCGACTGGGTTTCCGACGGCTTTGTACGCGTACTTGGTATGGCTTTGCGTAATGGACTTTCGAGGACCGTCACCATTCTCACGGCTGTTCTCCTGTTGTTCGGGAGCATCTGGTTGCTGAAAGCCGGTTTTATAGGAAGCGCTTTTTTGGAAGCGGGGGAACGCGGAGAATTTCTAATCAACATTAACCTCCCCAAAGACGCCTCTTTGACCCAAACCAATGCCGTGGCCAAAGAAGTGGACGCCTGGTTGCGCAAGCAGCCCGATGTGGTGCGCACTTTTTCCATTGTAGGCACCAACAACAAATCGTACGGTGTAAACTCCCCAAACATTGCGGAAATCCAGGTTTTCCTCACACCTTTTGGCAAACCCCGAACAGTTTCAACCAAGATTTTTGCCCAGCAAACCAAGGTTCAGCTCGAAGAAATCATCGCCGGCGCCAGGGTAGGCACCTCGAACATCGACATGATGGGACTAACGACGGTACCCATCGAGGTGCAACTAAATGGACCCAACCTCGACAGTCTGCTCAAGCTTGCCGAAACGGTGAAAAAAGAAATGGCTGCCGTACCCGGTTGTGTGGAAATAGCGGCTACGGTGGAAAGCGGCAATCCGGAGGTAAAAGTGGAGGTAAACCGCCAACGCATGGCCGACAACGGACTCGCCATGGCGCAGGTAGGCCTTACGTTGCAAACGGCTTTCAGCGGAAACACCGACGCCAAGTACCGCGACGGAGAATTCGAATACCCCATCCGCATCGCGCTCGATGCGTTTGACCGGCGCAGTGCCGAAGACATACGCAACGTGTCGTTTGTGAACCCCGTAGGCAATACGGTTTACCTCAATCAATTTGCTCAAGTAACTGAAGGCACGGCGCCTACCCGCTTGGAGCGCCGCGACCGCACCACCTCGATGCTGATCGAAGCTCAGGTGATCGGCCGCCCCAACGGCACCGTGTCGCGCGAGGTCAAGGCGCGACTCGACCAACTCGATTTGCCAACTGGAACCGTGATTAAATACGGCGGGGACCTGAAACGACAGGAGCAAGGCCTGGGCACCATGGGATTTGCCTTGTGGACCTCCTTACTGCTCGTGTACCTCATCATGGTAGCATTGTACGACAACTGGGTGTACCCGCTCGTGGTGCTTGTATCCATCCCACTTTCGGTGATTGGCGCCTTTCTGGCTTTGGCTTTGGCCGGCGAAAACCTGACGGTATTTACTGGACTGGGTTTGCTCATGCTTATTGGCCTTGTGGGTAAAAACGCCATTTTGGTGGTCGACTTTGCCAACCAACTTCAGCGACAAGGCGTGGCGTTGATGGATTCGCTGTTGCAAGCCACCAAACTGCGTTTCCGGCCTGTACTCATGACCAACATCGCCATGGTGATCGGTTTGTTGCCCATCGCATTGGCGCAGGGCTCCGGAGCGGACTGGAAAAACGGCTTGGCATGGGCCATCATCGGCGGTTTGAGCTCGTCGATGTTTTTGTCGCTCATAGTGGTACCCGTGGTGTATTATATCTTCGATCAGGGATTGGAAAAACTGGGACTGAACAAGAAGAAAAAAATCGTGCTGGATACGTCGGCGACAGCGGAAACGGCGGAGATTGATCAGTGAGGTTAGTCGATGAGCAAGGCATCGTCGCCGTGTTCGTGCATTTGTTGAAACGCTTGTTCCCAACCTTCCCGAGCGGTTTTAACTGGCCGGAGAATGATCCAGACTTCTTCCATCACGATTTCCAAAGAATCATGAATGGCGTATTTTTCCAGCACGACTTTGGGAAGCTTCTAGGTCAGGCTGTGTTCTGTGGTTTTCATGGTTGTGTTTTCTCTGTCAGTTTTTCCAGAATCCAGCTTACCGACTGTTCGTGTTTGAACCTAAGGTAGGCGAAGTGGTTGATGCGTTCCGAACGCCCAAGGAGCAGCACGTGGTCTTCTTTAAATACCACTTGTTGCGGAAGGGGCCTCAATTTAAACCGTGCGCTGTCGAGCGGCACCACCTTATCGTTTACCATGCCTTTAAAGATGTTTTTATCGTACAGAATTTTATCAAAAAAGGCTCCAAGAATACTGCCGGGTTCGTAATTGGATGTGGTAATGAAGTAATTATCCATCGATCCCTTTTCCAGTGTGTTGTTGAGATCCGTGATGAATGGCCCGTCCAGTTGTTGGTCGTCGATGCCCGGCAGTTCCACAACATTGTTCACGATGGCTTTGATCACCACTCCGATGGTTTCGAATGCCGGACTGGCGGGAATGAAGACCTTTCCAAGCAGGTTGGTCGTTATGTTGATCATGTCTTTCCAGTGGTCGCTGTTGGCTATGTGTGTTCCTTGGTTGGGCGTGGCGGTCATTACCAGTCTGGAGAGTTTGAGTGGTGCGTTATTTTTACCTTTCCAATGTTTTTCAAAAGCAAAACGCGCTACCAAACCTCCCCGGCTGCGTGCCAAAATATGGCAACTTTTGTTTAAAAGGTTGCCATTGAGCTGCTTGTCCAGCCACTCCACGTTTTGCTTGACACCATGCGCAGCGGTTGGCATGTTGAAGCCAAGTGCGTACTGGAAATGTGTAGCGGCCAAAATTTTCACATTTCCGTTTTCACTCAGCAACTCATCAAATCCTTTTTCAATTTTGCTGAACGTGCCGGGCACCAGGATTAGTAGTGGGTTCACTGATTTGCCGATTTTTTCCCAAACATCCGGCATTTCGGAAATGGGTATCCAGTTTTTCCCTTTATCGTCGGCTGCCCGTTTCAAATCGTACAAATACAACCCATATTTTTCTTCGGCCGATTTGGAAAGAACATCCTTCAAAACCTTCGGCCCTTTGGGTTTCAACCAACTGAAAAGTTTTAAAATAAAACGACCGGGTTTGAATCCGCCTCCGCGGGTTTGCGCCTGTTGAAAATTGCTCAGGTCAACAATGAAAGAACCACGTGCCGGTCCGGTTACCGCGCGAAAACTGCGTGCCTGATTGCCTTGTGCCGGCGTGTCTTCAAAAGTCCACTGGTACAAAACCTCATCCCCTTCCTGAAACTCGGTCAGTACAACACCCTGACGCCCCTCTTCTTCCAGGTTGGTCACCATATCGAACATCACTTCGCCGCCCCGGGAAGACATCGCGCTGATTTCAATTTCAAATTCATCAACCACCAAATCGGACGATTCATCGGCGTAAACGCCTTTGTTTTCACGCACGACCCTACAGTTCATGTTTTCGGTCCTGAAGTTTACATGGCAGGCTTCACCCTGGGCAGGCACGCCTGCAAACGGTAAATCACCGGCATCACCCGAGCGCAGGCTGGGGCCTACCGATGGATTGTACAACAAACTCAGGTTGCTTTTGAGGTGATCGGAAGCCAATCTGGAATTCAGTACCGCAGCAATCAGTTCCTGTTTTTCGTTTTCCTCGAGCTCAACCGTTTCATCGGTCAGGTCGTATTCCAAGAATCGGTACAACGCCGGGTCGCGGTGCATCAGTTGCATCAGTTCGGTTTGCAACATTTCACGGATCATCTCCAGCATCTTGTCGGCACCGCCGATACTTCTTTTATACAAACTGAAAAGATTGTTGAAAAATCCTTTGGTTTTGGCTTCTGGCGCCTTGTCTTTGATCGTTTTCAACAATTTTGCGGCATCAAAGTCTTCATGAAGGGCATCCTTAGCGCGTAAAATACCATTGCCGAAATACTCCTCGTACTGCTTCTCACAATCGGCGGATTCGAAAAGGGCTTTTTTAACAACTTCGACGATTTTCCAACGCTCGTCGACGGGAAGGGCATCAAACACCTTTTTGTATTTTTGGATGTACAAGGCCGCCGCCGCCGCTACCTGGGGCGTTGCACTGGAGGTTCCGCCACCTGTCCTCACAAAAAACCTGCCCGCTCTTGCCGCAGTGTCGCGGTTTTTATTGAACCAACTGACGTTAGGCGAATAACCGGCGATCGCCGTTTTCATGGCTTCTTTCGGACCGTAGCACATTTGCATGTAATCGCCACCTTCGGCGCGGGCTTGTTTCCCAAACTTGACCAGATAAGGTTTGTGATTCACCATTGCGCCAACAACGCCGATCGTACGGTCGAAACGCGCCGGGTACAACACCGTTGGCGGCATCACTTTTCCAAATCCTTTTGCAAAACAGTTGCTCGCAGCGGAGACGATAACGATGCCGTTATCGTACGCTTTGTTGACCGCATCGGCCATGGCGCGGGAAGGCCAGCCGGCCATCGACATGGAGATTACGTTCACCTTATTTTTGATGGCGTATTCCACGGCATTCTGGAATTTTTTTCCGGAAAGCAGGGCCACCGTTTCACTGATTTTCAGCGGCAGAACCCTTGCAAACGGGATGGCGCCGAAATAGCCTTCGTAGAGGCCTCCGGTTTCCTGTTTGGTCACGTAACGCCCGGCCAGAATGGAAAGGGTCGCGTTGCCGTGGCCTTCCTGCTCGGCGATGGCGATGGGTTGGTCGGAATCCTCGGCACCGTTGGCCGCATCGCCGTTGAGCTTGAACCGTACATCGGCATCCATATCGATGTACAGCGGCATGGTTGGCGTGTGGGGGTAAAAGCCGGTATCGATGTGGGCGATTTTCACCAGATCGTCGTTGTTGGGCGGCTCCTCACCAGTAATGATGCCCGGGAACACCAGCTCGTTGGCGGCCTGAAGTTGGCTGTGGTCGTTGTCGAGGTGCCAAATGAACGGTTCAGACACCCGGTATGGATCCTCTTCTGGGTTGGGGTAGGTGGCAATGAAACCCTGGCCATCGGTGGAGCGGCCTGTTTGTGCTTCCTGATCGGTGCCGGGATCCACAAACACATCACCCGGGATGTCGGGCTCTATGAATTTGATGCTTGGGTCGTTGTACTCAAGCAGCAGTTGGTAGGCTTTGTCCCATTCGGTCCGGCCGCTCAGATCGGTGCCATCCACCACCTGGTTGATTACGCTGATTTCACGGGTTGAGACATCGCGGGAGCCGAGAGGTGGTACTGAACGGAGCATACGCCGGTCCGTATCCACGAGCAGGTTGACCACTTTGGTTTTTTTCCTGTTGTTTTTCAACGGTGGGGCGGACGAGCCGGTAGCCTCCCCAGGTTGGATGCTGAACGGAACCTGAGCAATGAATTGGTTGATGGCTTGTCCGAGCGGTTCCAGCTTGGGTATCTGGGTGATGGGCATTTTCCCTTTGATGGCGGCTATACAACCCTGGTAATCGATGGCGGCGCCGTTGGCGTTCAAAACATCCAGCAATCTGCTGGTAAACACGCCGCCTTCGCTGTTTTCCATGGCGAACTGGTTGTCTTCACAGGCTGCAAGCAGCAAAATGGACGCTTTGTGCCCGATGGTGGCACGGCTTCTGCCAAAGCCAGTGCGCAGGGCCCGGGCCGGACGTTTGTTGTCTTTCAGGATTTGCGCTACTGCTTCGGGTGGCAGAAACCGAGCCCGTTGGGTGCCGCCGCGCGGCAGGGCAATACCCGATCGGGAGGCGGCAAATTGCCTGTTCATCGTACCGCTGTGGCATGAGTCCGAAACCAGCAGCACGCGCACGCCTTCTCTGAAATAGTCCAAAGAGCGGAACAATTCGTCGTCGGTGAGAAAACCGCTGTACGTAACCCAGGCTTCATCGTTTTCATCGGTTTCATCGCCTTCCACGTCGGGCAATGAAGCGCCATGACCAGCATAAGAAATAAGCAGCATGTCGCCTTGGTTGAGTTCAAGTGCCTGCTCTTCCAGAAACTTAAGGATGGCTTCGCGGGTAGCCTCTTGGTTGCGCATCACCATGGTTGTAAAACCTTTCTGACGGGCGAGAGCTTCCATCTTTTCCATGTCGCTGATGCAGCCAAAGAGTGGCGGTACGTTGTTTTTGTAAAAGCCGGGATCCACATTGTTGATCCCGATGTGCAATGCAATGGCTTTCACCGAATCAGAGGGTGTGTTCATGACAGTCGAGTTGGTTGGGGTGAGGTGTTGAAGGGTGTTGAAAACTACGAGGTCGGCCTGGATGAGCCCGTATCCGAATTGCTCGCTGAGGCCATCCGTGTTGTATTGGCGGGGATCGCCTACGCGTAAACACGAGCGGGCGAGGATGGATTTGAGTTCGTCTCGGCTAAGGTTGGGCGCCATCGACAAAGCCAGGGCAGCCACGCCGGCCACGCCAGGACAAGAGGCCGAGGTGCCGGCAAAAAAGCCGAAATAATCGCCGGAGTCCTGTCCGTCGGCGCCGAGACGGTCGGCCACCTTCACGCCGTACAATTGTCGCAGACTTCCTTCGAAAGGTTCGTATTCGCCGCTTGGGAAGCAGCAGAACAGCGGACTTTCAAAATCGGCATACACAGCCTTTTTATCGTCGCGGTTGGTTGCGCCCACCGCCATCACATCGCAGTGTGAGGCGTATTCATCGTACCACACCGGTTCGTTGCCGTTGCCTGCGGCAAAAAAGATGGCGCAGCCCCGTCCTCCGCGGCCTTGCCGGGCGGCGTACCCGATGGCCAGGTTGGTATGGTCGGGTATGGGATAGGGTTCGAGGTTGTCGGAGGGGTTGAGTGGATCGCCGTCGGGCGGGCCCCAGCTGCACGAGATGATGTCGGCGCCGTTTTGGGCGGCCCAGTAAAAGGCTTCTGATTCGAGTACCGAGCCCAGGCCCATGGAACGGATGGGCATAAGCAGTGCTTCGGGCGCCACGCCGGGCGCCTGCGGGTCGGCCGAGCAGGCGATGCTGGCGCAGGCCGT
This sequence comes from Chitinophagales bacterium, assembly GCA_038249605.1. Lineage (GTDB taxonomy): Bacteria > Bacteroidota > Bacteroidia > Chitinophagales > Saprospiraceae > M3007. Next base: position 7,397 of record JBBSDH010000105.1, on the reverse strand, counting down.
CCCGTGCCATTCGCTGAACTGGTGAGCGGGTGGACGGCCGGTGCCGCGGTCCTGCATGTCGCGTGGAGCTACAATTTTGCCAGCAAAAGCTGGGTGGTAGAGCTCTAGCCCGTCGTCGATGATGGCGATGCGCACGCCTTTTCCCCGGGTGGTTCCCCAGGCTATGGGAGCGTTTATTTTGTTGAGTACCCAATCGTGTTGCAGGCTGAGAATGCCACCGGGGTTCTGCGTGGGGTTTTCCTGAATGCTTTTGCGGCGCACCACGAGTTCGGGGTGCGCGTATTCCACTTCGGGGTGGGTGAGCAGGTCTTGAGCAAGGTCGAAAATATCCTTACCCAAGTCTTCGGCAGCTTCGAGGAAAAAGGCATTGACGGCAAAGTGCAGTTCGTTTTTCACCGACAGCTGGTGTTCCGACAGGATGTGCATGATGGCCGCGCTGGACACCCCGCTGTGGAACTTGAGGAAAAGGTTGCCCGTGTAGATCTGGTAAATGCCTGAATTGGCATACATGATCACCGTGCCGATAAAGGAGATGCGTGGGTCTTTGGAGGCCCGGACGACTTCTTTGAGGTGGGTCCGGAAGGCGACCGACTCCTCCTTGTCCGTTTTTGCGATGCGGTAGATGTACACGCCCGATTCGGGAAACGCGTCTTCGCGTTGCAGGTACGAAAGCAACGGGGATACGCCGGGGATGGTGTGCCAAAAAGTTTTGGGATCGGTGTGGTCGCGCGTGCGAACCACCACGCGGTCGGGTGTATCGACCAGTTCGTGCAGGCGGGGATCTGCTGCCCCGCCAAATTGTATGGAGCGTTGAAGTGACATGGCTTTGGTTGTAGGGCTTTTCTCGCCGTCACCGGTATTCACGCCCGTCGAGGTGGATTACAGTCATTGGGGTGGTTTTTTGGATTGGATTACAAAGGTAGGGGATTGGGGAGGAGGTTGTCAAGGGGTAAGTTTGGGGGGGGATAGCTTCCTTTCAATTCCCTCCCTTTTCTATTAAGCAGCTCCTAATTTAGGTCATTGGTAGAATTATTCTGATTCATCAACAGGTCTTTTCGATCGAGGATGGGTTTCTCGAAACTTTCCACTTTATGTTTGATGACGTCCAGTTTGGATTTTGCCTAAGCTTTTGCTTGGGGTAAGGTTTTGCCTTTTTCGTTCATTTCATCAATTTCAAATTCCAGGTTGCGCTGAACGACTACAAGGCTGTCGTATTTTTCCTTTTAGGTTAAAAGCTTGTCGTAATATTCCTTCCAGCCTTTTTTCAAATCACCGTTGGGGGTTACAAAGGCAAAAAATTTTCTCAGGGCAATTTTTTGTTCCAGGCCTTCCACCTTGACAATTTAATCCACATAATTATTCAACTACACCATCTCTTCAAGGTCCTGATCACGCTTCTTGAATCCGTAGGTGATGTTGGAAGCGGAAACGACCAACGCGATGCTGGCCAGAGTCCATTTTCATATTTCGAACAGCTTATCGGGCCACGGGTTGTCCTTGGAGTACTTCCAGTATATCCATGCAAAAAAACAAAGCCAAAAATCGCCAGACCGATGATGGTTATTCCGAGTGTGAGGGAGAGGGTGGAGAGGTAGTGCATGGGCTGGGATGTTTGGGCACTTAATGGTCTGTGGCTTAGTTTCGTGTATCGCTGATGTATATAAGTTTCTGTGTCAAACTTTTCCCTGGAGCCAAATACCTAGCATCAAAGTCCAACTCCGCCTTTGTAAACACCGGCTTGGTTCGAGGTTTGATGGTTGGTAAATAGGCGAAAATGTAGTTTGGGCACAGAAATCTGAAAACACCCTACTTTCGTAAATCGCATTGGCCTCCTTCTGCTAAAAACTTTTTCAAACTTTAGCACATAATCTTATGATTTTGACACTCACCAGTTAGACACCAGACTCCAAACATACTCTCACTTTTTTAAATCCACAACAGCATAAATAATTTTTTTTCAATATGCATAACTTTTGACCAAAAAAGCCCTGTTTTTATACACGCTGTACACCCTCCTATACCTAAAGTTATAACTTCGTCTATTCGTTTTTTCGTTGCGGGTTTCCTTGCGGAATGATAAAAGTCCCTTGCGGAATGACAAAGTTTCCTGGCGGAATGACAAAACAACCAATAGAACACTCTGAAGCCTGTTTAAAAATGGATGCCTCCTCAGAAGTCTTGGCAAAGCTGGGCGCCCTTTTTACTTCAACCGCAATACCTCCAGCGTGATTTTTCCAAAGTTGTTACCGTAGTAGTCTTCAACGTCGTTGGCAAAAAAAGATAAGACGCCCCCTTCGGAAAACGTTTTGCGCAATTCGGTACCGATGACGAAGGCCGTTGCTTTGTTTTCATTCAGAATCCCGCAGAGGGCAAAACATTTGGCTTCCTTAACTCGGAGCGTTTTACCAAACCACCTGACAAATACATTGTTGAATCCATTGACATTGGTAGGACAACCCATATCGAACCACAAATCGGTTGGTGAAACGGCAAAATGGTACGTTTGTCCGGGACCAATGATGAGACGGTGACTCGAAAACATGTCGCGCGAGGAAATGGTCAGAGAGCAGTTATTCCCAGGAGTAAGGTGGTGGTCTTGGGTGGTCATGTCGTTTGATTTGGGTTACGGGAGGGTGCGCCATACTCAGACGGTATGGCGAAGGTAGGCCCGGCAGGTGGGCAATGGAATACGACAAAAGTTGTAGGCGGAGGTGCGACCTTATTGAAACAAAAACTTAAAATCAAAAATAAAAGGTGCTGTTTTCTGGTCCAAAACAAGGCTTGGGTGGTTGTTGGAGGCCAGGTTGGTGCATTTGCTGATGTCCTCAAACATCGGCGGCCTGGTGGAGCTGCATCCGCCGTAACTCCCGATGCCCGTGCAGGTCATGGTGTATTTTGCGCCGCCGCGCAGACGGATGTCGTAGTCTTCGAGTACGATCAGGTTTTTGCCTTTGGTCAGTGCGATTTTCGCGGTTTCCGCCATTTCTACGCCGGTTATGGTTAGGCTCATGCCGCCGCAGTCGTTGGCATACACCACGAATGAAACCAGGTCCATGTTTGCTTTCGGATAGAGCCCCACCGTGAAACTGCTCTTGGATCGGCCCAAACAACCTTGGGCCGTGGCGTATTTGGACAACGGAATGCCGGCCCGGCCTTGTTTCTGAAAAGCAAAATCTATGGACTTCGCATCATCAGACGCCTCTTCCATCGACCGGGGCGCTGAAGATGGCGCCTGTGGTACAGGCGCGGGTGAACCGACAAGAATTGGCTCAGGAGGTGGCGGTGCCTCTTCTACTTCATTTGTTACAACCGCATATTCATCGGTTTCATCACCACCAAAAGGAGCAGGTGAAGCCATGGTTTGCTTTGATTTGCAGGCAAACAGCATCAACACAAAAAGTAGGCAGGGGAGGATAAATCTTTCAGGTTTCATAGCTTCTCGGCTGATTAGGCTTTTCTAAAACACAATTGTAAAGTTTTTTTGGGGAAAATCAAAAAAGCCTTTCCCTCCACCGTCGGTTTTCAAAAAAATTCCCCATTTTTGTAACCTGCTGCGCACCCGTTTGTAACCAAAAAGTTATACCGTCGTGCGTTATTTTATTTTTCTTTCCACTTGCCTCCTGCTGCTCTCCGCAGCTTGGTTCCCTGACGGGATGACAAAGTTTCCTAACGGGAAAACAAGTCCCGACTGGGGCTTTTTCGCGCACCGCCGCATCAACCGGCTTGCCGTGTTTACCCTGCCGCCGGAAATGATGGTGTTTTACAAACCACACATCGACTGGATCAGCGACCATGCTGTTGATCCAGACATGCGCCGCTACGCCACCAAAAACGAAGCACCCAGGCATTACATCGACCTCGACGTGTGGGGCCAACCGCCTTTCGACGACCTGCCCCGCAACTGGCTCGATGCCATGCTGCAACACACCGACCTTTTCGGCGTATCCACACACGGTGATACGGTTCTGCTGCTTGCAGGCATGCAGGCCTTGCCGCCCGATCTCCACCCCGATTACCGGCGTTTTTTTACCACCCATTTGTTGCCGCAACTGTACCGCGATGAAAATGCCCTCCCGGCGGACTCCCTTAGGCCCCTGCTCGAAACGGGTGCCATCCTGACACCTTTCGAAACGGTCTTTTTTCGTGAAAATTTATCCGAACATGGCATCCTGCCATGGCACCTGCAAAAAATGCAGCGCGACCTTACCGAAGCCATGCGCACGCGCAACTCAAAACGCATCCTGCGCCTGAGCGCCGAGCTGGGCCATTACATCGGCGACGCACACGTGCCATTGCACACCACCAGCAACTACAACGGACAAAAAACGGAGCAACATGGCATCCACGGCTTTTGGGAAAGCCGCATCCCGGAGCTTTTTGCCGACGAACAATACGATTACCTCGTAGGCAAAGCCTCCTACATCGACAACACCTCCGAATTTTACTGGAATACCGTTCTGGCCAGCAACGCCATGGTTGATAGCGTGCTCGACATCGAATGGGCCCTGCGCGTATCTTTTCCGCCCGACCGCCAAACGTGTCCCGAAACTCGCGGTGGCCGCGTTTTGTTGGCGCCTTGCCGCGACTACGCCGCCGCCTACCAAAACGCCCTTCAAGGTATGGTGGAACGCCGCATGCGCTCGGCCATTTCCGCCCTCGGCCATGCCTGGTACACCGCCTGGGTTGATGCCGGGCAACCAAATATGTCCAACCTCGATGCGCCGGTTGTCACACAAGAAGATTTGAAAGAGGAGGTTGAGGTGAAAAAAAAGTTTGATTTGGGGAAAATTTTGGGGCGGCCGGAGGAGTGAATGCCAGGGAGGCGTCATCTCCGACGTAAGAGAAGGTGATACCTCACAATGGAACAATGTACCTTTAAAACTTTGGCACACGCATGTTGTTTATGCATTCCAATCTGCAAGAAGAAAAAAACCATCAATAACTTGTGAGGTGACACCCCCTCCTTCGTCGGAGATGTCACCTTGTCGACCAACAGACCAACCTTATGTTTACAGGAATCATAGAAACAATTGGCAAAGTTAAACACATCGAAAAAGACCGCGCCAACGTACACTTCACAATGGAAAGCGATTTATCGCACGAACTGAAGATCGACCAAAGCGTGAGCCACAACGGCGTGTGCCTCACGGTGACGGCTTTGGACGACCATTCGCACCGGGTGACGGCCATCGACGAAACGTTGCGTCGTACAAATCTGGGTTCATGGCATGCAGGTACATTGGTGAACCTCGAGCGTTGTCTGCCCATGGGTGGCAGGCTCGACGGGCACATGGTACAAGGGCATGTGGACGACACCGCCATATGTACCGCTGTGCTGGAAACGGGAGGCAGCTGGCGATTCACGTTCAGGTACAAGCCTACGCCCGAACACCTGCTCGTGGACAAAGGATCGGTGTGCATCAACGGCGTGAGCCTCACGGTGGTGGAGCCTCTGGCCGATACGTTTTCAGTGGCCATCATCCCGTACACCTGGGAGCATACCAATTTTAAAACCCTTCAAATGGGTGATGCTGTAAACCTCGAGTTCGACATCATCGGGAAATACATTGCCAGGCACCTGGCCGCTTACGGTCGTTAATACACCACGAAGGACACACTTGCTACGCCCTGTGCACTTCGCACCTGGATGTAATACAGTCCAGGCACCAAATCAGCATAGATCAGGTGTTCATCCTGTAACCGAGACAGGCGCTCCTCATGCCTCAAACGGCCGAGTGCATCGCTGATGCTCACCGTACCGGACATGATACTTCCGCCTGCAATTTTCAAACCAACTGGCGATCCTGAAATCACAGGATTGGGAACAACGGCTAGCTGCATGTCCGGCAACAAAGATGGCAGTTCGGTTGAAACAAGGTTGTTTTCATCGAACAACTGCATGGTGATGCAGTGCAGGGCACCTTCCCAGGCTATGATTTTGTTGCAATTGAGGGTTTTGATGTTGTGGTTGGGTAGCAGCTCGGCATAGGTGCTGATGGCCAGGGAGTCGTTGGGATGGTCGTATACCGGAACGATGACCGTGTTGTTGAGGATCAACGCATTGGCATATGTTTTCCAGTCGTCGGCATGCGGAAGACGGCGGATGCGGTAAGGTTTCCCTTCGTGTGTTTCGAGGCCAGCCAGCAATTGGAAGTTGTATTCCAGACTGTCGTAATTGGGATGTCCGAAACTTACGCTCGACAATACAAAAGTGCTGTCGTCAAGCAGCTTGGCCTGCATGTCGATGTGCGCCCAATAGTCATCGTGTTGCCTTTTGAGAGCCACCACGCGGTTGATGCCCATGTAATTTTCAAGGTCTTGAGCGATGGCTTGCTGGCTCATACCGGGGTTGTTGTCGTACAACCCGTGAGTACAAAACAGAGTTCTGTAGCTGTCTACGAGCAGGTTGCCGCCGTCGAACGTCCAAGTGCGTTGGTAAAAATCGAGGCTCCATTCCAGGGCCAGGTTGGTAGGCAGGTTTTCATCTAAACCGCTGTCGGCCTTGTCGTTGAAATCCATAAAAGCCACACCATTGGATGTTTGTACGGCAAAGGGGCCATGGTCGCGTATCCACATGCGTTCGCAGGGCACATAAACGAAAGATACATTATCGGATGAAACGCCATCGGCCGTGAGGCGTTGGGTTATGTCGGCTTCTTCACCGGCATCGCGCACCACACAAACCACATCGACTGCTTCCCGGCAGTGGGCGATGAGTTCGGAATAAAGATCCCACGTGTTGTTGTTGAAATCCCATTCGACCAAAACAGCTTTTGAGGGAGCATATTCTGGTACGGTGTAGGGATTTTGCGGCTGCGCAAAAAGGGCGCCAGATAACAGAACGAAAAAGGGTAGAAAACGGATCATCGAAAAAAGTTTGAACGAAGATAAACATCATTTTCGAAAAAACTTAACCGTCTGGTCGCTGTCGAACGCTACAGGCCGAACCGACGGGTCGGCGCCCGACTCGTAACGGATGCGGAAAGAGCTGTCTGTGCCCATCTCGATGATGCCGTACAAGGTTTGGCCCATCTGCGTCCCTTCGTTGAAATCTTTTAAATCGATTGTTGTGGGGTCTTTTTTACAATCAATCAGGTAGCTGAAGGTTACGGTATCGTAGGTAAAACCAAAACGCGTGAGCCAAAGTCCTTTCCCTTCGGGGTTGAACACCAGGGATTGCCCTTCGCGGTTGGTCCAAGCGCCCGTGGGTTGGGTGCAGTTTTTTTCGCTGCAGCCCATGAGGAATGTCATAAACAGCACAGTAATGGTCGCCGTTAAAGGATGTATGTTCATGCTGCTGCTGTATGTTGGTTTTCGTTGTTTGCGGGTAGCAAGGTAAGGGTAAAGACAAGGCTGGTGCGGAAAGGTTGAGAGAGTGTTTGCGTTTTGTATTTTTT